>JBOHGH010000134.1:0-11781 GCA_050699975.1 Pseudonocardiaceae bacterium | reverse complement strand
GTCGAACACCGGGCACCCGCCCGGAGTTCGACCGGGCGCGCAAGATGTGGCTGGTGGCCCGCCCGCATTTTCGGCGGGTTGTGGAGGCCGGTCCGGCGGCACTGGCGGGTGGCCGCCGCGGACCTCGGCGTGGCGCACCGGGAGCCCGACTCAGCGTGAGATTCTGTTGCCGCTGACCTACCCCGCGTCGACGCGCACGGCACGGCGGCCAGCGACAGACGGCCCCCGTGGAATTGCCCTGGGGGCCGTTGTCGTTGGGCTACCCAACCGTGCGTCTCTCCGCTTCGTGGTCAAGGAAGTCGCGCACGGCGCGGACCGCCCGGTACGGGGCGAGGCGCTGGGAGAGCAGCGTGACCCGGTCGTCCCCGCGGGACGAACTCGTCGAGTTGGACAGTTCCAGGGTGTGCTCGGCGAGTGCCGCGGCGTGTTCGACATCCCCGGCTTGGACGTGTGCTTCGGCGAGCCATGACGTGTAGAGGGCGGACTCGCGTGCATGACGTTTGTCGTAGCGCGCCAGCACGCCGGTCAACAGCGGGATCGCCCGCTCGGGCTGACCGAGTTCGACATAGCAGCGCCCGGCCATGACCGTGATCTCGTTCTCGTCGAGCCAGTAGACCCATTCCGGATCATCAGCGGGGCGGCGCCGGTCGTAGTCGGTATCCACGGCGGACAGTGCCCGCTCGGTGTGCCGGGCCTGGCCGGCCCGCGCGTGCGCCCAGGCGACCCGCTCTCCGAGCAGCGCGCGGGTGGTGGTGCTGGCGTGCTCTCGGGCGCCGGTGGCGGCGCTGCGGGCCAGCAGGACGGCCTCGTGTGGGTCGTCGAGACTCGCTACCTGGTAGGACAGGGTCGACACGAGATTGGCCGCGGTGGGTCGGTCCCCGGCGGTGTGCGCTGCATGCACTCCCAGCGCGAGGATACGCGCGACTATTATTGAGCACCCGTTCACCGATCTTGAAACCGGCGGGCCGTTCGGCTACCCGAGCCAGTCGCCAAGCGCCTCGTGCAGGCTCCGGGCGCCGTCTTCGTCCAGCAGCAGCACGCAGGCGCCGACGGCGTGCGGGTCAAGCTCGATCAGTCCGTTGAGCTGGCGCACCACGAGGTTGGCGAATCCCACCGGTCCACGGTGCAACGTGCAGGTGGCGTGGATCACGCGCCTCTTGCTGTCGCTGGGGTCGCTCACGGGCTTACCGTCGCGCGACGGTGGAACAGCCGCCAGGGTACTAGTGTCGCCTGGGATGGGAGAGTCGTTGCAGGCGACGGTGGCGGGAGGGGTGGATGGAGCGCGCGGACTTCGCCGCCGAGCTGGCCCGCCGACGCCGGCTACTCCCTGGCTGACCTGGCCGCGAGGGCACATGTGAACCGGGGGTACGTGCATCGCCTGGAGCGGGGCGAGCGATGGCCGACGGTGACCGTGGCCCGGGCTGTGGATACCGCGCTGTGCGCGGATGGGGTGCTGCTGGCCACTTGGGAGGCTTCGGACCGGGTGCCGCCCGCGCGGGGCATTGGTGGCGATAACGGGCAGCCCACGGAGCTGCTGGAGCTCGCGGCCCGCGCTGAGGCCAGTGACGTCGGGCCGACCACGCTGGAGCTGATGGATCTGAGCGTGGAAGAGCTGGCCCGGGCCTACACCCGCGCGCCACCCGCTGAGTTGCTGCGCGATGTGCGCGCCCGTGCCCGCCAGGTCGGTTCCCTGCTGGACGGCCGGTCCACTCTCGCCCAACGACGCCGGCTGCTCGTCGCGGCCGGGTGGCTCGCGCTGTTCGCGGCGACGCTGCACGTGGACCTCGGGCAGCGGGGCGTTGCGGACGCTGTGCGCAGGGCCGCCAGGTCGCTTGGCCGGGAAGCCGAGCACGATGAGATCGGCGCGTGGGCGGGCGAGGTTGACACCTGGGTCGCGCTGATTGACCAGGACTGGGCGCGCGCCGCGACGCTGGCCGCGGCAGGGGAGGCCGTCGCTCCGCTGGGCAGTTCTGCAGCTCCCCAGATGGCTATGCAGACCGCGCGAGCAGCCGCCCGTCTCGGTGATGGTCCGCGGGTGTGGGCGGCGTTGCGCCGATGCTCGGCTGCGTCGGAGCGGCAGGCGCGCGACCGGCCGGCGGATCACCATTTCTACTTCGACGGCGACAAGCTGGAGCTGTACACGGCAACCGCGCTGGCGTGGCTTGGGGACCCGGCGGCGGAGGATTACGCCCGGCACGCTGCGGCGCGCTCCGGGGCGGGTGGGCAGCGCCGCCGGGTAGCGACAGCGCACCTCGATCTGGGGTTGGTGTTGGCCCGGCTTGGGCGACCCGATGAAGCCGCGCACTGGGGTGTGCTCGCGCTGGAGTCGAACGAGCTTGTGCCGTCGAACGCCTGGCGGGCTGATGAGTTGATCGCGGTGTTGAGTGGGTACGGGGGTGTGCCGGAGGTCGAGGAACTGCGTGAGCTGGGTGCCCAGCGCGTGCCACTCGGCGCCCTGCCCGTAGAAAGATGAGCACTCGCCAGGCGCGCTGCTCGCGGCGAGTGACGCGGGAGAGCTGTCCGTGTTCAAGCACGCGCCGACCGACTACGACTGCCGTTCTGCCAGCCACCGATGAGTTGGCGGCACGAGATCGGTCAGTACGGGTACAACACATTCACGTGTAAGGAGCACCGATGACCACCGACGGATTCACCACGTGCCTGTGGTTCGACGGGCAAGCCGAAGAGGCGGCGAACCACTACCTCTCGATCTTCAAGGACTCCAAGATCGGAAGAGTCGGCCGCTACACCGAGGCCGGGCCGGGTCCCGCAGGCACAGTTCTGGCTGTCGAGTTCGAGCTCAACGGTCAGAAGTTCGTCGCCCTGAACGGCGGGCCGCAGTTCACGTTCAACGAGGCCATCTCGTTCCAGATCCACTGCAATGACCAGGACGAGGTGGACTACTACTGGAGCAAGCTCTCCGAGGGTGGCGAGGAAGTCGCCTGTGGCTGGTTGAAGGACAAGTACGGGCTGTCCTGGCAGGTCATCCCCACCGTGCTCATCGACATGATCAGCGACCCGGACCCGGAGAAGGCGAAGCGGACCACCGAGGCGATGCTCGCGATGACCAAGCTCGACATCGCCGCACTTCAGAAGGTCCACGCGGGGGAATAAAGGGGATTAAGAGGTCCGCGCGGCAGCTGGCGGGCCCAGGTCACCGAGGACGACCTCGTCGCCGAGGTGTACGCCCCGGGGTGGCTCCCCGGGGGCTCCGGCGGGAGCAAACCTAGCGCTGCGACCTCGGCGTTCTTAGCGGCCCTAGAACCCGGAGCCTTGTCCCCCTACCTGCCCCAACAGCCACAGCAACACAAAGATCACAATAACGACTTCATACCACTTGGCGTAGAGCATCGTGACCCTCCTTCAGCCAGTGGGCCTGCCTCCTTGTACTACACCCTCCCTCAACCCATTAGGTGTGCTCGATGACACGGCTGAGGCTGATCTCAACAAGGGAGGTAGATGGGACTAAAGGGGTTGAGAAATTCCACCCAGATGCAGCATTGTGGATACGCAACTAGTGGACCCTTGGTTCCCTGCGAGCTACATAGGGTAATGGAACGCGAGTTGCTGCCGTTCCCGTCGAACATGTCATCCGTGCTGGGCTGCGCACGGCGGTGATGGTGAGGCACACGTCTAGGGTGCCCGGTATGTCGGCAACGGTGCTGCTCCGGGCTGATCAACAGCCGTGAGCGCCCGCGCCGAGGGGGAGCGGATCGCCCGATTGCTCGGGCTGGAGCGGCTGCCGGGGGAGGGTGGCCTCTTCCGCCGGACCTACGTCGACGCGCACTGCTCGATGATCTACTTCATGCTGCTCGCGCCGGACTTCTCGGCGCTGCACGCGCTTGACGGCGTGGAGACCTACCACTGGTACGCCGGATCGCCGTTAGGGCTGTTGTTGCTGCACCCGGGCGGGCAGGTCGAGCGGCCGGTCCTCGGGCCGGACTTTGCGCGGGGAGCACGGCCGCAGGTTGTCGTGCCCGCGGGGGTGTGGCAGGGCTCCAGCCCGCTCGGCGAGTGGACACTGGCGGGTACCACCATGGCCCCGGCGTTCGACTGGTCGGCCTTCCGCCTTGGTCGGCGTGTCGAGCTGCTCGCGGGCTGGCCGCACGCAGCACCCCAGATTCGTGCCTTGACCCGGACCTGACCGCTCTCCCTGCGCCGAGTTCGACGGGAGAGCTCCCGTGCGGCCTCGAGCAGCTCTCAGGTCCAGCTCGGCGCACTCAGTGTGGTCGTGGGCGGCGCTGATGGGCTACCAAGTCGGGTGTGCCGAGACCCCGCCGTCGACCACGAGATCCTGTCCGGTGATCCACTCGGCCATTGAGGAGGCCAGGAACACGCAGGCGTTGCCGACGTCGGCCGCCCTGCCGAGCCGCCCCAATGGCGCCGCGTGGCGGAATCGCGCGACACCCTCCGGCCAGTCGCGGTCCAGGCCGTCGCGCCAGATCAGCCCGGGGGAGACGCTGTTGACCCGGATGCCGTCCCGGCCGTACTCCAACGCCGCAGCGCGGGCGAAGTGGATCATTGCCGCCTTCGACGCGCAGTAATGCGCGTGCGACCAGCCCGGCTGCGTGCCCTCGATAGACCCGATCAGGATGATCGCCCCGCCACCACCCCGCTCGACCATTGCCGCTGCGGCGGCCTGGACCGTCGCGAAGCTCCCGGTCAGGTTGGTGTCCACGACCTCGCGCCACTGTGCCACCGTCATCGTCGCGAGCTCGGCAACCGGCTGTATCCCGGCGTTTGCCACCACGGTATCCAGCCGGCCGAACGCCTCGACGGCCGCGGCCATCAGGCCGGCGCAGCCATCGGGGTCGGTCACGTCGCACTGGGCCGACAGCGACCGCCCACCCCCGGCGACGATGTCCGCGACCACTCCGGCGGCCGACTCGGCGCTGCTCCGGTAGTGCACGACGACCGCCGCGCCAGCTGACGCGAGCGCGCGGGCGATACCGCCGCCGAGACAGCCGCCTGCGCCGGTCACGACGGCCACCGTCCCGCTCAGATCCATTCCACAGCCTTACCCGGTGCGCGCGGAAAGAGCAGAGCCGGTGCCTCAGCTATGGGTTGTCGGGCCACAGCTTCTGCATCCATTCGTCAGGCTCCGGATCGGCGAACCCGAACTGCCGATACAACCCATGGGCATCGACAGTGGACAGAATCATTCGGCGCAAGCGGCTCGAAGTCGTCCATGATCCGGCCGACGAGACGCTTGGCGATCCCGATGCCCCGCACGCTCCGGTCGACATACATATCACCCAGCCACGCGAACACCGTGTGATCGGTGACCAGCCGGGCGAACGCCACTTGGTGCCCGTCCGGGTGGTAGACACCGTAGCAAGTGGAATTGGCGACTGCCTTCTCCACGCGCTCACGGGGACGGCCGGGTGCCCAGTAGGTGTCCGTCGACAGCCGGTTGTGAAGCCAATCCACATCCAGACGCTGTTGATCGGTGGAGATCTGGAAATCCGTAGCGCTGATCGACACCTCGACCACGCTACCGGTGGCTACCGGTACTACGGGAATCATCAGCGGTCAGCTCGGCGATCGACCGGCGAACCGTCGTCGCCATCGTCGAGCCGATGTCCTGATAGATCAGTGCCGCCTGCTCCCAGCTGGCGTGCGCGGCATCGCGGTCGCCGCCGTCGGCGTGGGTCTGTCCCAGCGATCGCAGCCCATCCGCCTCGCCCATCCGGTCGCCGATGGTGCGATGCAGCAGCACCGCCTGCTCCAGTAGTTCCCGGGAGTGGGCGAGTTGGCCGTCCATTCTGGCGATCTCGCCGAGCCCGCGCAGGGTGTCGGCTTCACCGAGCCGGTGGCCGAGATCCCGGTTCAGGCGCAACGCTCGCTGGCAGTGCTCGGAGGCGGTCGCGACCAGACCCTCGGTCCGAGCCACCTCGCCCAGCCCCCACCAGCAGTCTGCCTCGCCGCCGCGATCGGCGGCTTCCTGGCAGTAGCCCAGCGCGACGGTGTAGTGGTCACGGGACTCGGCGATCTCCCCGTGCAGCAGCGCGACCTCACCCAGCCCGATCAGGCAGTCGGCTTCGCCTCGCTGGTCGTCGAGATCTCGGTACAGGTTTCGCGCCTGTTCGAACCGGGCGACCGCTACGTCGTAGCGTTCGTCGAGTCGCGCGATATGCCCGAGCTCGGTGAGGCTCTCGGCCGCACCCGGCCGGTCACCGACGTCGTGAAACAGCTGAAATGCCGGCCCGTAAAGGTCCTCGGCCGCCTCGTAACGGTCGCGAATGCGGGCGACGTAACCCAGACCCAGCAGGCTGGCTGCCTCGCCTGACCGATCGCCGATCCGCCTGGTAATGGCCAGCGCGTGCTCGTGGCACAGTTCCGCGTCGTCGGTGAAGCTGTAACGCCACAGCGCCGGCCCGATTCGGCTCGCGATGATCACTAGCTGGGCGAGCAGCCGCTCGTCGTCTGTTGCGGACAATGCGTCCAGCGTGGCGGTGAGATTCTCACGTTCGGTCAGCAGCCAGCGTTTAGCGGACTGCCCCGACGGTGACACTCCTGCGGCCCGGCTGTCGTCAATGCGTAGCTCCGGAAGGTTCCTGTTGATGGTCGACGACATGGCCACCTGGTGGGTCACCAGTCGTCGCGAGGCAGCCGACCAGACCTGTTCGTCCAGATCAGACAGTGCCCGGCGGGAAACGTACGCGGCGATCAGATCGTGGAAACGCCAGTGCGCTCCCTGCCGCCGTTCGATGAGGTTGGCCGCCGCGAGCTCGGACAACAGGAATCCCGCTCGGGTCTCGGGAATGTCCAGCAGCGCCGCCAGCCCGAAGGTGGTGATCGCCCGGCCGGGCTGGCGCGCCAACAGGCACAGCGAGCGCCGTTCCGGGTCCTGCAGCCGCCGGTAGGACAGCTCGAAAGCCGCCCACACTGGCAGTGCCACCGGCTGCAACGGTGACGAGTCGTCAGACGCGCCGCGGCCGTCCCAGACGCTGGCAAATTCATCGGCGACAAAGGACATCGGCAGGTCCTCGTGGCGACGCAACGCCGCCAGCACGATGTCGTTGGCCAGCGGCAGCCCGGCCGTCAACGTCACCAGCTGCGCGATGGCGGCCTGGTCGCTGTCCTCGCGCGCCGTTGCCAGCAGCGTGGCGGTCGCCGCATCCACAAGCGGCTGACAGCGGTGTTCCTTGCCGTCCAGATCTGTCAGCCGGATCCGACTGGTTACGATCACCACGCAGTGGCCGTTGTTGGGCAGCAACGCGCGGACCTGATCGGCATTGCGAGCATTATCCAAAATGATCGCCGGGAAGCCGTGCCGGGCGACCTCGGAACGCCACATGGTGGCGCGCATCTGCGTTGATGTCACCATGTCGCCGCCGGTGACGCCGCACGCCACCAGCAGTTCGCCCAGGACGGACCCGGGATCGGCCGGTGGTGCCGGAGCACCGTCGGCGCCCAGCGCCCAACCGTGCAGTTCCACGAACGGTACGTCCGAGCCGTCCGCCTGGCTCAGCCGCCAGGCCAGCGCGGTCGCCAGGCTGGTCTTGCCGACTCCGGGCATTCCGTGAATGACGATCACCAGTGGATGGCCGCGTTCCGGACGGTGTGACGTGACGTGAGCCATGAGCGCGGCCATATCGTTCTCGCGGCCGGCCAAGGGGCTGGCCGGCGGCAACGCGAACAGGTCGCCGGACTGCCAGTCGGGGGTGAGCGGTTTGTCAAGCCGTTCGGCAATGTGTCGTAGCCCGGCCCGTGCCTCGGCGAGCGCGTCCATGTGCTGGGCGTGACGATCGGCGGTCACCAGCCGGTCATGCAGTCTCTCTAGTGGACCTCCAGGCCCGCCCAGTCGCGCGATCTCTTCGCGGACATGGACCTCCAGCCGGGCGGTCACCTGCTCGGCGTCGACACCCAGTTGCTGGAACGCCGTGAGCGGCTCCGGATGGTCGGCCACCCGGACGTTGACCATCTCGACCCACCAGCCGATGGCAGCGGCCAGCGTCTGGTTGTCGGCGGTGCCCGACACCGGAACCACCGCGCCGGGTACCGGGTGGTCGTCGCGGCGCGGCTGGGACAGCAAGTCCCGCAACGCGAAGCGGACGGTCTCGTCGGTGGTCACATCGTGAGTGGTGCGGTCGATCGCGTCGGTTATCACCGTTCTCATCGCCTTGGCGACGGGATCACGTTTCAACAGGCTGCTGATGCTTTTGCCCAGTGCGTATGTCAGTAATTCGGACCCGAGCCATTCGACCAGCATGTTCGCGCCCCTCTTTGTAGTTTCTTCACTGATCATCGGTTACCGGCGCTGAGTGTATGGGTGGGGCGCAACCGACTCCGACGCCAGGGGCGCCACTCGACCCGTGGTTCAGTATCCAGCGTTACACTCGGCAGTGGTGGAGCAGATGGGCGCCGCGCAGCGCGAAGGGGGTCGCGAATGGAAGCCCTCGGGACGAGCGGAATGACTGGTGTGCTCGCTCACGCTGCGTCGCCGGACCTGCTCCACGCCCGGATGCAGATGGCGCTGTCGTTGGGCTGGCACATCGTGGTGGCCTGCTTCGGGGTGGGGTTCCCCGCGATGGTGCTGTTCGCCGAGTGGCGCGCGCACCGCAGCGGGGACCAGGACATGGCGGCGCTGGCGCACACCTGGGCCAAAGCGATGGGTGTGTTGTTCGCAGTGGGTGCGGTGTCGGGCACGATCTTGTCCTTCGAGATGGGGATGCTCTGGCCGGGGCTGATGGAGCGGTTCGGGCAGATCTACGGGTTCCCGTTCACCCTGGAGGCGTTCGCGTTCTTCATCGAGGCGATCTTCCTCGGGATCTACCTGTACGGGTGGAACCGGTTGCCGCCACGGATCCATATGCTGACCGGCCTGCCCATGATCGCCTCCGGGATAGCAGGGGCGTTCTTCGTGGTGGCGGCGAACGGGTGGATGAACACCCCGACCGGCTTCGAGATCCGCGATGGGCAGGTCGTGAACACCGACCCGTGGGTGGCGATGTTCAACCCTTCCACCGCCTCGCAGTCCGTGCACATGATCCTCGCCGCGGTCATGGTCACCGGTTTCGGCGTCGCGTCGGTGTACGCGGTCGGCATGCTCCGGGGCCGCCGCAGCCGCTATCACCGGCTCGGCCTGCTCGTGCCGTTGACCGTCGCCGCAGTCACCGCACCGATCCAGATCGTGGTCGGTGACTGGATCGCCAATGTGGTGGCCAAGCACCAACCGGCGAAGCTGGCGGCGCTGGAGGGTCGCTACCAGTCGGGTACCGGGGCGCCGCTGTCGTTGGGCGGGATCTACCTCGACGACAGGCTCGTCGGCGCGATCGAGATCCCGTACGGGCTGTCGTTGCTGGTCCACCGTGACCCGGACGGCTTCGTGGCCGGCCTGGACCGGGTACCGCCGGAGCTGCGTCCGCCGGTGAACGTCACACATCTGTCCTATAACCTGATGGTCGGCATCGGCTTCGCGTTGCTGGCGCTGGCGGCCTGGCTGGCCTGGGCCTGGTGGCGACGCCGCGACATCCCGGGTACTCCCTGGTTCCTGCGTGCCGTCGCCCTGTCCGGGCTGGCGGCGGTGATCGCGCTGGAAGCCGGGTGGGTAGCCACCGAGGTGGGCCGGCAGCCCTGGATCGTTTACGAGATCCAGCTGACCCGCGACGCGGTGAGCACCGCGCCCGGCCTGCGGTATGGCTTCTACCTCGTGCTGGCGGTCTACCTCGTACTCACCGTCATGACGGTGTACGTGCTGCGCCGCCTCGCCGGAGCACACTCCGAGACCTCGATCGCCCCGCAGGAGCCGGAGCCGCAGGAGCGGCGAGCCGGAGGAACGGAGGCGGCATTGTGACCGCGGCCGAGGCCGTGTTGGCGATCATGTGGGTCGGCCTCACGGCCTACGCCCTGTTCGGCGGTGCCGATTTCGGCGGCGGATTCTGGGACCTCCTGGCCGGGGGCACCAAGCGGGGGCGCTCACCGCGGCGGCACATCGAACATTCCATCGGCCCGGTCTGGGAGGCAAACCACGTCTGGCTGATCTTCGTGCTGGTGGTGCTCTGGACCAGCTTCCCGCCGGTGTTCGCAGCGATCGCCTCCACCCTCTACATCCCCCTCACGCTGGCCGCGCTGGGCATGATCGCCCGCGGGTCGGCGTTCGCATTCCGTCACTCGGTCGACCAACTCGCAGTTCAGCGGTTTTTCGGGGCCTTGTTCGCATTCTCCTCGGTGGCCACCCCGTTCTTCCTGGGCACTATCGCCGGCGCCGTCGCCTCGGGACGGGTCCCCCCGGGTATCGCCGCCGGCGATGTGATCACCAGCTGGCTCAACCCCACCTCGATACTCGGCGGGGTCATTGCAGTGGGCGTGTGTGCCTACCTCGCTGCGGTGTACCTGTGCTTCGATGCCCAACAACACCGCGACAGGTTTCTTTTCGAGTACTTCCGCACCCGTGCCATCGCCACAGCTGCGCTCCTCGGCGGTATCGCACTGGTCGGTATTGCCGTGCTTCGCGCGGACGCACCGCTACTGTTCAACGGCCTCATCTCGCGTGGGCTCCCGCTCATCGTGGCCTCCGCGGCGGGTGGGATCGGCTCGATCGTGCTGCTGATGAACAGACGAACCGGCTTGGCACGGGTGGCGGCCGCCCTGGCGGTCATCACCGTCATCTGGGGATGGGCCGTCGCCCAGTATCCCTACCTCCTGCAACCCGCACTCACCGTGCACGCTGCCGCCGCGCCCGCGACCACGCTGCGCGCGATGCTGATCAGCCTTGTGGTCGGCGCGGCCTTGGTCGTGCCCTCACTTGCCGTTCTCTTCACCCTGTTTCAGCGCAGCTACTCCTCCGACACGTGATCTCAGTTACTCGGCCTGACGTAGGCAAGCCGGGTGTTTTCCTGCTGATCCAGCCGTCCGGCTGGCACACAATGTCGGGAGGATCTGGCCACTTCAGCGGCCACCGCGGTTGCCCTGGACAGCGGTGCCGCCGGGAAGGGTGCCCTGGGGACGAACTGCGCTGCCGTCCGAGCCTGGGCGATCCACACGACCGCGGGAAGCGACTCCAACACCAGGAACGCGGCCAACACGACGAGGTGGGGCATCCCACGCACAAGACCGAGCACTCCCAGGACGATTCCCCCGACTCCGCGCAGGGCGTGGCCGGTCGCCCAGATCAGGCTGGGGCTGGACCGCGCCATCCAGCGGCCGGTAAGGAAGTACAGGCCGATGCCTACCAGCCCGGACACCATCAGCATCGTCGAGATCTGCGTCTCCAGCACGGTCATGCTGCCCAACAAGTGGACAACCACCGGGACACCGAACAGTGACAGCAGCAGCAGCGTCTTCAGGGGTACCACGGTGCGCGACGGTTCGGTGGTTGCGACGGGATCAGCCTCCGGTTGGCGGATCCGGGCAGCCGCGGAGCGACTGGTCATCCACACGAGCACACCGAGCAGACCGATCACAATCCCGCCGACCCGGAACTGGGTATCGAATGGCAGTCTCACCGTTGCCATCACGCCGAGTATCAGCCCTCCGGCAATCTTGCCCAGGTCAAGGTTGAGTTGCAGCCAGGTCAACTGCCGTTCCTGGGTGCCCGCGGGCAGATCGGTGCCCAGGATGAAGGTAGGAGCCGCCACCGCCACCGCCGCTGCGCCGACGCCCATCACGGCGATGGCGAGCACGATCGACAACGAGTCACCACCGGACAGTGCCAGCCCTCCGAGCCCGGCGGCCATCCCCAGCACACCCAGCGTCTGCACCAGCCGGTGTGCCCGGTGCCGCACCGCGAGCCCTCCGATCGACGGCCCGATCAATGCGAACAGGCCGGCCATCGAC
>JBOHGH010000133.1:0-12044 GCA_050699975.1 Pseudonocardiaceae bacterium | reverse complement strand
GTCTCCGAGGATGCTCGGGCGCTGACCGTGGAACATCGCCGTGGGTGGCCAGTGCGGCGGCGTGATCCCTACCAAAAGGATGCCGTATGCACAATCACCCGATCGGGTGTCCACTCGACGCAACGGCGCGGCCGCTGATCGAAGTGGAAGATCCGGCGTGGTGGCGTGCACTGAGGATGCGGACCGAACTGCCCGGCGTCGACGGGCGGTGCAATTGAGTCATCGAGCAGAACGAATGAATTGCGGGGCGGGACCGTTCCTCTCGAACGGCCCCGCCCCATTAGGGTGCCTGCGCTGCACGCGTCCGGCGCCGGATGGGGGATCTCCCGGGCCTGCGGTGCCCTCGCTTTCGAACCAGGCGATTCGAAACCGGGGCGCCGGGCGGTGGGATCCGGCAGTCATCGGACCAACGTTCGCGGTGGCGGTCGGTCAGGCAACGACGGTGCCACCGGCGCGGCACTCCACTCGGTGGGGAGCGGGGTGGGTCCAGGCTGTGTGGAGTTGTAGGAGCTATGAAGTTATGGGAACGGATGTGGTGTGGCCGGTGATCCTTCGACATCGCGGTCGGGGGCACGGACGTTCGCCGGATCACCGGCCACTTGGCGGCTGCTCAAGCCCTCGTGGGTGGGGGGAGGACCACGAAGGCGATGAACCGCCAGCTCTATGGAGTTGAGGTAGCGTCGAGTGCAGCTACGCCACTCCCGCAGGAACGGGAGGGGACAGCGAAACCTGAGGCAGCGAAGCCTGAGGCACAGCCTCGGCGGAGACGAGGTGCTCGTGGGCGGCCCGCCACACGCTGCACGGCGACGCGCGAGGGCGCCAACGGCTCGAGCACTCCTGACAGCGGCCTCGAAGATCCGGAGCGTGGGTAGCGAGGAGAGCACGCCACCCGTAGGTCAGACGCGGCAGCTCGCTTCGCGCCACCGACAGCAGCGACCCATTATCGGCGCTGCTCGCCAGCTCGTCGAGCATGTCGAGCCGGTCCCACACCGCCTGCCGGAGGATCTGGCCCAGAACCCGGTCCACCTCGCCACCTTCCCGGCCGCGCATCGGGTTTTTCCGCTCACACGCGGCCCGGTCCCGCAACCTCACACGCACATAGTCCCGGGTACTAAACCCGTTATGACCCTGCGCTGCGCCGATCGGCAGTGCTATGACGGTGAACGGCACAAACTGATCGGTGGCACCGATCAGCATTGCCGAAGTGCACTTCACCAGCCACTACGAGCATGCCTACGCTGCATGCGTCGCCCGTCGGACGGCTAAGGGGGCGAGATGAACGTGACCGGCCCGCAGGACCACCCGCTGTCTTCCGAGGTTTGGGAGGAAGCAGACATGAAGCGGGTGCTGGTGGATCGCGACATCAGCTCCCTTTACAGGTTGCTCCGACGGGTCGGTATTTCGCAACGGCAAATCGCTGCGTTGACCGGGCAGTCGCAGTCCGAGGTCTCGGAGATCCTCAAGGGCCGCCAGGTCATGGCCTACGACGTGCTTGCGCGAATTTCTGACGGTCTAGGTATCCCGCGGGGGTACATGGGTCTGGCCTACGACGACGCGACTGCGACGAGCATGGTCGGACCACCCGACGACGCGCTGGTTGAGGAGGATGAGTCGGTGAAACGCCGGAAGCTCCTGTCGCACGGAGCTGCCGTGATGTTCGGCACCGCTGTGCTCGGGGCCGACAGTGGGAAGTGGTTGCCCAGCCCTTCCCAGACGCCGGCCCCCAGCAACATCGGTATGACCGATGTCAAGCAAGTTGAGGCAGCGACCAGGGCTATGCGCGCCCTGGACTATCAGTTCGGTGGCGGCGCGTGCCGTGACGCGGTCGTCGCCCAACTGTCCTGGGCACAGCGACTGCTGTCCGCCTCGGGCAAGGAGGTGGTCCGGACGCGGCTGTTCCGGGCGCTGGGCGATCTGCAGAACCTGGCCGGGTGGACCACCTTCGACGTGGGGTTGCTGGACTCTTCCCGCAGCCATTTCGCCACCGCCCTGGAATTCGCCAAGCAGTCCGGCGACTCAGGCCTGATGTCCAACATCATGTACCGAATCGGCCGGATTTACCTGCACCACGAAGCGCCGAACGACGCACTCAAGTGGTTTCAGCTGGGCCAGATCGCCGCGCAGGACTCCGGATCGGAGCTGGCTGTCGCGGTGCTGTGCGGTAACGAGGCGTGGGCCTACGCGATGATGGACGACGACGTCCAGGCCAAGAAGCTGCTCGGCCGATCCCGGGACGAGCTGGCCCGGGCCGATCTCACCGAGGTGCCGGACTGGGCCCGGTTCTACAACCAGACCGACCTGAACGCGATGATCGGAACCGTGCACACCGTGCTCTCGGCAATCGATGTGAAGCATGCGGCCGTCGCGATCCCTGCGCTCAACCAGTCCCTGACCCAATATGACGAGTCGATGAGCCGTAGCCGGACGTTCATGCTCACTGCGCTGGCCACCAACCATCTTCGCCAGGGCGACGTCGACCACGGTGTCCGGATCGGTCGGGATGCCCTGTCGCTGGCCACCGGGCTGAAGTCGACGCGGGTGGCTGACCGGCTGAAACCGTTGGAGATCGAGGCGGGGCGACGGTCCAGCAATGCAGATGCCCGTCATCTCTCTGTGCTGATCCGGCAGTTCCGCGGGGTATGAGGCAGGCTGCCGTGACGGCCCTCTCAACCCTCCCCCGTGCTCAGCGACTCGTCAGCGGACTGCTGGCGGTATGTGCCGAACTCGGTCTGGACCCCACCGGGGCCACGCTGCTGCGCAACGTCAACAACGCGGTGTTCCGGCTGTCCCGGGATCCGGTGGTGGTCCGGTTGGTCACCTTGCCCTCCTACGTCCCGCGCGCCAAGCTGGCGGTTGCCGCGGCGACAGTATTCGCCGAGCACGACGTGCCGGCCATTCGGTTGCTGCCCGGTATCCGGCAGCCGGTGCACGCTGGTGAGTACGTCGCCACCGTGTGGCAGTCGGTGCCGCCGACCGGTCCGCCGCCGGGCGGTGCGAACCTGGCCAGCCTGCTGCGGGCGGTGCACGCAGTACCGAAGCCCTGCCGGGCGCTGCCGAACTGGGATCCACTCACCGATTTCGACAATCGGATGCGGCACACCACCTCGATGTCCAGCGCCGACCGCGACTTCCTGCTGCACCGCAGTGCCGAGCTGGCCGCCGCCGTCGCAGAGCTGAACTTCGCGCTCCCTACGGCCGTGGTGCACGGCGATGCCCATCTGGGCAACGTCATCCCCGGACCGAGCGGTCCGGTGCTGTGCGACTTCGACTCGTGCTCCATCGGGCCGCCGGAGTGGGACCTGACCCCGGTGGCGGTATCGGACGTCCGGTTCAGCAGACCCGCCGCCCACCAGCGCGACTTCATCGAGACCTACGGGTTCGACGTGCGGGGCTGGGAGGGCTTCGAGGTGCTGCACGGTATCCGGGACCTCAAGTTGATCGCCGGAGTATTCCCCCGGGTTGGGTCCTCGCCGGCCGTGCACGCGGAGTTCGACCGCCGGATGGCCAGCCTGCGGGCTGGGCGGCTGTCCGACCGCTGGTCGAGCGTCCGGCGCTGAGCCAGCGAAACTGGGGGATGCGTAGATCTACCAGGGCGTCTACTGTCGAGCCCTGTGTCGTTGGCTCCCTCACCGAGGGCGGGAGCGCTGGTTCCGCCCCGGACCGAAAGCGGCAGTGCAGGTGGCGGGGGCGCCACGACGGTCACCATCTCGCACGCTCGGTCGCTGCGCGGGCTGCCGCTGGATCTGCTGCGCACCTCGACCTGGGTGGACCGCAGGCCCGTTCGGCTGGACCGCGCAGAGGTCCAAGCCCTGCTGAGTGCTCTGCAGACCAGCTCGGAGGCGGCCTCGGCCCGGCTCGCTGACAACGCCATGGCGCATCTGGTCACTGTGACGGGTGGCTGGTCACCGCACGACCCGCGGGATGTGGTGGCGGGGCTGCACCGGATCCTGACTCGGTCCCGGTTTCTCAAGGGCTCACGCTCCTGCTTCCCACTGGATACCGCGATGGCGCAGATCGCGCCGTTCGTCGAAGCTCGGCGACCGGTCACGATCCTGGCCAGCGGTTTCCCGTTCAAGCAGCACGACAATGGCCTCAAGGCCGCCGGCCCCTGGCCGGACCTGGCCGAGCTCGGGGCGCTGCTGCGGCTCAAGGAGCTGCACGGAGCCTTCACGGCGCTGTACCCGCCCGGTGCACGCATTGTGGTGCTCAACGACGGTGGCTACTCGCGACCGCGCGCCTCAGCGGAGATCTGGCGCTACCGCCGCCAGCTGCGGCGCTACGCCCAACTGGTCGGGCTGGGTCACTCGGTGCTGTTCTTCGACCAGTCCTGCTACGTCGAACGGCTGCTCGGCCCGCGGGGGTGGGGAAAACGTGAGCAGTACCGTCGCACGTTCCGCGAGCTGATCTCGCTGCTGGCCCCCAGCCCGCGGTCGCTGGACAGTGCCGGCCAGGCCGACCAGCGGCTGGCCGAAGCGCTGCCGGCCGGGTTGCTTGCAGGCCTGCCATCATTTCGCGACATCCTGTCCTCGCTGGTGTACTCGGTGCCGGTGCCGGCTCCGGCGGGGGCCGACCCGCGCCAGTGGGCCTGTGACGTGCTCGCCTGGCCTGACGGGTACGCCGAGCCGGACCTGTCGCCTGATCTCGCCTCAGCCCGGCGGGAGGTGGTCGCGTCGGCGTGGCAGGATTCCGTCAACTACCTCGCTGCCTCCCTGGCCGACGCCGCCGCGTGGGTCACCCGGCACTATCCGCCACACGTCCGGCTTGCCACCGTGGCTTCCCGGCCGGGCTGCAGTGGTTTCTCCTACCTCGGTGGATCGACACTGTTGCCATGGCACGGCACAGGATGCCTGGACGGCCGGGGCCTGCTGTGCGCCGAGTTTCTGGTGAGTCTCGATCATCGAGGCTTCCATCCGGTCTATTCCGACGTCCTCGGCGACGAGCAGCCGCTGCTGATGGTGCCCTTCACCCGGATCGTGCACGCCGAGGGCCGTCGGCGGGTGGACCCCGACCTGCTGGCGGCAGCCCGGCTGCGCCCCCGGTGATATGGACTCCCGGTGAACAGGGCGCCGTAATTCGGTCTGGCGGCTAACGTTGGGTGGCGGTCCGGCGATGGTCATCACATCCGGACTACTCAGGGCGGTGTGTGGTGGCAAGACAGTCGAGCGGGATCCCCCGGCACCAGGCCGTGCCGCGGCGCGCCTGGAGCCTCTTCGAGTCGCTGCGCCGCCGCAGTGGGAGGCGTGAAGCCGACTACTTGGACCACCTGGTGGACACCGAACTTGAGTTCATCCGCCAGCTGCCGGAGCAGCAGCGTGGGAGGCCTGCTGAGGCCCTCGCGCTACTCGCGATGCTCGCCGAAGAACACCGGTACTACGGGCGGGGCTGGATCAGCCGCCGCGAGTTACGACACCGCGTCGAGCGCACACTCACCGATCTCGACGCAATGCGGCAGGTTCCGGTGGAGCAGCCGCTGGGATGACCGGGGTGGTCCGACCCGGGTGGTCCTGACCCGTGCTCCTCAGCTGGACGACCTCCTCAGCTGGACCGGCCGACCCGCAGCGCCACCGCCACACCGACCACCAGCAGAGCACCGGCCCCGGCCAACCACGGCCACACGGGGTTGCCATCGGACCCGGCTTGGGCGGCGGTAGCGGGCGGGGCGATACCGGACCGGTCCGCGGCCGGGGGCGACGCGGCCGCGGCGCCCGTGCCCGGGGTGCTGAGGGTGAACCCGATCGCACCGCGCACCGGGTGACCGTCGGCGGAGAGCACCTGGTACGCGATCGTGTACTGACCGGCCGGTCCCAGCGGACGGACCGGCGCCGACACCACGGCGCCGGCCTCCGTCGGGACACCGGCCTGCCACTGGATGCCGTCCGGCCCGGTCACGGTCACGGTGCTGAACCCATGCTGCACGGGCAGGTTGAAGGTGAGGCTGACCCGTGCCGGGCCTGCCGCCACCTCGGCGCCGTCCGCAGGGTCGCTGCCGATCAGTTCGTTGTGCGCGGCCGCGGCGCCGCCGGTACCCAGCAGCGCCAACCCCACAAGCGCCATGAGGGCAAGTAGGTGTCTCACCCGGCCAGGCTAGCTCGCCGGGGGAACGCGCATCTGTCGGTCCCTGGATCTAGTCTGACGCCGTGGACTCAGCAGTGCTGCTTGACGCGGGCGTGGTCACCCGGTGCCGTCGCCGGGTGCACTTGGAGCACGACCCCGCAGCAGTCGACGCCGAACGCGCAACCCTGGACCCCACGACGGAGCGGCGAATTGCCGATGCCGTCGCGCACCGTCGCCGGGTCGCCGACGGTCTGGCCCAGCAACATGCCGCTGGCTGGAGGGAGGTTCCGCCGGATCTGCCTGCCCCGGAGCGCCAGGCCGCCACCCTGGCGCTGCTCAACGAGGGCGCACCGTTCGTCTGGGGCGGGCTGCTGCCGGCGGACCCGTCCGGTGGGCGCCGCGGCGGTGCCGAGCTGCTGGTCCGGCACCGCGGTGGCTACCTTCCGGTGATCATCGTTCGGCACAAGGTCACCGACCCCGGCTCCGGGGCCCGGACCAGCCCGCTGACCCAGCCCATCCTGCCCGCGGCCGGCACCGATCCACAGCGCAAGGTCCGCCCGCAGTCCCGGGACCAGATGCGGCTGGCGCACGCCTTCCGGCTGCTGCAGGCGGCCGGAAGGGCGCCCCGTGGTCGGGCCACCGGCGGTGTCGTCGGGCTGGATGCCGACGTGGTGGTCTGGCATGACCTGGACGCCCCCACCTGGCCCGGCGGGCGTACCGCGATGGCCGAGTACGACGCCCGGTTCGCCGATCGGCTGGCGGTGGCGCGCGCTGCGGCCACCGAAGCGGAGCCGCTGGCTCTGCCGTCCCGGGTCACCGAATGCCGCTCATGCCCGTGGTGGCCGACCTGCGGTCCGGCACTGCGGGCGGCCCGGGACGTCAGCATGGTGTTGCGTGGAGAGGACACGGTCGCACTGCGGGCGGCCGGGGTGTCCACCGTTGACGCTCTCGCTGCGCTAGACCCTGCGGGCGACCCGCCGGTGCCGATGGTCGGGATGCCCTTGAGCGACGCGGTGCTGCTGGCTCGCGCCTGGCAGCGAGACCTCACGCTAGTGCGGCGCAACCAGCGCATCGCCGTGCCGCGCGCTGACGTCGAGGTGGACGTGGACATGGAGAGCTTCGATGAGGCAGGGGCCTACCTGTGGGGATGCCTGCTGTCCGGCTCCGACATCGGGGTGCCCGGCGGCTACCGCGCTTTCGCCACCTGGGAGCCGGTGCCGACCCACGATGAGGCGCGGTCCTTCGCCACGTTCTGGTGCTGGCTGGCCGACGTCCGCGGCCGGGCCGCGCATCGTGGCTTGAGCTTCCACGCCTACTGCTACAACGAGCAGGCGGAGAACCGCTGGATGCTCTCCTCCGCGGAGCGCTTCGCCGGTGCCCCCGGCGTGCCGACCGTCGCCGAGATACAGGAATTCATCTCCTCCGGCCAGTGGGTGGACCTGTACGGGGTGGTCAGCACCGAGTTCCTGTGCGCGCACGGCAAAGGACTCAAGACGATCGCCCCGGCGGCCGGGTTCTCCTGGCACGATCCCGAAGCCAGCGGGGAGAACTCGATGCGCTGGTACTCCGGCGCTGTCGGGCTCGACGGCGGTGCGCCGGATCCGGCGCAGCGCGAGCGGCTGCTCACCTACAACGCCGACGACGTGCGCGCCACTCGTGCCCTGCGACTGTGGATGAGTTCCGAGCAGGTATACGACGTGCCCTACGCCGACGACCTCTGACCCGTCCGCATTCATCCTCAGATTCGCCAGGTGGCCACGCTACCCGGGCATCCCGGTTGCGGTGTGCCACGATGAGATGGTCAACACAGCGTGAGGGGAGCACACATGTTCGTGCGTCGGATCGCGGTGATCGGCTCCGGATATGTGGGCCTGACCACCGGGGCATGCCTGGCGTCGTTGGGCCATCGGGTGGTGTGCGCCGACGTGGACGAGGCCAAGGTGGCCCGGCTGTCCGGTGGCGAGGTGTCGATCCTGGAGCCGGGGCTAGCCGAGCTGGTGGCTGAGGGCCTCGCCGCCGGCCGGTTGCGGTTCGTGGTGAGTGCCACCGCTGCGGTGGGTCAGGGACCCGACGCAGCCGAGGTGGTGTTCCTGTGTGTGCAGACTCCGATGGGTTCGGGCGGCGCAGCGGATCTGTCGGCGGTGGAGTCGGTGACCGCCGAGGTCCGGGAACTGCTGCAGCCGGGCTGTGTGGTGGTCAACAAGTCGACCGTGCCGGTAGGTACCGCGGCGCGCACTGCGCAGTTGCTGGACCGCCCCGACGTGGCGGTGGTCAGCAATCCGGAGTTCCTGCGGGAGGGCTCGGCGGTGGAGGATTTCCTCAACCCCGACCGAATCGTGGTTGGCTGCGACGCCCAGGACGCCGCCGAGCGGGTCGCAGCGCTGTACGCCCGGCTGGGCGCGCCGACGGTGCTCACGGATGCGGCCAGCGCGGAAATGGTCAAGTACGCAGCGAACTGCTTCCTGGCGATGAAGCTGTCCTACGTCAACGCTGTCGCCGAGCTGTGCGAGCGGTTCGGGGCCGACGTGCTGGACGTCACCGAGGGCATCGGCTACGACCGGCGGATCGGGCAGGCATTCCTGCAGCCGGGCCCGGGCTGGGGCGGGTCCTGCCTGCCGAAGGACACCCATGCGCTGTTGCAGGTCTGCGCCGGAGTGGACTTCGACTTCGGGCTGCTGCAGGCCAGTCTGGATACCAACACCCGCCAGCACCACCGGATGGTCGACAAGGTCCGCGACGCCGTCGGCGGGTCGCTGGCCGGGCAGCGGGTGGGGTTGCTAGGGCTGACCTTCAAGGCCGGTACCGACGATCTGCGTGACTCCCCGGCGTTGACGGTGGCCGCGCTGCTGGCCGCCGAGGGTGCTGAGCTGATCGGTTACGACCCCGGAGTGCCCGCTGCGGTGCCCGGCATGACCGACGATCTGCAGGTCACCGATGACCCGGTCAAGGTCGCCTCCGGCGCGGCTGCGCTGGTGGTGCTCACCGAATGGCCCGAGTTCCGGGTGCTGGACTGGGGTCGGCTGGCCGATCTGGTCGAGCGCCGCGTCGTGGTCGACACCCGCAACCTGCTCGATGCCGACGTGCTGCGCCGGGTCGGCTTCGAAGTCCGCGGCGTCGGACGCAAGGCGCTTCGCGCCCCGTGAGTGCGTAACAGTGTTATAGCACTTAATGCTTACTCACGACCTCGTAGCGCACCGCGGCGGCGAGCCACGGCCAAAGCAGTCAGCGATCCGACGCCCAGAACACCACCGACCCAGCCCGCGAAGACCGGCAACACTGCCAGCACGCCAACCAACAGCAGTCCGGTGAGTGCCATCAGCACAAACCCTCGCCACCACTGACCGTCGCGCCCCTGCACCAGCAGGAACAGCAACCGCGCCCAAGGTGGATCCGTGGGTTGCGCCCCGACCGGGTCGGTCCTTTTGGTGCTCACAACAACTCCCGTTGCCGCGAGGCACGCAGGCGCTCAGTCCAGCTGGTCCAGATCAGCCGAGGCACCCCGCGGCGATAGCTACGCACATACCGGCGCCACTCGACCTTGTCAGCGGTCTCGGCAAGGCAGGATACCAACTCAGCCCACCAGGCCGTGCCCTCATCCCCGGGAAGCAGGCCACGTACCCACCGCAGTGACCTGGGCGCTGGGACCAGGCTAGGGCGGGTCGGGGCGCGCCGCCGCTCTCGGCGGCTTCGGCCGACCAGGCCGACGCCGACGACGTCGCCGACGCCGACGCCGCCGACGGCGTCGTCGACGCCGGTCGGTCTGCTCAAGCGGCTCATGCTGGGTCTACCTCAGGCGCGAGGGGTGGGGTGAGCAGCTGGCTCAGGCCGCTGCGGTCGCGGCTGCGTTGCAGGGCGTGGACGGCGCGGGCGCGGCCGTCCATGGTAAGCCGGTAGTAGCGGCGTGGGGGGCGGCCCTCGGTGTGGCCGGACTCGGGATCCTCCCACCGGTCACTGACCCATCCGGCACCACGCAGCCGTTGCAGGATCGGGTAGATGGTACCCGGCTCCAGCCCGCTGGCCTTCACGATCTCCAAGCCGTACAGCTCGGTGTCCGGCTGCTGAAGCAACGCCCCCAGCACCGCCTGGACAGCCACCGTCATCCGTAACCCACTCATAGCCATTAACTCTACATAGGTTGTGTCCGAGTGTCGAGTGATGATGGCGCAGAGACCCGCAGCCGCTCCCTACCGCCCACCCGAACATGATCATCTACGGAGTCAGACGAGGACGAGCTGGCCCGGGTGTCGCTCGCCGCAGCAGGGCAGGCGCGGTATGCGACGGCCCCTGAGCGATCAGTGTCATAACCTCGCTCGTTACCGCAGGCAGATTCCGAACTGAGCAGCGTTCACTGCCGAAGCGGGTCGCGGAGCGGTGTTCTGGTGGGGTCCACGGTCTGCGGCGGGATGAACTCGGGGTGACCGCGGTAATCGAGTCGGATATGCCATCCTTGGCGATGGACGATGACATGATGGGCCTCGCACAACAGGCACATATTGCACAGTTTCGTCGCGCCCCCGTCGAGCCAGCTCCGAATATGGTGGGCGTGGCAATATCGGGGCGGGCGGCCGCACCCGGGAAAGGCGCATCCTTTGCCGCGTTGGGCGAGGGCGTCGCGAAGTGCGGCGGTGGCCAGGCGGTGGTGGCGCCCGACATCCAGCGGCATCGAGTCAGTACCCAGCACCATGGGCACGACGCAGGAATCGCACGCGAGGCGGCGGGCTTCGGCAGCGGACAGCTGCCCGCCGGTGTCGAGGACGGCGGTGCCGAGGCCGTCGATGAGGTCGGTGAGTTTCATAGTGAGCACCAGGTGAGGGCGTTGCCCACCCCGACTCGGCAACTCGCCCTCGTCCAGCAGGCAGCTCATGGTCTCCACGAGGGCATCGCCATTGCGGCCGGCCGCGCTGCGCATATCGGGGATCCCGTCGACGGGTGGACGGCGGCCGTTAAGCGAGTTCAGGACTTCCATGACGCGGGCGCCACCTTCGGGATCCAGCTTCCCGGCGAGGCTGACGGGGCCGTCGGCGCCGGTGCGGACCCGCAGTTCACGCATGGTCTCGGGCTCTCCGACGGGGCTTTCCCGTCGGGGTCGAGGTGGGCGAGTAGGCGCTCGCCGATGCGGGCAAGCGCGGCGGGGTCAAACCGGCGCGCCGCGTGGGCAAGGTTCTCCTCAGCCTGGGCCGCAGTACCGGGGTGCATGCCAGGTGGGATTCGACGCATCGTCGCGGTGATCACCCGCAGGTGGGTAGGCCCGATCGAACCGGCGGCCAGTTCCGCGGCGGTCGCCGGCAACGACGCCTGCAGGACCTCTCCCGTCAGCGATCGCCGGGGGTGAGCAGCCCGGCCTGCTCGGCTCGGGTCTTGGCCTCACTCTTCGACAGGTTGAGCACCCCGGCCAACAACCTAAGTCACGCTCTATGTACTGAACCCACCGTAGCCGTGGTGTCCGATTCGCCCACTACCGGCGATCTTGTGGAAACCGGCCCCTGACAAGCGGTTATCAGCAATCGGGATCTTCGTTTCCGCTGGTCGGGGCGACCGACCACGACGGCCACTACCCCGAGTGCGACTGACCCCCAGCCTGTGGTGATTTCTCATCATCGTCTTCTGGCATGTCTCCTATCGGGAGCTGCCAGCCGAGAGCCCATGCTAGGCCCTCCCGCTTGATGTCCTGAATATAAGAGAAGTCATAGGTAGGAATTTCGTCGTCAGTCGCCTCATCCAAAAACTTGATACGCATCACCCCAGGAACATTTTCGTCCTCTTTGACTTCAAATATCCATGGTCTCGGCCGAGCCTTGTCTTTGACTGGTTCCTACATGGTGTTACCAACGAACGGCCCTGCCCTAGGACGATCATCCTCGGGCAGGGCCGTTCGCTTGCCGCCGGTCAGCCGAACTCGCCGCCGCGGACTCCGGCGGTGAACGCGGCCCACTCGGTCGCGGTGAACATCAAGGCCGTGCCGGTCGGGTCCTTGGAGTCCCGGACGGCAC
>JBOHGH010000132.1:0-12044 GCA_050699975.1 Pseudonocardiaceae bacterium | reverse complement strand
GCCCGGCACGGCGGTGCGGGGGCTGCGGCCGCGCCGGGGCAGGGCGAGGAGAGGGATGACGGTCAGCCCCCGGGATCTCGACAGCCAGCGCCTCGACAGCCAGCGCGGCGTCGAGTCGTTGCGCCACGGCGTCGGGCATCCGGGTCGGGCACCGTGTTGGCAGCGCCGCCAGGTCGGCTACCGTGGCGTCCAGGGCCGCGAGCACCGCGCGGGCCTGCGGATCCGGGGCCACTCGCGGCCGCAACCGAGCGGCCACTCGCCCGGTGAGCGCATCCGCGTGCAGGTCGGCGAGCAGCTCTAGCGACCACTCCGGCGGCTGTTCCCGCGACCGCGCCGAGGGGTTGCCAGGGCGTGCCGGGTCTCCGGTACCGGTCATCGTCCCCCCTCTCGATGCGGGCGCACGGCCACCGCACCAGATGAGACGTTTGCATTCGCATCGGGGTTCCGCAGATGTCCGAGTAGCACCGCCAGCCGGGCGCGTCCGCGCGCACAGCGGCTCTTGACCGTTCCCTCGGCTACCCCCAACAGCTGGGCGGTCTCGGCCACCGAGTATCCCTCGATGTCGACCAGCACGATGGCCGCACGTTGTTCGACGGGTAGTGACCCCAGCGCGTCGTCGACCGCCAGCCGGGACTCCTGGTCTGCCACCGCGTCCAGCGTCAATGCCCGCTCGCCCGGGCCGGCGTCAGGCAGTGGCGAGGTGGGGCGGGCCCGGTTGCGGCGGATCCGGTCCAGGCAGGCGTTGACCACGATCCGATGCAACCAGGTGGTCACCTGGGCCTGGCCACGAAATCCGGCGGCTGAGCGGAACGCCGAGATGAACGCGTCCTGCACTGCGTCGGCGGCCTCATCGGGATCACCCAGGGTCCGCAGGGCGATGGCCCACATCCGGTCCCGGTGCCGACGCACGAGCTCGGTGAACGCGAGTGGATCCCCCGCAACGTGGGCCGCGATCAGGTCGGCATCCGAACTCACGGCGGTTATGATGCCGTCTCCACGGGACCGGGTGCGTCGGCGGTCACGGTCATGCCGCCGACGCACCGTGCATCAGCGGCGTACACACCGCGCACGGGGAGCCGACACACCGCGCACGGGGAGCGGACACACCGCGCATGGGGAGCGGACACGCCGGGGTCAGGTGGCTCGGGTCTGGACCCCGACCTCGCTGAGTTTGGACTGGTTGCGATCTCCCCCGCCGGCCAGTTCGGTGATCCACACCAGCAGGTATCGCGTCGGTGGTACGGACCGCAGCGGGATCTGGGTGCTGCCGGGACCGAGGGTGGCGGTGCCGACCAGGGTGGTCTCAGCTAGCTCCGCCCTCGGCGACGCTGCGGTGCGTATTTCGAGCACGGTGCCCGGGCTGGGAGATAACACGGTCACCGAGGCGGCCGCGACGGGCTGCTCGAAGCTCAGCATGACGCCGAGCCCCTTCTTGTAGATGGGGAACTGCTGGCGGTAGGAGTCGGTCGACCACGCGGTGTTCGGATTGCCGTCGAGGAGCTTGCCAACGTCCCTCAGATGGTCCGGGCGGCCCTTCCCAGAAGGGTCATAGACCGCCAAGTTCTTGACCCGGACCGAGGACAGTGCTGCCAGCGGCGGCGCAGGCGGCTCGGCCGGCGAAGGACCGGCGACGACCAGTGGGGTACCCCCGGCGTTGGTGAACACCGACAACACCTGCATGCCGGCGTAGCCCAGGATCAGCAGCGTGGTGACGGCCAGCACCGCCATCGACAGGCCCAGCTTCGTCCGCCGTTCCCGGCGGGCGCGTTCCGGATCGGCCGGCCGGACGCGACTGTGGCGACCTTTGCGGGAGGCGGCCAAGGCCAGTTCGGCATCGGCGGCGTCGGCCACGTTGAGCTCGAGCACCCGTCGCACGGCGGCGCCGGTGTGCAGACCGCCGGCGGTGCCCGGATCGGCGAGGCTGCGCAGCGCCAGGGTGGACAGATCCACCGGCACGCCGGGCCGAAGCGTCGTGGGGCTGGCCGGGGTGCCGTCCGGCTGCAGCGGGGCGGTCGGCAGGTTGCTCGGCCCATGAGGCAGCGGCCAGTAACCGGTGAGCAGCAGGTACAGCATCGCGCCCAGGCCGCGGATGTCGTCTTGAGGCCCGTTCACCGGAAGGGGGCCAGGAAACGCCAGTCGCGCCTGCCGGTCGGGGGTCACCCTGATCCGGTACGGATGGTCACAGCCGAGGATCAGGCCGGCGCTGTGTGCGGTGTCGACCGCACCCGCGAGTGGGGCCAGGATGCCGGCCGCCACCGACGGCGGTGGCAGCCCGTCGTCCAGCAGCTCGGCCAACCCACGACCCCGGGTCCACTCCGCGACCACGACCGCGACGGTCGGGCCAAACTTGGCGTCGGGTTCCAGCACATCGAGGACCCGCGCGGCACCGGCCGCCTCCAGACGGGCCGAGCGCAGCGCGCGCGCTACGGCCGCGCGGATGAGCCTGAGTGCCCCGGGATCTTGCGGTGCCCCGATGAACAAGGTCAGGGCGACGTCACGGTCCAGCACCAGGTCGCGGCCCCGCCACAACTGGACGGAGCGGCGGTCGTCGCGGCCGACTTCGGACAGTAGGCGGTAGCGACCCCGCCCGACAAGCGCGCCGGGGGTCGGCCACGGGGCGCCCGGCCGGTGTGTCCCCGCCCCCGCAGAGTCCCCAGAGTCCCCACTCACCGGTCCTGATCAACCTCCCCGCGTTCTTCGCCGCGCAGCCCCGCCCTTGACGCAACACCCCAGAGGCAGACCACGAGAGGCAATTCTCAAGTCTACGGCTCCCGGGAGTGATTCGGGGGTTGTTCGGGCGGCTGGCGGGTCCCCCGCGCCTGGACGGATCCCCGGATCGCCCCCCGGATCGCCCCGGTGAGTTCCGGGGTGCGCAGCGCGATGAGGGCGCCGCCCATCACCACGCCGACGACGACCGTGGTGAGCACCAAGTCCAGCCAAGCCCCCCCGACGCCGTCTACAGCGTCACCGAGCAGGGCGCGCAGACCGAGCACCGCGCCCACCGCGGGCACTGCCGCCAGCAGGCAGTTTCGTAGGGTGATCAGGGTGCGCTTGGTCTCCACCCGGCCCAGTCGCCGGCGCAACCACGCCTGCCCGACCATGGCACCCAGCACGCACGACAGCGAGTTGACCGCAGTGAGCCCGAGCACGACATCGGCGCCGTCGAGCAGCACCGGGCAGGCCAGCAGCAGCGGCAGCTTCACGGCGACCATCACCGCGTTGATCATCGTTGGGGTGCGCGCGTCGGCCATCGAGTAGAAGACCCGCATCTGCAGCATCGTCACCGCGTAGGGCAGCAGGCCGAAGGCCGAGACCGCCAGCGCAGCGCCCAGGCGCTCGGCATTGCTGCCCGCCTTGCCCAGCGAGAACAACGCGACCCCGATCTGCTCCCCGGCGAGGGTGAAGATCACGGTGATCGGGATCAGCAGCACGGTGAGGTAGCGGCTACCCAGCGACAGGTCCTTGACCACCCCGCGCCAGTCGGCGTCGGCCGCCGCCCGGCTCATCCGCGGCATGATCGCCGTGAGCAGGGAGTAGCCGAGCACGCCGTAGGGTAGTTGCAGCAGCAGCCACACCAGGCTGTAGATCACCACCCCGCCCGGGTCGCCCTGCGCCGCCGACCGGGTGGTGATCACGAAGCCGAGCTGGCCGACCAGTACATAGAGCACGAACCAGGCCGCCATCCCGCCGGCCTGGGTCAGTCTGGGGTCCCAGCCCCATCGCCAACCGAAGTGAAAGCCCGCCCGGCGCAGCCCGGGCAGCTGTACCAGGGCCTGCGCGATGATGCCCGCGGTGGTGCCCAAACCCAGGACCAGCAGCTTCGGGTCGCTCAGCTGGGTTGGGTTGAGCGTGATCTCACCTGGTACCAGGGCGTAGATCCCCAGGAACGCCAGCACGATGACGTTGTTGAGCACCGGCGCCCAGGCCGGTGGGCCGAAGATGCTGCGGGCGTTGAGGATCGCCCCGAACAGCCCGGACAAGCCGTAGAACAGGATCTGCGGCAGCAGCAGGTAGCCGAACACCGCGGCCAGTTGCGGGTTGGCGGCCTCGCCGTCGCCGAGCAGCAGCGCGGCCAGCAACGGTGCCCCGGCGACGGCGAGCACCGTGGCCACGCCGAGTGCCACGCAGGCGACGGTGACCAGCCGCTGCGCGTAGGCCTCGCCCTGGTCGGCGTCCTCCTTCGCCGCGCGTACCAGCAGCGGCACCACGACGCTGGTCAGCACCCCGCCGAGTAAGAGCTCGTAGAGCATCGCCGGCAGCGTGTTGGAGACGGTGTAGGAGTCGTTGATAACACCCAGCCCGAGGATGGCGGCGAGCCCGAGCTGGCGGACGAACCCGGTGATCCGGCTGACCAGGGTGGCCACTGCCATCGTGCGAGTGGCTGCCGCGACCGAGGTCTGCGGCCGCCCAGCCTGGTGTGCACCAGTGTGGTTCGCGGTGTCCAACGTCACCCGGCTTCCCGTGTTCTGCGCACTCGGCGCACGATCCGGCGGGCCACCAGCGCAACCAGCACAGCACCGGCGCCCGCGGTGAGCGCGACAGTAACGGTGCCGAATGCGGTGGAGCGCACCTGCAGGGTGCTCGGCTCGCCCAGCGGGGTGCCATCCGGGGTGCTCAGCCGGGCCTCGACGCTGAACTGACCGGTCCGGCTCACCTCCGCGGGGATGACGAACTGCCGGGTGCTGCGGGCCGGCACCAGCTGCAGCCCGACCGCCCCGGCGCGCAGCCCGGCGGTCTCGGTCAGGCTCAGCCGAACCTGCACACCGACCGGCAACTCGTTGCTCACGGTGATCAGCAGCGGGGAGTCTGAGGCGGCCAGGCTGTAGGGGCCGGATGACGGCACGATCCGTATCGACCGACGCAGCTCGTCGAGCCGGTCGCGCTCCTGTCCGGTCACCTGGATGGCCCGGTTCGGGTTGCCGCGCCAGGCCGAGGACACCCCACGCAGCAGCCCGAGCCGCAGTGGGTCGAGCAGATCGACCGGCTCGAGGTTTGCGGTCGGGTCCTTGACGGTGGCGACCTGCAGGTCGCGCAGGATGTCTCGGGCCCGTTTGATGTCCGCGGTGACCTGCTGCGGGATCTCCTCGGCGCCGGCCTGCGGCGGGTAGGCCACCGCGGTCGGGGGGCCGGTGGGGCGGGTGGTGGCCAGCGCGGGCAGCTCGCGCGGGGCGAAATAGCCGATCTCCATCAGCTGCCGCGCGGCGTTGAGCAGCGCGGTGGCCTCCACACCACGGACCTGCCAGCGGCGCGGCGGGACCAGCAGCACCGGGCGGCGATCCGGGTCGGCGGCGGCGTGGTACACCAGTGCGCCGAGCCCGTCCTGCGCGGCCAGCGGGTTCGCGGTGCCGGCGGGCCGCCGATCACTGTCAAAGTCGGCGCCGGCAGCGACGGCGCCATTGCCGGGCTGGCCGACCTCGGGGCCCAGCGCGCTGGTCAGGAGGGGGTCGATGAGCACGCCGGCGGGAGCGGCACCGCGGCTGCCCGGGAGGCTGGTTACCAGGCCTACGACGTCACCGGCCGGCGTCTGGGGGGAGACGTCGCCGGGTTCCAGCAGCCCACGGGGTTCCAGCAGCACCGCGTGAGTTTGCCGGGTGGTGAGGTCGGCCAGGGTGCGCTCGTCGAGCACCGCGTCCGCCGGCCAGCTCACCCCGGCCAGCGGCTGCACCTCGAGTAGGTCGGCCACCAGCTGTACGCCGGTGCTGGTGGCCAGCGCCTCCAGGTCAGTCAGCCCAGCCCGGGACAGTGCCACCAGGTCGGCATCGGCGTAGGGCAGCGGCAGGACGCACCGACCTTGGACGGCGCCGCGCAGCCGATCAATCCAGTGCTGGGCGTCTGGCGCGCCGGTTCCCTCGCTGATCCCGCCGGGATGGGCCACCCGGTAGCCGCGGCTCATCCCGTCGACCGTCTCCACCAGCGCCGGGTCGATCGCGACGCAGACGGCTGCGGCCAGCGGTGACCCTGGCGGCACCACCTGCTCGAGCGCGCCGAGCAGGCCATCGAGTCGCCCACCGGAGGCGATGTCGGCAGCCACCGGATCCGTTCCGGAGCGGTCGCTGCGGATCAGGATCGGTTCGCCGGGGCCGGTGGGCAGCCGCGCGGGTTCGGTGGCTAGTGGCCACACCACGGTCAGCGGCATCGGCTGCGGGGGCCGGCGCAGCACCGGTCCGGACGGCATGCCGGCGGCCGTGGGCGGGACCCCGAGCACCGGCAGCAGCAGCGGGACCGCCGCCAGCCGCGCGGTGTCGCCGAAATCCGGCTTGCCGTTGAGGTTGACCAGCAGTGGGTACACGCCCGGATCGTTGATCTGCAGCGACTCCAGGTCCGCCCCGCCGCGCAGCGGCACCTCGAGCTGGAACGGGCTGCTCTGCCCCGGGGCGAGGTCACCCGGTACCGGCTGGAACCGGGTGACGTGGAGGGCTTCGGGGACGTCGCGGACGGCTCGCGCGGCCGCCTCGTCGGAGATCACCGGCTCGTCGCGTTGCAGGCGAATTTCCAGGTTGGTGATCGGCCGGTCCCCGACGTTGAGCACCCGGCCTGTGACTTTGAGCACCGGCGCGCTGGAGGCGGTGATCACCCGGGGTGACATCTCCGCGAGCTCGAGTCGAGCCAGCACGTTCGTGCGGTCGGGTTGTGCCGTACGGGGTTGGTGCGCCTGGGGTTGCACTGCTGCGTGCGCCAGGGAAGCGCTCGGCGTCAGCAATCCCAGCGCCGCCACCAGGAGGGCCGCGGCGATCAGGTGGGTTCTGCACCTCACCCGGGGCGCCTCACGCTGAATCCGCGAGCATCGCGGTGGCGCGACGGACAAGGCGACGCTCGTCAGCGTAAGCCAACCGCTCTGGCAGGTCGGCCAGCGGCACCCAGGCCACCTCGGTGACCTCCACGTCGGCATCGGACAACTCCCCGCCCAGGGCTCGCAGCAGAAAGTGGTGCACTGTCTTGTGCACCCGGCGGTCCTCGGCGACGAACCAGTAGTCGATGCTGCCCAGCGCGGCCATCACCGCGCTATCGATCCCGGTCTCCTCGGCGACCTCGCGCACCGCGGCCTGCTCGACGGTCTCGCCGTTCTCGATGTGACCCTTGGGTAGCGACCACAGCAGCCGGCCGCGCCGATCCAGCCGACCGATCACCGCAGCCCGCCCGGTCTCGGTGTCGACCACCAGCCCACCAGCTGAGGTCTCGTCCACGGTGCGCATCCGACCGGTCCGGCCCTTGCCCTTGCTGGTCCCGCGTTGGCCGCCACGAACCTGGCTAGTTGCCTTCCGGGCGGCCTTGTTACGGCTGGATCTACCGGAGGGCGGGGGCATGGCGCCGATGGTATAGGCGGTGCCGGCAAGACTGTGGGTCAGCGCAGCGGTGGTCCGGCTCACTGGCGTGATCACCGCGGGCGCCACGGCAGGTGATGGGCCGTTAGGCTGACTCCCCGTGTCGCCTTTGCCCTCCGCGGTAGGAAACCGTATGCCGTCCGTGAGCACGGCGCAGCAGAATGCGGTGGTGGAGCTGCTCCGGATCGCGCCGGTGGCCGACGAGCTGGCCGCCCGGTTCAGCGCGGCCGGTTATTCGCTGTACCTGGTGGGCGGCAGTGTGCGGGACGCCCTGCTCGGCAGGCTGGGCAGCGACCTGGACTTCACTACCGACGCCCGGCCGGACGCCACCCGGCGGATCCTGGACGGCTGGGCCGACGCCGTGTGGGACACCGGGATCGCCTTCGGCACCATCGGCGCCACCAGGGCCGGCACCCACTGCGAGATCACCACCTACCGGGCCGACCGTTACGACCGGGTGTCGCGCAACCCTGACGTCGTCTTCGGCGACACCGTCGAGGGCGACCTCGCCCGGCGCGACTTCACCGTGAATGCGATGGCTGTACAGCTGCCACTGCAAGGTTCTGGCCGGTTCATCGACCCGCACGGCGGGATGGCCGCGCTGGCTCGGCGTGAGCTGGATACCCCCGCGACGCCGGAGGAGTCCTTCGCCGACGACCCGCTGCGGATGCTGCGCGCCGCTCGGTTCGTCTCCCAGCTCGGTTTCACCCTGGCCCCTCGGGTGCGGGCAGCGCTGGCTGACATGGCGCCCGAGATCCGCCGGATCACCGTCGAGCGGGTGAGCGCGGAACTGTCCAAGCTGCTGCTCGGGGCGGATCCGCGGGCGGGCATCGAGCTGATGGTGGACACCGGGCTGGCCGACCACATACTGCCCGAGGTGCCCGCGATGCGCCTGGAGATCGACGAGCATCACCAGCACAAGGACGTCTACGTGCATTCGCTGACGGTGCTCGATCAGGCGATCGCACTGGAGGACGGCGAGCCCGACCTGGTGCTGCGGCTGGCGGCGTTGCTGCATGACATCGGCAAGCCGGCCACCCGCAGGCACGAGCCCGGCGGCGGGGTGAGCTTTCACCATCACGAGGTCGTCGGGGCCAAGATGGTCCGCAAGAGGTTGCGGGCCCTGCGTTTCCCCACGCACGTCGTCACCGACGTCGCTACGCTGGCGTTTTTGCACCTGCGGTTTCACGGTTACGGCAGCGGTGAGTGGACCGACTCGGCGGTGCGTCGCTACGTCACCGACGCCGGGGATCTGCTGCCGCGGCTGCACAAGCTCGTCCGCGCCGACTGCACCACCCGCAACCGTCGCAAGGCGGCCGCGTTGCAGCGCAGCTACGACGACCTGGAACTGCGCATCGAGCGGATCCGCGCCGAGGAGGACCTCGCTCGGGTGCGCCCGGACCTGGACGGTAACGCCATCATGGAGCTGCTCGGGCTGGCGCCCGGTCCGCTGGTCGGCCAGGCCTGGCGGCACCTCAAGGAGGTCCGCTTGGACCGGGGTCCACTGTCCCGCGAGGAGGCCGAGGCCGAGCTACGCCGCTGGGCTGTGGACAACGGCTTAGGATGAGCCGCGGTCCACGCGTGTTCGGCGTAGACGCGGTACCGGAAGAGCAAGAATGACTAGGCTGCCTCTGTCTTCAGTCGGTGAAGGCGCTCTGGTCCCTTGGTTACTTTGTCATCTCCTCTTTTTTGGCTGAACTGGTAACCGTGGATCAGCTCGGCCCATAGCGCGGCAACCGTCTTCGCGTCTCCCATGCTATCGATCTTCGTAGACCAGTCCACGTAGCGGCGACCATTACTGTCGATAGACTGATAGGGCAATTTCATACTGTCGTCGTGACCATCATTGATGGGCAGGAAGATGATGTATACTTGCCAGCCTGTGTCGGACTGGAACTCGATGGAGAAGCCGTAGTCGGCGAGCCCGTCCTGCGTCCGATAATCCATGACGGCCATGATCTTTCCCTTCATGATGCGCGCGACTGTGTCTGGCGCGTACGTTTGAGCGGCCGGGCACGGGCCGTGGCCGTATGCCTCGCTCTCGTGTCGAGCTCCTTATGGGACTCGCGTTCGATGCTACTTGCTCTCGGGTAGAGCTCTTGCAAGAGCACACACTGCCTCTGGACCATCCGCCGTGTGCATCAATGTGTTATGTCGACCAGAGGCATGCCGTCCTCATACGAAGCGTTTCGGACGGTCGCAAGATGTCGTTGAACCATCGGCGTCGTCTCCCTCGGCAGGCGACCGATCCAGGATCTGGCGCGACGCCACCTGCACGATGCATACGGCGTCGATCGCGATGCGGCAAGTCGGCGTGTCGCAGTCTGCGTGTCGTCGTTGCGACGGCACGTGTCGAGAACCACAGCACGCGTAGGACGGCCAGATTTGCCACCGTCCTTCTTGCCTGTCGCAGAGAGAGACCGCCTGACGGCCAGATGGCACTCTGCATGTCGCTATCCGGCGGCAACCGTCGAGTAACACAGCACACGTGGGGCGGCCAGAGTTGCCGCCGTCCTCCTAGGGTGTCGCAGAGGGAGACCGCCTGACGGCTAGGTGGCACTCTGCATGTCGTCCTTCCGACGTCGAGCAATAGGTCACCTTCGGCCACGGGAGGGTGTCACCCAGTGACGTTTGGGACTAACGAACGTTGCTCCCAACGAGTACCGTTGGTCCCAACGTTCGCTAGGTTCGTTGAGCCCAAACTAGCGTCAAAGACCCCGACGTACGGCGACCAGAGTTGAGAGATGAGGAATTAAGTGACTGAGTTGCAGCAGCAGTGCTCTCTTGTGTGGAAAAAGAGCACCGCGAGCGGAAGTGCTGGCTGTGTGGAGGTGGCCAGAACAGGCGAAATGCTACTCGTTCGTGACTCGAAGGATCCCTCAGGATCTGTCCTCACGTTCTCGGGAGCAGAATGGACAGCGTTCCTGATCGGTGCCTGCAGCGACGAGTTCAATATTTAGCACACATCTTCTGCCATTCAGCATCGGAGCGCACCGTGCGTGGCCCGGTCTCTTCGTGGTGCTAGCGTTCGCCTACCCCGACGATAACGATCTTTAACACGTCGATAGCCATGCGGGTGGAGCTGGCCCAGGATGGACAGGCGCGATCCGCACGGACTCGTGGTGTGCCCAGTTGAAGGTGCTTTGGCAGAATCTGCGGCGACCAGACCCCGCGGAAGGTGATAGCAGTGCATCCTGCGATGATCTTACTCGGTTTGATCTTCATCGGTGCTGCAGTGATCGGAGGTAGGCTCAAAGTTGGCGGCATCCAGATACCACTCATCACGACGAAGCGCGGTTGCCTTGGGCTTTTTCTCACCGGTGTGGTCGCCATCGGGCTCGGCGTGCACTACGAAAGCCCTGCACCAATAGTTGCGACTGGCAGTCCCTCGATAACGGCCCCTCAGGTGCGACAACCCATCGATCCGTCCGTCGACTACCAGGCACGAGTCACGTTCTCTCACGACAAAGTGGAGGGCTCGCTCGACCTCGACTTCAGCCCACCGAGGCGAGTGAACTCGAACAACATCAAGCAGCCGCGTCCCGGTGAGCCCATCCTCGGTGCGGACCCGAACGTGTTGCTCGCCGAGTGGTCCGGCCAGAACAAACCCAATAAGCAGCAGTGCATCGACCAACTTGCTCACCACGGGGTCGCGGAGACCGGCCCGCTCGTTGCCGGGAATATTGTCTGCGTCCGCACTGCGCAGGGACGGATCGCAAACCTGACTATCACGAGCACCAACAGCGACCAAATCCGCGCTGACGCCACGATCTGGGGACATTAGATCAAGCCAACGGGCCTCCCGGTCAGACGCCGTCACAGATCTGTCGTTTCACTCCAAGCTTTCGCAACAGGAGAATGGTGTTGGTGGAGTACCGGCTGTCTCCCCTTCGAGACGGGCGCCGTCAGCTATTAATGGCAACCTGAAGAAGTTGCAGCGTGTCTTCTCGGCTGGCAATCTGCTCCAGCTCGAAGAATACCTCCATATAGCGAATAGGGTAGTCTCTTTCCTCTACCTCCGGAGAGCTCTCGCGAATAATATATTCACCATATGGATTCTCCACGTACAGCACGATCCCGTCTTCGGGATCCGGAAATTCGAGCACTATATACGGGACACGCTGGTACGGGTACATACCCGCTTCAAAGGGCACGACCCGGATAGTGAGGTTCGGATATTCGGTGAGCTTCTGCAGATGGCGAAGCTGGCGTCGCATAACATCGCGACCACCTATCACCCTGCGGATAACGGCTTCGTCCATGATGAAGTATAAGTTCGTGACGGGTTCACGTACAAGCAGCTCCTGACGCTCGATACGAAGGTCGACGAGGGGATCGATTTTCAGAGGGTTGTGGGCTTCGAGAACGTTGATAACTGTTCGGGCGTACTCCTCCGTTTGAAGAAGGCCCGGCACGAGCAAGGGTTCAAAATTCCGAATGATCGACGCCGAGGACTCGTATCCTAGAAAGGCGATGTACTCGAGCGTCGCGACGTCTTTATAGATGCTCCACGGCGTCGGTTCCCGAGCAGCGCGAGCCACATCGACGAGAGTGTCGATCCGGTTCGACTCCAGGGCCACGTCATGGTTACTGATTGTGTCGAGTGTGACGTTAAGTAGCCAGGAGTGGGAGGGCGCGGTTGCGGTCGCGGCAGATCATCTCGGTCGCTTCTTTGATTTTGTGTAGCCCGTTAAGGCGGAAAAGTCCTGCGGCGAGGTTGCG
>JBOHGH010000131.1:0-12138 GCA_050699975.1 Pseudonocardiaceae bacterium | reverse complement strand
GCGACCGAGATGATCTGCCGCGACCGCAACCGCGCCCTCCCACTCCTGGCTACTTAACGTCACACTCGACACAATCAGTAACCATGACGTGACCCTGGGTTAAGACCACCGGTGAGCGCATTAAGCATTTCCGCAACCGGATCGGAATGACCCGAGCTGTTCTCGGTGGATTGATGGGGCGCAGCGCGGAATGGGTAAAAGCCGTCGAGACGGGCCGGTTACAGGTGCCCCGGCTGCCGATGCTGTTGCGGATCGCGCGCGTTGGACGTGCGTGACCTGGCCGAGCTGACCGGGGACCGGTCACGCGGTGCCCGTGCGAGCCTTCGCCGGTGAGGCGCACGCCGCGCTCACTGCGGCGCAGGCCGCGCTGACCGACTACCGCTTCCCGGCGCGCGAGGCACCAGTGAACGTGGCGCATCTGCGGGCACGGCTGGATCAAGCATGGGTGGTGCGCCACAGCAGCCCAGATCACCGAACGGTTGTCGGCGCGTTGTTGCCCGATCTCATTCGGGACGTCCAGCGTGCGGTGCGCACCACGAAGGGGACTGAACGGCGCACGGCTCGCCGCCCGCCCGCTGGGCTACGAGACGAGGTGCCCGCGCTCTGCCGCCGGGCAGGTGTCCAGCTGTAGCACATCGGGGCACAGAAGGTACCCAGGTCGCTGAGCATCACGCTTAGCGTGCCCAGCAAAGGGGGTGACGTTCGTGTTCACTGTTGTGCCCGCGCCGTACCCGGAACCTCAGCCCTTCGTCTGGTTTCCGCTTGCCGGGCAGCGGCACGCCATCGACCGGCGAGACCGCAATGTGCCGCTCGGCAGCCCGATGCGCACCCTCTGTGGTGTCTCCCACCCACGAGGCCCGGACGGCGACATGGAGTGGCTCTGGCTCACCTGCGAGCCATGCTGGGACGAGACATGCAAGATCGTCGGAATCCGTCCTCGCCGATGATTGCTCGGATGCCCTCCTGCGCTGCCTACGGATCCTGTCCATAATCAGGCGCCTCGGGCACGTCCATGACCGACCTGATGAAGAGTTCCACCTGTGGCGTGAGCAAACGCGGGTGACCAACCTGCTCGACAAGGTCGAGTACGTCGTCAGCAGTGTCCAGCCCGAGCTGCCCCGCGAGCAGGACAACGTCGTCATCGTCCTCCCCGAGACGGTGCGCGAGACACTTCAGGACGAGGACCGTCTCCGCGCTGGCCACTTCACAGCGCAGACCTGGCATTTCGAGCATCTTCGTCGGGAATCTGTCCGGGCCCAGAAGAAATCCCTTGACCGCGTCGTTGAGCCAGCCGTCGGGCAGATCGAGCGCGGCAGCGACCCGGGCGGCCGCCGCGTAGACCTCGTTCTTGGGAACGAACACCGCGTCGATGTCCCTGGTTGCCCGACGCTCGTCGTAAGCCAGCGTGATAGCCGCTCCGCCGACTACATAAAGATCAGCGACCAGCCCGCGTTCGGCCAATTCGGCACCCAGGGCCGCGAGCGCCCTCAAGATCTCGTCTCGGCGCATCGCTACACCCGGTTCAGCATGCCTGCGCCGAGCAGAATACCCCGCCGACGGAACGCCGCAGGCGACTCCACGATGGCACGTGCCCACAGGCCGGGGTAGCGCGGCCACCAGATGCGGGACAGAAAACGGCCGGGCTCGCTGGCCCAAGGTGGTGCGGGGGCCTCGTGTGCACTGGCGAAGTGCTCGGCGAGTGCGGCGAGGTAAGCGTCGGTGCGCGGATTGAGGTTGCACGGCCGCTCGGTGATCCGCCGTGCGATGTCGGCCCCATCCCGCGCCCATCGCAGATCGTCGACGAAGTCGGCCACCGCTTCCCGCAATGCGGTCCCGGCCGCGATCCGGTCTGCTGTCCGAGCCAGCGTCATGGGATGCCGAGCCTGCGCGGGCAGGAAGTGCCGCAGCTCGACACCGTCGTCATCCTCACGCTGTGCGAAGATCCGCTCGGACGGGGTACTCACGCGGATCAGTCTGCCCTACCAGGTCGTGCCCGTAGCCGCAGGCATCGCACGGCTCGATCCAGTCTGGCGCTGACCTGGAGATCCGCGACGAGAATCTCCGGATTGTCGAGTGCCAACGGCTGGTGTGCTTCCGCGCCGGGCCTTGGCCCCCGGTGGGTCTGCTTTGCGTATCCTGAGTTGGACTACAGAGCTCTGCAGGAGCACTCGCACAGAGCTCTTCAGCCCGACTGTTACAGCATGGGTGTGCTACCGTCACGCAAGCAGATTAATGACTTGTCTTCCGCTATATAACGGCACTGTACTCGTATGGCTCGACGGCGTTTCGTCTACGCAGAATACGGCGGGCTACGAGGTCTTCAACAGTTTTCTCTACCTGATCCTTTAAAATCGTACATTCCTCGCCATCATGGTTGCGGAACCTGCAGTCAGCCTTCGGATAGCGGCATGGCTTCCCGTAAAGGGTAAGCGTAACGTCTCGGATCGTCGGCCGATTTACCTCTTCGAGCGCGTCAAATATCGATCTTTCTCCATACTCCTTACGAAGGCGGCCAACTCGACCGCTTAAGGCTACTAGTCCGGCTACGGTGACCGACTTCACGTCAATGGAATCCGTACCAGCAACGTAGAGTGCAAGGCTGAGTAAGATTCCCAACTCATCTTTCTCATATTTTCCCAGGCGGACTACTATGGACGTTCCAGGCACCTTCAATGGAAGTTCGTTGATCGCTGTGTCAATCTTTGGTGGATGGGCAGAAGGAACGTGGTCTTTGAGAAAATCTACCGTCAGCCGGAATAGTAGATCGCGTTGTTCTGGCTCTCCCAGTCGGTGCTCAAGGCTCGATAGTCCGAGCGAGCCCAAGAAAGAGTCCGGGGTGAGAAATATCTCCCTAGTCTCATTCATACGGATGCCTCCTAATTAGAGGTGATAGACCGTCTCGTGTGGAACTGGCCTATCTGGATACAGAGTGATCGCATCATTCGGGTACTGCATCCGCCACTCCTCGACGGTACGCGGCGGGGCGGAAAGATCAAGCACGCTCCGCCACAAGTGCGGAGCTCGCGACTTCGTGGAAGGCGCGATGGGTCGCCGTGGGGGGTTCGATCTTCCACGAATCTTCGGCTCCAGAATCTGTCGAGACACATTGACGGAGTCAAGTGTGGGCATCTGGGAGATACGGCCAGCTATCGCGTGATTGCGCGCAGCAAGGGCGACTGGTAGCGTGTCCCAGAATTCATAAACAGCATAAACAGCTTTGCTGGTCTGGCTTGAGAGTTCGTGTGTTTCACGTTCGAGAGTGGATTTCAGCATGGCTTGATAAATGGTTGTGGCATTCATTGCGTTAATGCCATCCACCCGCTCGATATCGCGGACTTCTCGTTGGCGCATCTCATCCCAGTTGTGCCAGGAATACCGCATCCCGCTAGTTTCCGGAAAAAACGGCTGAAGGAATCGCCAAGCAAGGTCCTCTGCGCTAACGTTCTGAGAGTTTTCGAGGGCGAGATGGGCCATCTCGGCAAGTTTATATTTGGGTGGTATGAGCATGTAGCTGGCTAGCAAGTTGGCCTGTTCTTCGAGGACTCTACCATCTTGAAAATGCTGAAAAAACAAATCAGAATATGTAAGTTCAAGTGTCGGCTCGGTCCAGGCTAGCTGATCCACTAGTTGACCGGCTAGAATTATTGGAAAGTGCACTACATAGTGCGCCAGTTCGTGCGCGAGAACGACGTACTTGAGTTTTTCTGATAAATCATCATTGATGAGGATGATCACCTCGGAACCTTGGTCGCTGTCGATTAACCAACCGGTAGTGATGGACCCGTGCTTGCCGGCAAGCGTAGTCGGTGCTACCCGTACGTGTATTCCGAACTGGCGGTCTACCTCGCGCCGGAGGGAACTGAACGTTCCGGGCTCCAGTGTGGCCCAAATGAACTCTAGAATATCTTTTCGTATTTCATCCCAAGTGTCGATGGAGTGACGCGGGGGGCCGTTGACACGAATTGATGGCAGAAGCGTTTTTCTCCTCTGGGTCGCCACAGGGTCAACTGATTCCGTGCTCCGCAACTCCACATCCGATTCTTGAGCGCCATCGCACGCATGGGCGTCTAGCGGATCCACGTAGGCTACAAGCTTGCCGTGTTGGTAACGCGCGAAAGGTTGTGCCCCGACGTCGCGGGCCAGAGAGTTGCCAATTTCTACGATCGTAGCTGCGGAACTTAACCGTTCTTGGAATAGTAGATGTAACCGGGTATCGAAACGCGACGGAAGGCCGATGCCAACGAAAGCTTCGCCATATATTTCCCAATGGCAAACAAGGTACGGAGGCTTACAGTAGATCGACGCACGGGGCGGCCAGAGTGCTACCCATGAGCAGAGGTCCTGCGCAGGGAGCCGAAGGCGGCGGTCGGACATATGCGGGTGGCCGATGTATCGTGTCGTTGCTGGGTACGGTAGTCCGACATACCGTGCCTAGCTGCGCGACACAGTGCGGGGAGACGGACACGCCGACGGTCAGGCTGAGTGGGCCAGGGATGGCCGGAGGGTCGCCTCGAACCGGTGCACGATGAGTTTCGCGATGGCGGGGTCGGCGCCCAGCGGGGCGGCGTGCAGCGCCTCCGGGTCAGTAGTGTGGGCCTGCCGGAGGACCTGGTTGGGGAGCAGACCAGAGGCGAGGAACCACGAGGCGATGGCGATGTGCCGGACGCCTGCGGCCTGCAGGGTTGTGATGGCGTTGGGCACGGTAGGCGGCGCGGCGCAGGCGAAGGCCGGCACCACCTGCCAGCGGGTCTGGTGTGCCCAGGCTGCCGCCATGGCAACAACGGCCGCGTTGGCCGGGGCATGCTGGGAGCCAGCGGCTGCGAGCACCACACCGACCTCCGGGTCGTCCGGCAACACACCGACCTCGGCCAGCCTGCGTAGTGCGGCGGCCTCCAGACGCGGGTCTGGGCCCAGCACGTCGGCCACGGTGACGTCCAGCCCGGGTCGTGCCGCCACGGCGCGGGCCACCTCACCGGGCACGTCGATGTTCGCGTGGAAGGCGCGGCCCAGCAGCAGCGGCACCACCACTGCACGGGTAACCGTGGCGAGCACGGCGTCCAGCCGGGGTGCGCACAGATCCAAAAAGGCGAGCCGCACGTCGAGGTCGGGCCGCAGCCACCGCACCCGGTCCACCAGCGCCGAGATGGTGGCGGCCGAGCGCGGGTCGCGGCTGCCGTGCGCCACCGCCACCAGCGCTGGCCTCATGCCGCGTCCAGCGCGCCGACCAGACCGGCAGCGAGGGTGTTGCCGTCGGCGGCGTCGATGACTAGGAAGCCGCCGGTGTGCCGGTCGGTGGCGTAGCTGTCCACCGCGAGGGGTTCGGCGAGGCGGATCCGGGCGCCGCCGATCTCGTTGAGTTCCAGCGCGGCGGGCGGCTCGGTGTGGCGCAGAGTATGCAGGTCCAGCCGCCCGGTCAGCTCGGTGACGATGGCCCGGACGGTGCGGGTGCCGTGCTTGACGAGCACCCGCGCGCCGGCCTGCAGCGGCCGGTCGGCCAGCCAGCACAGATCCGCGGAAAGCTCGGTGACCACCCGCGGCGCCCGGTGCGGGTGGGCCAGCACCTCGCCGCGCCCGGCGTCGATCTCGTCGGCGACCAGCACGGTGACCGACTGCCCAGCGGTGGCGTGCAGTACCGGACCGTCGGGGGTGTCGATACCTGTGACGGTGGAGCGCCCACCCGAGGGCAGCGCGATGACGTCGTCACCGACTTCGAGTACCCCGGAGGCGATCCGGCCGGCCAGGCCCCGGTAGTCGGGGTGCTCGGCGGTGCGGGGACGCAGCACCAGCTGCACCGGGAAGCGCATCGGCTCTGCCACCGCCTCCCGCCCGGTGGGCACCGCCTCCAGGTGCTCCAGCAGCGTCGGTCCGAGGTACCACGGGGTGTGTGCGCTGCGGGCCGCGACGTTGTCACCGTGCAGCGCAGACACCGGCACGGACACGACGTCGGGCACACCTAAGGAACTCGCCGCCGCGGCGAACTCGGATTCGATACGGCGAAACGTCGGCTCGTCGAAGTCCACCAGGTCCATCTTGTTCACCGCGAGCACCACGTGCGGCACCCGCAGGAACGCGGCGACGGCCAGGTGCCGCCGGGTCTGCTCGACCAGGCCGTTGCGCGCGTCGACCAGCACCACGGCCAGCTCGGCGGTGGAGGCGCCGGTGACCGTGTTACGGGTGTACTGCACATGCCCGGGGCAGTCGGCCAGCACGAACTTGCGGGTGGGCGTGGCGAAGTAGCGGTAGGCGACGTCGATGGTGATGCCCTGTTCCCGCTCGGCTCGCAGCCCATCGGTGAGCAGCGCCAGGTCCGGCGCGCCGCCGTCAAGCCCCCCACGGGCCCGGGTCGCCCGGTCCACCGCGGCCAGCTGGTCGGCCAGGATCGACTGGGTGTCGTGCAGCAACCGCCCCACCAGCGTGGACTTGCCGTCGTCGACGGATCCGGCAGTGGTCAGCCGCAGCAAGCCAGCCATCAGTAACCAGCCATCAGTAACCAGCCATCAGTAACCAGCCATCAGAAGTAGCCCTCGCGTTTGCGGTCCTCCATAGCGGCCTCCGACAGCCGGTCGTCGGCCCGGGTGGCGCCGCGCTCGGTGATCCGGCTGGTGGCCACCTCTACGAGCACCTCATCGATGGTCGTGGCGGTGGATTCCAGCGCGCCGGTGCAGGAGGCGTCCCCCACGGTGCGATAGCGCACCGACTTGGTGAGCATCCGCTCCCCGCGCCGCGGGCCGCCCCACTCACCGGCGGTCAGCCACATCCCGTCGCGGGCGAACACCTCCCGCTCATGCGCGTAGTAGATGCCCGGGATCGGCACGTCGCGCCGCGCGATGTAGTGCCAGACGTCCAGCTCGGTCCAGTTGGACAGCGGGAAGACCCGGACGTGCTCACCGGCGGTGTGCCGGCCGTTGTAGAGACTCCACAACTCCGGACGTTGCCGCCGGGGATCCCAGCCGCCGAAGGCGTCACGCAGGCTGACGATGCGTTCCTTGGCTCGGGCCCGATCCTCGTCGCGCCGGGCGCCGCCGAAGACGGCGTCGAAGCGATGCTCGTTGATGGTGTCCAGCAGTGGGACGGTCTGAAGCGGATTGCGAGTGCCGTCCGGGCGCTCGATCAACCGCCCGTCGTCGATCCAGTCCTGCACCGCCGCCACGTGCAGCCGCAGACCCAGATCCGCGACCAGGCGGTCCCGGTAGGCGATCACCTCGGGGAAGTTGTGCCCGGTGTCCACGTGCAGCAGCGGGAAGGGCAGCGGCGCCGGGTAGAAGGCGCCCAGTGCCAGGTGCAACAGCACCGCGGAATCCTTCCCCCCGGAAAACAACAACACCGGCCGATCAAACTCAGCAACCACCTCCCGGATCACATGCACCGCCTCGGACTCCAGCGCTGCCAGGTGGGACACCTCGCATTCAGCGGGCTCAGCGGGGTTATTCGGTTGCCGTTTACCCCGCTGAGCCCGCTGAATGCGGGTAAGGATGGCCGTCACGTGATACCCCTCTCGGTGAGTAGATCCATCACGTGGCGCGCCACGGTGGCGACGTTCCTGTTGGTGGTGTCCAGGCGCAGATCGGGTTTGTCCGGTTCCTCGTACGGGTCGTCCACACCGGTCATCCCGGTGAGCTCGCCGGCCGCCGCCCGGGCATAGAGCCCCTTGGCGTCCCGCCTGGCGCACTCGGCCAGCGGGGTGGCCACGTGTACCTCCAGATAGCCGGTGCCGTGTGCGTCGTGCTGGGCCCGCACCTCGTCGCGGGTGCCCGCGTACGGGGCGATGACCGGCACCAGTGCGACGACACCATGCCGGGCGAGCAGTTCAGCGACGAATCCGACCCGGCGGACGTGGGTGTCCCGGTCCTCGCGGGAGAAGCCCAGCCCGGCGGACAGACCACGGCGCAACTCGTCACCGTCGAGCACCTCGACCTCTTGGCCGGCCGCGCGCAGCTGCCCGGCGACGGCGTCGGCGATCGTCGTCTTGCCGGCTCCGGACAGCCCGGTCAGCCAGACGGTGGCACCCCGGCTCATCGGTGGATCCCGCATTCGGTCTTGACCGACCCTGCCCATCGGCCGGCCCGAGGGTCCTCCCCGGCGGCCACCGCCCGGGTGCATGGGGCGCAGCCGATCGAACGGTAGCCGGCGGTCAGCAGCGGGTTGATCAGGATGCCGTGCTCGGCGATGTAGTCCTCGACGTCCTGGTCGCTCCAGTTCGTCATCGGGGCCACCCTAACCTTGCCCCGCCTGGCGTCGTAGGACACCACTGGCGTGCTGGCCCTGGTCGGCGCCTCGACCCTCCGCAGCCCGGTGGCCCAGGCGTCGTAGCGCTGCAGGGCACGGTCCAGTGGTGCCACCTTGCGCAACCCGCAACACAGGTCGGGGTTGCGGTCGTGCAGCCTGGGTCCATACGAGGCATCCTGCTGGGCGACGGTCTGCTGGGGTGTCAGGGTGATCAGGTTCACGTCGTAGGTCGCCGCGATGGCGTCGCGGGTGCCCAATGTCTCGGCGAAGTGGTACCCGGTGTCCAGGAACAGCACGTCGACGCCCGGCACGACCTGCGACACCAGGTGCACCAGCACCGCGTCCTGCATCGAGGACGCCACGGCGAACCGGGTGCCGAAGGTCCGCACTGCCCAGCGCACGACCTCGTCGGCCGGGGCGGACTCCAGTGCACGCTCGGCCTGCTGCGCTAGCTGCTCAAGGTCGACGGCCACGGTCACCGCGTTGCCTCCTGGGTCGGGACGACCAGTCCCACCATGCGCACAACGAACACCCGCTGACAGTCCGCGCAACGCCACGCTGCGTGCGGATCCTCCTCGGGTCGCAGGTCCTCCTCGCCGCAGTACGGGCAATAGAACGGAACCGCCCTGGCCTCCGTCATCGCAGCACGTCCTCGTCGGCTCGGGTCACCCACTGCGCGAACCGCTCACCGGGCTCGTGCTGCTCGGCATAGCCGCGAACGACCCGCTCCACGTAGTCAGCCAGCTCGGCGGAGGTCACCTTGTGCCCACGCAGCTTGCGGCCGAACCCGCTGTCCAGCCCGAGCCCGCCGCCCAGATGCACCTGGAAACCCTCGACCTGGTTGCCGGCCGCGTCGGTGACCAGCTGACCTTTGAGGCCGATGTCGGCGACCTGGATCCGGGCGCAGGAGTTCGGGCAACCATTGAGATGCACCGAAACCGGGGTGTCCAGGGTGGATTGGAGGTCGGCGAGGCGCTGCTCCAACTCGGCGACCAAAGTGATGGCCCGGTTCTTGGTCTCCACGATGGCCAGCTTGCAGAACTCGATACCGGTGCAGGCCATCACCGAGCGCCGCCACGGCGTGGGGTCGGAGCGCAGCCCGAGCCTGCCCAGCTCGGTGACCAGGCCGTCCACTTCAGACGGGGCGACGTCGAGCACGACGAGTTTCTGGTAGGGGGTCAAGCGCACCCGGGCGGATCCGGCCCGCTCGACGGCCTTGGCCACGTCGACCAGCGTGGAACCCGAGACCCGCCCGGCCACCGGCGCCACGCCGATGTAGTACTTGCCGTCCTGCTGTTGATGCACGCCGATGTGGTCGATCGGCGCGGGCGGTGGCTGCGGGGCCGGGCCGTCGATGAGCTGGCGGTGCAGGTACTCGGTCTGCAGTACCTCGCGGAAGCGCTCCGCGCCCCAGTCGGCGATGAGGAACTTGATCCGGGCACGGTGGCGCAGCCGCCGGTAGCCGTAGTCGCGGAACAGCGCCGTCACGCCGGCCCAGACCTCGGGTACCTCGTCGCGCGGCACCCAGGCGCCCAGCCGCTGCGCGATCTTCGGGTTGGTAGACAGCCCCCCGCCCACCCACAGATCGAAGCCGGGTCCGTGCTCGGGGTGTACCACGCCGACGAAGGAGATGTCGTTGACCTCGTGCGCGACGTCCTGCTGCCCGGAGATCGCGGACTTGTACTTGCGCGGCAGGTTGGAGAACTCGGGGCTGCCGATGTAGCGCCGCTTGATCTCCTCGATCGCCGGGGTGCCGTCGATGATCTCGGCTTCAGCGATACCTGCGACCGGCGATCCGAGCACAACACGCGGGGTGTCGCCGCAGGCCTCGGTGGTGGACAGCCCGACGGCCTCCAGCTGCTCCCAGATCGCGGGAACGTCCTCGATCCGGATCCAGTGATACTGGATGTTCTGCCGATCGGTGATATCGGCGGTGTCCCGAGCGTAGAGCCGGGAGATCTCACCGATCACCCGCAGCTGCTCGGTGCTCAGCGCGCCACCGTCGATGCGCACCCGCATCATGAAGTAGCAGTCGTCAAGCTCCTCGGGTTCCAGCGTGCCGGTGCGGCCGCCGTCGATTCCGGGCCGGCGCTGGGTGTAGAGCCCCCACCAGCGGAACCGGCCGCGCAAGTCAGCGGGGTCGATCGAGTCGAAGCCACGCAGGGCGTAGATGGTCTCGATCCGGCGCCGGACGTTAAGCCCGTCGTCGTCTTTTTTGGTCCGCTCATTCGGGTTGAGCGGTTCGAGATGACCAAGGGCCCACTGGCCCTCCCCACGGCGGGTCTTTGCTGCGGGCGCTGCGCGAACTGATCCTGGGCGGGTGGGTGCAGACATCGGGGTGCCTCCGGGAGGGGAGCACCGGCGTGCCAGGGAGGCCGTGACCAGGTCATACTGCGGCCCAGTTCCGGGCGCACCCGGCGCCGGCTGGGACAGCAGTCGGGCGGGTGTCAGCTCATCGGGCGGCAGAGCGCGCTGGAAACCCGGACATAGTCGACGTGGCGGCGAGCCACCAGCAGAAGTCCGAGCGAGGCCACAGCACCAGATTGCCACTTTCTCGCAGTCCGGACCACCTGCATTCGGATGTTGGGACAATGCTCACGTGGTTTCCCTTCCCCCCGGCGACCCTGCCCCGCCTGACGGCACCCTGCCCGCCGCGGCTCTGCGCGGGCTGGCGGACCGGCCGTTCGGGGTGTACGTGCACGTACCGTTCTGCGCTACCCGCTGCGGCTACTGCGACTTCAACACCTACACGCCGGGGGAGCTTTCGTTAGCGCCGTCCACCTGGCTCGACGCGCTGCGCCGTGAGCTGGACCTGGCTGCCACGGTGCTCGGGACGCCGGTGCCGGCTGACACGGTGTTCGTCGGCGGCGGCACCCCGTCGCTACTCGGCGCCAGCGGGCTGGCCGCGGTGCTCGACGCGATCCGCGGGTCGATCGGGGTGACGCCTAGCGCCGAGGTGACCACCGAGGCGAACCCCGAGTCCACCTCACCGGACTTCTTCGCTGGGATCGCCGCTGCCGGCTACACCCGGGTCTCGCTGGGGATGCAGAGCGCCGCGTCGCACGTACTAGCTGTGCTGGACCGGATGCACACTCCGGGCCGGCCGGTGGCCGCGGCGACCGAAGCTCGCGCTGCCGGGATCGGGCAGGTCAGCCTGGACCTGATCTACGGTACTCCGGGGGAGACCCGCGACGACCTGGCCGCCTCGCTGGATGCGGTGCTCGCCGCCGGGGTGGAACACGTGTCCGCCTACGCCTTGGTCGTCGAGCCAGGCACGGCGCTGGCCCGCCGGGTGGCGCGCGGGGAGCTGCCGGCGCCGGATGACGACGTGCTCGCCGAGCGCTACGAGCAGCTCGACGGGGCACTGACGGCAGCCGGGCTGCACTGGTACGAGGTGTCCAACTGGGCCACCTCCCCGCAGGCCCGGTGCCGGCACAATCTCGGCTACTGGACCGGCGGGAACTGGTGGGGAGCCGGTCCTGGGGCGCATTCGCATGTCGGTGGAGTGCGGTGGTGGAACGTCAAGCACCCGGCCCGCTACGCTGTCGCGCTCGCGGCCGGTTGCTCCCCGGCAGCGGGCCGCGAGGTGCTCAGCCCAGCGCAGCGGTACACCGAGCAGGTGATGCTGGGACTGCGGCTGGCCGACGGGCTGCCGCTGGACCTGCTGGACGCCCCCGGACGCGCCGCGGCTGGGCGCGCGGAGCACGACGGCCTGCTCACTACCAAGCCGAGCAGCCGTCTGGTACTTACTCCCCGCGGCCGGCTACTCACCGATAGCGTGGTGCGCAACGTGTTGGCGCACTGACCCCAAACTCCGCCGCGCGGTGGATAGCGAGTGCCAGCTCCGGGGACCACGTCATGGCCGACACCGTTGCGGTATGAGTGGCCAACAAACGTGCAAGAGCCCCGGCC
>JBOHGH010000130.1:0-12189 GCA_050699975.1 Pseudonocardiaceae bacterium | reverse complement strand
ACAAAACCAAGATGATCACCATCGTCTACCTCACCGCGGCCAAACTCCGCCTGCCCACCCTCACCAATCCCACACCCGCCTACATGACCTCACGCTGAGTAACCCACTAAAAACAGCGAAGAGCCCACCAGACACGCTCAAGTCGCGTGTCCACCGGATTCGGCGCTCCCGGGTGGGTGCCATGCACGCCGCTTGATCAGCAGAGTTGATGAAATGGAGTTGACTTTCCCACAATAACGACCTAGACTTCCGCATTGACGGATAACGTGGGATGTGCAGTCGGCTCTATGGGACTTTTCCGTGTCGAGCACTGGTCAGAAGTGGCGCCGCCCCAAGCGACGCCACCTTATTTCTTTGATTAATTTGTCAGATGAGGAGATCTGGCTTCTCGTCCAACGAGGTCTTGGATACTCTACTGGCGAGATCCGTCCGGATGGTCAACTGAATGATTGCGTCCTCGGTACTTTCTTCACCAAGACGTCAACCCGAACGCGCACCGCATTCACGAGTGGCGCTCTGAGGCTTGGGGCACGAGTGATCGCCTACGGCCCCAATGATCTGCAATTGAACACCGGTGAGACCCTTCATGACACCGGCCGAGTCCTCTCCGGCATGTTGGATATCTTCGTGGCCCGGACCGCGAGCGACCCGGCGGAGCTTGCCGTGCTGGCAGCACAGGACAAGATGGCCGTAGTGAATGCGATGACGGCAGACGAGCATCCCACGCAGGCACTTGCCGACCTGACAACGATTCTGCAGCGACTGGGCAGGGTTGAAGGAGTGACGGTGCTTTATCTGGGCGAAGGAAACAATACCGCCGCAGCCCTTGCCCTGACCTTGCCACGATTCCCAGGAAACGCGTTGTATTTCCGTACCCCCCCGGGCTACGGCCTGAAAAACCTCTTTATCGAGCGTGGCGCGGCTTGGGCGAGCGCTTCCGGTGGGGTGCTGGACGAACGGCACGACCTGAATCGGCTACCAGAACATGTTGACGTGGTCTACACCACTCGCTGGCAGACCACCGGAACGGAGAAAAAGGACGCTCGCTGGCGAGAGGTCTTCGATCCGTTTCGAGTCGATTCAGCATTGATGACTAGATACCCGGATGCCATATTTATGCATGACCTGCCTGCCCATCGCGGCGAGGAAGTCGCCGCTTCGGTTCTCGACGGCGAGGCCAGTATCGTGTTCGACCAAGCCGAGAACAAGCTACACAGCGCGATGGCTGTCCTTGAATGGTGCGCTGGATGTGAATACTGACCTTGACTAAGGCGCGTCCGGTACGGATCTTCGAGTATTGTCATCTCATGCTCGCGGACCTGCGTCCGCCTCGAAGACCAAATGTATTCTTCGACCCAGCGGACCCGGAGGTAGGCATCTGGGCCACCGTCGATCTCATCAAGCCCGGGTGTACGGTCCTTGACCTGGGCTCGGGTAGCGGTGCCGCTGCGTCAGCGGTCGCCAGGGCGGGCGCTGGGCATGTCCATGGTCTCGACATCTCCGAGAACAGTGTTCTCTGGGCATCCGAGCACTACGCCCTGGAGACCGAGGACAGGCGAGTGACCTTCGGGATTGCTGACTATGCCCTGTCCTCACCCTCCCGGTTGTTGGACAGCTGCCCGTTTGGTTCCCCGCCCGCTGTTGTCACCAGCAATCCTCCTTACGTTCCACTACCGCCGCCGGAAACTTCTAAGGTGGTGTCTATTGACGGTGGGCCCGATGGTCTTCAATGGGTCCGGCTGGTCGTGCGTCACGCGGCTGGTATGGGATCTGACCTGGGAATCACCATCGGCAGCTATTCTTCTCCGCGGGCGATGGCGTCTCTTCTTCATGAATCCGGCTACGGGATCGCGAGTGTCACACTGAGCGCACTGCGGCTTGGGGACCACACCTTACGGAACATGGGGAGGGTGCTCAACCTGGAGGCCAGGGGCGAGGGCCCGCTACTCCGGGCGGACGACGGTATCGTTTATTACCTCATCGTGGGGCTCTCCTGCCGGCGACTCGCGGACACAGCTGGTGTTGCATCGAACAACCGGGTGCAGGTGCTCGACGATTTGCCGGCGCTTCTCCACCTGGCCTGCGAGTCGAGGACTCCGGCCTTGGAGGCGCTCGACACCAGCCCGAGCACATCGCCGGTCCCTATCCGGATACTGGTCCTACCTGATGAACCTCTGCGCCACCATTGCTAGTGTCGTGATGAATGGAAGGGCGGGCCGCGGCAGTGTATCAACCATTGACTGTAGGAGTCGAGGAGGAATTCTTTGCGGTTGATCCAAGTACCCGCGGTTTGCTGGCCGACACGCGGTCGCTTCTCGAATCTGCTCAGACTCGACAGGCTGGTCATGAGAACGCGAGCTACAGCGAAGAGCTACGACCATGCATGATCGAAAGCCGAACAGGTATATGTGATGAACTGGACCAGTTACGTGCTGAGATCCGGCACCTCCGCGGTGGCCTGGTTCAGTCCGCCAGGGAAACGGGCAGTTTGATCGTTGCGGCCGGTGCCTTTCCACTGGCCGACTGGCGGACCCAGGGCTTCATCCCGAAACCGCGCTTCGAACACCTCGCCAAGACCTACGCGCAGCTGGCCGACGAACACGTTATCTGCGGCTGCCACGTTCACGTCGGAATCGAGAATCGCGACACAGCCATTCAGGTGATGAACCGGGTCCGCCCCTGGTTACCTGTCCTCTCTGCGCTGTCGTCCAGCTCCCCCTTCTGGATGGGTGAGGACACCGGCTACGCCAGCTATCGAACCATGATCTGGGAACGCTGGCCGATGGCGGGGATACCTCCTGAGTTCCGATCTTTCGATCACTACAAGAAGGGGGTGAAGTTGCTCATCGATACTGGCACCAGCGCCGACGCCGGCCAGGTCTTCTGGGACGTCCGTCCCGGTACCAGGTACGGAACCGTGGAGTTCCGCATAGCCGATTCGTGCGCTACCATCGACGAGACGATCGTCCAAGCAGGACTGGCTCGCGCACTTGTGCAAAGGTGTTTGAATGAACTCGAGCGCGGAGATCCTTCCCCCGATATCCGAGCTGAACTGCTGCGTGCCGCGAAGTGGCGTGCCGCCCGGTTCGGCCTCACCGACAGCCTCCTGGATCCAATTTCGGCCCAACTCGTACCGGCCCATTCGCTGGTGGAACAACTGCTCAAGCATGTGCGCTGTCAGCTGGAAGAGGCCGGGGACTGGGACGAGATGACCAAGCTCGTTGAGCGTACTAAGTTTTTCGGTTCATCGGCCGAGCGCCAGCGGCGAGTCTTCTCTGAAACCAACCGGCTAGAGGATGTGGTCGATCTCCTGATAAGAGAGACCGCTCTTCTCTAGCTGTGCGACCTATCTTAAGCAGGGCAGGGACATCAGGAGAACCAATATGAGACAAGAGTCCGAGACCGTGATCACCGCATATCCGGATGGGCCTTACCTCGTAAGGGGATCATATAGAATCGTCGACGCGAACGGAGACGAGATCGAATTGACACGCAGGACGGTAGCCCTTTGCCGCTGTGGCCGGTCAAGCCAAAAACCCTGGTGCGATAGCTCGCATAAGTCCTTTAATTTCAAGGACCCGGCGAAGAGCCGCTCCCAACCACCACCGAAGAAAGAGTCGCCGGACGATCAGCCGGGCGTTCTCTAAGTACTCGGACCATTCGATCCAGGGCTTCGGAAGCGACTAGCGAGGCAACCGATCTCTCGTACTCCTATGCAGCGAAGGCTCTTTGCGCGACCAGCAGTCGAGCATGTACTGAGCGAAGGCGGAGTCAATCCCCGCCCACGCTGAGGCTCCAAATAAGATGTCTCCTGCTAAAGAGGGGTTCTGCTCCAGCAGCCCACCCGCAAGATCGTGTAACGCGACCATGTCGTGAATCGAGTCGGCAATCACGTGCTCGTCGAAGAAACCAGTCGCATCGGCGCCGTACCCGAGCCTGCGAAGACCCTCTGCCACGAACTTGTTCGAGAGGGCAGACGTCATTTCGGCAATGGCCAGATGGCCGACGGCGGCTCCCCGTAGGCGGCGATGGAGCCCGAACATGGACATTAAATTGATGGGAGCAAGGGTTACTCCCGGGATTAAGTCCAGGTATGCGCCGTACCGGCTGTCGAGACCCATTTCATCCATTGTTATCCGGAATAAGGCGGCATGGATCCGCTCGGCCCTCCCGCATCCGTACTCGTCGAATTCTATCTCAACCAAGGCAGCCTTGGCTTTACCCTCTAAGCGCGGGATCACCCAGGAATGCGGGTCCGCCTCTTTTAGCTGGTAAGCGGATCGGTGAATAATGTAATCTCTGAATTCTGCGAGGGAGGCCTTGTCTCTCAAGTACTTGGAGAGTGGCGGCCCGGGCTGGGTTGCAATCTGACCAAGCTTCAATTTTATGTCTGCAGGGTCTGGCCGCGCCTCGCCGCCGATACGCCCGATTAGGCACGACTCGAACACCTCTTCAAGCTGGCCGCGCAAATTGAGGAGTGCAGGGTTCCATTCCCATCGAGCGTCGACGCCAGAAAAGCCCCGGTAGTGGATCTCGTAACAGGCATACAATGCAAGGTGGAGGTCATCATCTGAGAGGGGGTCGCCTTCAATGCGAGGAATACGGTCCAGACCTTCAGGGCTGCCTGTCAAGGCATTGAAGAGTCGCTCGGTAATAGGCCCACGGGAATCCGGCAGCGGGGGCTCCCAGCGCTCCGGCAATTCAGATACAGTTAATTCAGTAGCGATGGTCATCGAGGGCCTCCCCATCATTACGGGTCTGCGGATAGATCGAACGGTTCGGGGCGCCGGGTGGGGCTGTTGCTCGAGAGTCGATCATAGGATTAACCAAGTTCCGACCCCGGCTTCTCTGGCCAGGTCGTAGACGGCTTTTGCGCAGGCGATATCCACTATCGCCATACCCATTGGGTTCAGGACAATGATTTCGGAGTCATTCTCCCGTCCTGGTCGTTCCCCCACCACCACTTGACCTAGCTCGGCGTGGAGGTCTTCCCTCGTGAACCTGCCCTCGGAGGCCAACTGGTGGAGAACTTTCCCTTCACGATTGCACTGATCCCAATCGTCCGCCACGACCTTGTCGGATTTTAAGAAGACTTCTTTTTCGGCGTCCATGATGGACACATTACTGAGGAAGGTTCCTTTTTGAAGCCATTCAAAAGGCAACCACGGATGGCTTGAAACGGTGCACGTGATCACCAGTTCTCCCGCACGGACCGCTTCCTCCGGTCCCGTTGCCACAATAACGTCAACTCCCGGGTGGCGGTCGGACAGTTCGGCGGCCAGCCCGACGGCGGCTTCGTAGCGAAGGTCAAAGAGGTGCGCCACTCTAACCTGGGTGAATTGCTCGAGCGTTGTCAGAACATGGGCGCGGCCGATCGGGCCGCAGCCGATGCACGACACCTGGGTGAAGTTGGCTTTGGCTAAATGACGGGTCGCCACCGCGGTTACCGCGGCAGTCCGAAGTGCGCTGATGAGGCCGCCTTCCATCACGGCCACCGGGTAATGAGTTTCGGAATCGTTCAAAACGATCAGTGCGCTGGCTCGTTCAAGGTTGAGACGTTCAGGGTTGTCGTGCTTGCTGCCGATCCATTTTAGGCCTGCAATCGGCTCAGCGCCGCCGAGGTACGCGGGCATGGCTATGATCCGGTCGGCGATGTGCCCGTCCGGGCGCCAGCGCAGGTATGGCTTCAGCGGCTGTGCTATATCGCCCCGAGCGTGCAGCGCCAGGGCCTGGCTGACGGCTCTGACGAATATCTCCGACGAGCGTCCACCTGACCGGGCGACATCGGCTCTACTCAGGAACAAAAGACCCGATCCAGTCGATCCGTTTTCAACAGTAGCGCTCATGGGGAGGTCAACTCGGTTGGTGCCTCCGGAAAGTGAGCTCGCCAGTTGAGCTCGTTGATATACTGATTGACCCAGCTGAGGATGTAACTTACTGACCGACCTTTCATGCTACCACTAGGGTTCAGCATTTCGAGCTTCGCTGCAACGGCGGGGCCCGGAGGCGGAAACTGCCTGCTCGGGGCCATCAGAGGCGTACGTCCCGCACAACTTTCGATGGGTTCGTGGATCAACGTTCGCCTCCGCCCGGCCTGTGAAACCTAGGAGTATCGATAACCTGATAAAAAGTCATCGATGGCTTTTGAAGATTAGCAGGCTTCCCGTCTATCCTCAACCCGAACGCCAGCTTCGCCAGGGCCGGCGCGGTCGTCGCGGGGGGTGTGCGGTGCTTCGACGCGGATATCCGGGTGAAGGCGGTCGGGGTAGAAAATGGGTATTGCGGTATTCGGGCGTTGACCGGTTCGTCCTCAAGCGGTATCCGCAGCGATGATGTAGGTTAGCGCCGCACTGCTCGGAAGACCATGAGGGTCCGGGCGGGGACCGCCATCCGGGTGCCCGGCCGCCTGGTTCGCCTCCGGGTGGGCACTCCGTCGGGGGAGCCGGTGTCCAGCACCGGCGCGTAGTGCTCGCCATGTTCCGGGCCCGGCAGCGTCACCATGATCGGGTGCGCGCCGGCGTGCAGCACCAGTAGCCAGGAGTCGGTGGCCGGTGGCGGCGGGTGGGATCGCACGTCCGTGCCGTCGATCCACATGCCAAGGGTCTGGCGATGGCCGTCGCTCCAGTCGTCGAGTTCCATAGGTTGGCCGTCGGGACGAAACCAGACCAGGTCGGGGGTTGCGCTGGGGGTCGTGCGGCCCTCGAAGAATTCGGGTTGACGCAGCGCGGGCGTCGTCGCGCGCAGGGCGAGCAGGCGGCGGGTGAAGGAGGTGAGCATCTCGGCCGGGTCGGTCTCGGGGTCTGGCGACCAGTCCAGCCACGAGGTCTCGTCGTCGAGCCGGTACGGGTTGTTGTTGCCGCGCTGGGTGCGCCAGCGCTCGTCACCGGCCAGCAGCATCGGAGTGCCGGTGGACAGCGCCAGGGTCGCCAGCAGGTTGCGGGCTTGGCGGCCGCGCAGGCTGCGCACTGCTGGATCGTCGGTCTCCCCTTCGACGCCGCAGTTCCATGATCGGTTGTCGTCGGTGCCGTCCGCCCCACCCTCACCGTTGGCATCGTTGTGCTTGCGGTTGTAGGAGACCAGGTCCCGCAGGGTGAACCCGTCATGGGCGGTGACGAAGTTGACCGACGCCCACGGCCTGCGCCCGCGTGCCGCGTAGAGATCCGAGCTGCCTGCCAGCCGGGAGGCGAGCTCGCTGACGCCGGGGACGCCGCGCCAGAAGTCGCGCACGACGTCGCGGTAGCGCCCGTTCCACTCGCTGAAGTCCAGCGGGAAATCGCCGACCCGGTACCCGTGTGCGGTGGCGTCCCAGGGCTCGGCGATGAGCTTGCGGGTGCACAGCAGCGGGTCGGCGGCGATAGCGGTGAGCAGCGGGGCTCCCGGGTCGAACGACCCGCCCCTTGGCCGCCCGAGCACGCTGGCCAGGTCGAAGCGGAACCCGTCGACGCCCAGCTCACCCGCCCAGTACCGCAGCGCGTCGGTGACCAGCCGGACCACCGTGGGCGAGCCGGTGTCGAGGGTGTTGCCGCAGCCGGTGAGGTCGTGGTCGAGGTAGTAGGCGCGCGCGTCCAACCCCCGGTAGGCCAGGGTGGGGCCGTCCACGTCACCCTCGCAGGTGTGGTTGGCCACCATGTCGACGATGACCTCGATGCCCGCGGCGTGCAGCGCGGCCACCATCGTGCGGAACTCTGCCACCTCAGCACCGGGTACCGCGGCGTAGCCGGGATGCACCGCAAGTAAGGCCAGCGGGGAGTAACCCCAGTAGTTGCCCGAACCGGCGCGCAGCAGGGGCGGCTCGGCGCAGAACGCGGACACCGGCAGCAGCTCCACGGTGGTCACACCCAGACCGGTGAGGTAGGAGATCACCGCAGGGTGCGCCAGGCCCAGGTAGGTTCCGCGGCGCTCGGGCGGCACCTGCGTGTGGGTGCGGGTGAAGCCGCGCACGTGCAGCTCGTAGATCACGGTCTGTTCCCACGGCACGTCGGGCCGGGTGCCGGTGTCCGGGCCACCAGCTGCGGTGACCACCGATACCGGGACGCTGCCCAGCGAGTCGACGTCGCAGCGATGCCCGGCGGGGTCGCCCCGGTAGCCCAGCGCGGCCTGCAGGTCGGTGACGGTGCCCTCGACCCGCCGCGCGTACGGGTCGACCAGCAGCTTGGCTGGGTTACATCGCAGGCCGCGGGCGGGGTCCCAGGGCCCGTGCACCCGGTATCCGTATCGCTGCCCGGGACCCAGGCCGGGCAGCAGCCCGTGCCACACCCCGAACGTGCGTTCGGTCAGCGGCACTCGCAGCTCCGTGCCCTCCGGCGACAGCAGGCACACCTCGACGGCCTGAGCGACCGAGGAGGCCACCGCGAAGCGCACCCCGCCGCCCTCGGTGTGCGCACCGAGCGGGAACGGCCGGCCTACTTGAGGCAGTGGCAGTCGGGTCACAGAGACCCATCTTGCCTGCCCGGTCCGACATCAAACCCACCCAGCACAATGACCGGGTGGACGCGCGGAATGGGCACCTGCCGGTCGACCTGACCGATCTCGTGGTGCGGATGGACGGGGTGGGCGTCCGGCGTGGCGCCACGGCCCTGCTCGATCGGGTGGACTGGCGGGTGGAGCTGGACGAGAAGTGGGTCGTCCTGGGGCCCAACGGCGCTGGCAAGACCACCCTGCTGCGGCTGGCCGCGACCGAACTGCACCCGACCTGCGGGCTGGTGCACGTGCTCGGGGAACGGCTGGGCCGCACCGACGTGTTCGAGCTCCGCCCGCGGATCGGCTTCTCCTCGGCGTCGCTGGCCGGCCGGATCCCTGGTGACGAGGTGGTGTCCGACTTGGTGGTCAGCGCCGGTTACGCGGTGCTCGGCCGGTGGCGGGAACGCTACGAGGAGCTGGACAACGCGCGGGCCACCGGGCTGCTGGCCGCGCTGGGCGTCGCCGGGCTGGGCGGGCGGCGCTTCGGCACCCTGTCCGAGGGGGAACGCAAGCGGGTGCTGATCGCCAGGGCGTTGATGACCGATCCGGAGCTGCTCCTGCTGGACGAGCCCGCCGCCGGGCTGGACCTGGGTGGCCGGGAGGATTTGCTGACCCGGTTGGGCGCGCTGGCCGTCGATCCGGATGCCCCCGCGACGGTGCTGGTGACCCACCATGTCGAGGAGATACCGCCCGGTTTCACCCACACCATGCTGATGCGCGACGGGGCGGTGGTCGCCCAGGGACTGCTTGATGCGGTGTTGACCGAGGAAAACTTGGCGAAGACCTTCGGCGTCGATCTCGTGCTACGGCGCTCCGGGGATCGCTTCTTCGCCCACCGCCGGTAACGTGCGAAGCCATGACTCTGAGCAGTGAGTTCGTCAGGCTTGAGGTGGACGGCGGCATCGGCACGATCCGGGTGGACCGGCCACCGATGAACGCCTTGAGCCGGCAGGTGCAGGAGGGGATCCGGTCTGCGGCGCAGGAGGCGGCAGACCGCGCCGACGTCCGCGCGGTGATCGTTTACGGGGGACCGAAGGTGTTCGCCGCCGGCGCCGACGTCAAGGAGATGGCGGCGCTGTCAGCTCCGGAGGTGGCGGTGCATGCGCAAGAACTGTCCTCATCGTTCACCGCAGTGGCGACCATCCCGAAACCGACCGTGGCCGCGATCACCGGTTTCGCGCTGGGCGGTGGCTATGAGCTCGCGCTGTGCTGTGACCGGCGGATCGCCGGGGACAACGCCAAGGTCGGGCAGCCGGAGATCCTGCTGGGGATCATCCCTGGCGCCGGCGGCACCCAGCGGCTGCCCCGGCTGATCGGCCCGGCCCGGGCCAAGGAGCTGATCTACACTGGGCGCTTCGTCGGGGCCGATGAGGCGCTGCGGATCGGGATGGTCGATGAGGTAGTCGCCCCTGATGACGTGTACGGCGCGGCCCGCCGCTGGGCCGAGCAGTTCGTCGGAGGGCCGGCGCGTGCGCTGGCGGCGGCCAAGGCGGCCATCGATGACGGGCTCGACGTCGACCTGGATCACGGGCTGCAACTGGAGACTCAGGTCTTCGCGGCGCTGTCGGGCACCGAGGACCGCGCGACCGGGATGCGCTCGTTCCTCGACCACGGCCCGGGCAAGGCGACGTTCCTCGGGCGCTGAGCGCCCGCTAGCCGGAGTTTCCCACGGACGTGTCTAGTTGATAACAGAAAGTCGTATTTCCTGGTTATCATGACCGCACGTAACGTGGATCGTGGAGGGGACGCTGTCATGATGGGTGCGATTATCCTGCTGCTCGCCATCGGGTTCTTGATCGGCGCGGTCGCGATCGTCAAGGGGCTGGTGCTGCTGGGGGTCATCGGGTTCGGGCTGTTCGTCATCACCCTCGTCTTCGGTGCGGTTCTCGCCACCAGGTGAGGTGCCCGGTACTGCTGGCCCGTCGCTGAGGCGGGAGGCCTGTTCCCCCCGGTCCCGGCTAGCGTGCGCAGTGTGTCCGACCTTGACCTGCACGCCATCCTCTACTTGACGGCGCACTACCCCGAGGTGCCTGCCGCCTTTGCCGCGGGAACCCTGCTGTTCAGTGGTGCGGCCTGGTGGCTGGCGCCGCGCTGGGGATGGGCCCAGCTGCCGGCGGTGTTCGCCGGGTGCGGGCTGGCGCTGGCACTGGCCGTCACCGTGGTGCGGCCCACCGAAATCTTCTCCGCGGCGGGGCTCAACCCGCTGGTCATCCTGCGCGAATGTGGGGTCGGCAGCCTGTCGTTGGCCCGCACCTACGAGAAGCTCAATGTCGTGATGCTGATGCCGTTTGCGTTCTTCGGGACGCTGGCGACGCGCCGCCCGACCATCATCGCGGCGTCCTGCCTGCTGATCAGCCTGTCGGTGGAAGTCATGCAGGGTGCCACCGGCGGCGGCACCTGCCAGGCCTTCGATGTGGTGCACAACTCCGTCGGCGGCGCCCTCGGGGTGCTGCTGGGCGCGTCGGCGCTATGGCTGTCGGCACGGCGGTCTCGCGGCATCACCGCAGACCTCGGAGCCGGTCCAGGATCGCGGCGTTGATCGTCGGCAGATCCGCGTCCAGCGCCACCTGCACGACGTGCCTGTTCGCGCACTGACCGCTGCCGGCCTGCACGGCGCCGCGGTCGGGCCTGCGGTCGCAGACCACCTCCAGCGGCATCGACGTCGTTCGCAACGTACCCGGCACGGCGGCCTCCAGCACGGCCAGCGCGTCGTGCAGCGCCATCACGTCCCGTCCGGTGATCTTCCGGCAATGCTCGATGACACCGGCCAACATGGCACAGCGCGGCCCCGCCGCGGCCAACTCGGTGAGCCAGGCACTGTCGACTGCGGCCCGCAGGGTCAGGTCCAGCGGCACCAGCGTGATCGGCACGTCCTCCTCGACGAGCACCCGGTGGGCCGCCTCGGGATCGGACCGGATATTGAACTCGGCCAGCGGACCGCCCGACAGGAGGCCACCCATGGCCACGATGCGGCTGATCCGAGCCTTCACCTCTGGGTACGCGGCGAGCAGCAGCGCGATGTTGGTCAGCGGTCCGATTGCCACCAGCGTGACCGGGGCGGATACGGCGTGCAGCAGATCGGCCATCAGAGCCACCGCGCCGCGATGATGGACCGGTCCGGTGGGTTCGGGCAGCAGGTCGGCACGCCCCCCGAGGCCGTCCGGGCCGTGCCAGGAATCGGTCCGCTGGTCCCGCGGATACACCAGCGGACGAGCGGCTCCAGCGGCTAACGGCAGGTGGTCGAGGTCGGCCAGGGCCCTTAGCCGCAGCGCGTTGTCGGTGGTGAGTTCCACACCGACGTTGCCGTACACCGTGGTCACGCCGAGCAACTGCACCTCCGGGCTGGCGGCGGCCAGCATCAGCGCCACCGCGTCGTCCACTCCCGGGTCCGTGTCGACGATCATCGGCACGCTCACCGGGCTTGCACCTCGTCGATCTCGGCGGCGGTGGGCAGGGACGGCTGGGCGCCGGGCCGGGTGGCCGCCAGCGCGCCCGCAGCGCAGGCCCGGGCCAGCAGGTCGGCGTCCCGGAGCCCGCGCAGCAGGCCCGCCACGGCGGCACCGACGAACGCGTCACCAGCAGCGGTGCCATCGATGGCGTGCACCGGCGGGGGAGCTGCGGCCGCCACCTGCTGGCCGCCGCGGAGCAGCACCGCGCCGCGAGCTCCGTAGGTGACGGCGACGGCTCGAGCAGCGTCCAGACCCGGCAGCGCGGCGTGCTCGGCACTGT
>JBOHGH010000129.1:0-12265 GCA_050699975.1 Pseudonocardiaceae bacterium | reverse complement strand
TACGAGCAGACGCCGCACTGATCACTAGCAAAAACAATCACTAGCAAAACAAAAAACAAACATGGCACTAACAAAATCGGCACACTGTTGAGTTCTCAAAGAACAAGCACACACCATCACGAACCACCGAAGCGGCAGCTAGTTCCGGGATGACTCACTCCGACCTACCCGGTCCCGATTGGTTAATCTCGCGAGAGGTCCGGCACGGTCCCGGCGACTCTTCGAGCTTACCAGCCGTCCGAGTCATCGTTCCCCGCGGCCCGGCCTAACGTCTCCGCACCATCACTGCGCTGAGCGTTTCGTCCGTTCCCCTGCGGGGCGAAGGGAAAGCTACGCGGACAGCACGGTGGAAGTCAAATCGGCGTGTCGCGCAGGTCAGGAAGCCGGTGGATGCCCGACGGGATCCCAGAGAGGAATCAGCGAACGCGTACGCCAGCGGTGTGTCGCCGACCTCGTCGGAGTACCAGCCAGCCGCCCGCCAGCAGATCAGACTCCGCGGGCGTCCAGCCCTCATCCCCGACCTTGGCATTGTTCACCGAAGCGCCACCTTCACGAACGGTGCGACGTGCAGCGCCCTTGCTGTCGGCCAAGCCGCTGGCCACCAGCAGATCGACGATCGTGGGCTGGTCGGCCAGCAGCACTTGGCCGGTGGGTGCCTCCGCCATGGCGGCATCTAACGTGCGCGCGTCCAACTCGCGCAGCTCCCCCTGGCCGAACAACGCCTGGCTGGCCGCGGCCGCGCGGCGGGCCTCCTCCGAACCGTGCACCAGCGCGGTGACCTCCGCGGCCAGCACCCGCTGCGCTGCCCGTGTGTGCGGCCGCTCGACGGTCTGCCGGTCCAGGTCAGCGATATCGTCTCGGGAGAGCTCGGTGAAGACTTTCAGGTAGCTGACCGCGTCCCGGTCGTCGACGTTGATCCAGAACTGGTAAAAGGCGTATGGACTGGTCAGATCGGGGTCCAGCCACACCGTGCCGCTCTCCGTCTTGCCGAACTTGGTGCCGTCCGCCTTGGTAATCAGCGGTGTGGCCAGCGCGTGGACCGAACGCTGTTCGGTCCGGTGCACCAGGTCCACCCCTGCTGTGATGTTGCCCCACTGATCGCTGCCGCCGGTCTGCAGCGTGCAGCCGTACCGTCGGTAGAGCTCGTGGAAGTCCATCGCCTGCAGGAGCTGGTAGCTGAACTCGGTGAAGCTGATCCCGGCGTCGGAGTTCAACCGCGTGCTGACCGCCTCCTCGGTGAGCATCCGGTTGACCCGGAAGTGCTTGCCGACGTCGCGCAGGAAGTCGATCGCCGACAGCGGCTGGGTCCAATCCAGGTTATTCACCATCGTGGCGGCGTGAAGCCCCTCGAAGTCGAGGAACGGCTCGATCTGAAGTCGGATCCGCTGCACCCAGCCGGCGACGACATCCTTGGTGTTGAGCACTCGCTCGGCGCTGGGCTTGGGGTCCCCGATCAGTCCCGTGGCGCCGCCGACCAGGGCCAGCGGCCGGTGGCCAGCGCGCTGGAATCGGCGCAGGGTGAGGATCTGCACCAGGTTGCCCAGATGCAGGCTCGGCGCGGTGGGATCGAACCCGCAGTACAGCGTGAGCGGGCCACCATCGCAGTCGCGGCGCAGCGCATCGAGGTCGGTACTCTGCGCGATCAGACCGCGCCAGCTCAGCTCGTCAAGGATGTGCTCTCCCACCCCGCCATCTTCCCGCACCGTGTCACGCCCTTTCTGGTCAGGCAGGTTGCGCCCGCCTGCGGTACGCCGACACCGCGGGGCTGCCGTGCACCCAGAACCGCCAAGGCCGGTCCTGGGCGGCGGCGACGCCAACTCTGGGACCGGTGCACACCTGCTCCGCTAGCACCGGATCCCCGGGTAGTAGCCGCACTGGCGACAGGGGATCGGTGAGGTCCAGGCCGTTGTGTTCCCGGCGCAGCCCGAGCAGCGTCGCCAGCCTGGCCGGGCCGCGAGCGAGCTCGGCGTCGGACTGTGCGGTGGGCCGGCGCTGTCGGGCGACGTCGAGGTCCGAGACGACCTCGGCGGCGCGCAGCAGTACCGCGCCGGGTTCCCCATCGGGCAGGCAGGAGATGTTGGCGCAGAAGTGCAGCCCGTAGACGAAGTACACATACAGGTGCCCGGGCGGGCCGAACATCACGGCGTTGCGGGCGGTGCGGCCACGGTAGGAGTGCGCCGCCGGGTCGTCGGAGCCGCGATAGGCCTCGAGCTCGACGAGCCGGACGGTCACCTCGCCGCCCGGTTGGTCGGCAACCAGGTGGCAGCCCAGCAGCAGCCGGGCAGCCGGCAGGACATCCACGGCGAGGTGCTCGCGAGCGAGAGTCCCCACCGTCACGAGGTGATCCAGCCCCGATGCTCGCCGACGGCCTGCCGGGCACGCTGCAGCTGCTCGGCGACGCGCTCGGGCGCGGTGCCCCCGTAGGCGTCGCGGGAGCCGATCGACCCGGCGACGGTGAGCACCCGGTGAACGTCGGTGGTGAGCTCGGGGTGGATGGCGGTGAGCTCCATCTCCGACAGCTCCGCCAGCCCCACCCCGCGGTACTCGGCCAGCCGCACGCAGGCACCCGCCGCGTGGTGTGCGGTGCGAAACGGCACGCCCTGGCGTACCAGCCATTCCGCGAGATCGGTGGCGAGCGTGAACCCGGCCGGAGCCAGCTCGGCGAGCCGGTCGGTCCAGAAGGTGAGGGTACCGACCATCCCGGCCATCGCGGGCAGCAGCAGCTCGAGCTGGTCGACCGAGTCGAACAGCGGCTCTTTGTCCTCCTGCAGGTCGCGGTTGTAGGCCAGCGGCTGCGCCTTGAGCGTGGCCAGCAGCCCGGTGAGGTTGCCGATCAGCCGGCCCGCCTTACCCCGAGCCAGCTCGGCCACATCGGGGTTCTTCTTCTGCGGCATGATCGAGCTGCCTGTCGAGTAGGCATCATCCAGCGCGACATAGTCGAACTCGGCGGTGGCCCAGAGGATGATCTCTTCGGCGATCCGGGACAGGTCGACGGCGAGCATCGCAAGCACGAACGCGGCCTCGGCGGCGAAGTCACGCGATGCTGTGCCGTCGATCGAGTTCTCCACCGGAGCATCGAAACCGAGTTCGGCGGCCACCGCGGCCGGATCCAGGCCGAGTGAAGAGCCGGCCAGCGCACCCGAGCCGTAGGGCGAGACGGCGGCCCGGGCATCCCAGTCCCGCAACCGCTCGACGTCGCGCAGCAACGCCTGGACATGGGCCCCCAGGTGGTGGGCGAGCAACACAGGTTGGGCATGCTGCAAATGCGTCCGGCCCGGCATCGGCGCGTCCGGATGCGCTTCCGCCTGGTCGAGCAGCGCATCAATCACGTCCAGGGCGCCGGCCGCGATCCGGCGGGCCGCATCGCGTAACCACATCCGCAGCAGCGTCGCGACCTGGTCGTTGCGGGAGCGACCGGCGCGCAATGCGCCGCCGAGCTCCGGGCCGGCCCGCTCGATCAGGCCACGCTCAAGGGCGGTGTGCACGTCCTCGTCCTCGGGCACCGGGACGAACGTGCCGGAGTCGACGTCGGCGTCGAGGCGGTCCAGTGCGTGCAGCATCGCGTCCAGCTCACTGTCGTTGAGCAGGCCAGCGCCGTGCAGCACGCGGGCGTGCGCCCGGGATCCGCGGATGTCGTACCGGGCGAGCCGCCAATCGAAGTGCGTCGACAGGCTCAGCGCAGTCATCGCATCGGCCGGTTTCTCGCTGAACCGGCCACCCCAGAGTGCGGTCACGACGAGAGCCCCCTCGGCGGAGATGAATCGACTCTGCTAAGCAGGTCTCGCTTTGCGGCCATCTTCGACGGCAGACCCCACAGCTGCACGAAACCCTTGGCCAGGGACTGGTCGAAGGTGTCACCCGCGTCGTAGGTGGCGAGGTTGAAGTCGTAGAGCGGCTGCGGGCTGCGCCGTCCGGTCACCGTCGCCCGACCGCCGACCAACTCGATCCGGACCTCGCCGGTGACGTGGCGCTGGGAGTCGGCAACGAAGGCGTCCAGCGCCCGCTTGAGCGGTGAGTACCACAGCCCGTCGTAGACCAGCTCGGTCCAGCGCTGCCCGACGCTGCGTTTGTACCTGGCCAGGTCCCGCTCGACGGTAACAGCCTCCAACTCCTGGTGCGCAGTGATCAGGGTGATCGCCCCGGGCGCCTCGTAGACCTCACGACTCTTGATGCCGACCAGCCGGTCCTCGACCATGTCCAGCCGGCCGACACCGTGCGCCCCGGCCCGCGCGTTGACTTGCTGGATCGCCTCGAGCACCGTCACCGGGGCGCCGTCGATAGCCACCGGCACGCCGGACTCGAAAGTGATCACCAGCTCATCCGGTGCCTTCCATTCGGTCGGATCGCTGGTGTATGAGTACACGTCCTTGGTCGGAGCGTTCCACAGGTCTTCAAGGAACCCGGTCTCCACCGCCCGGCCCCACAGGTTCTGGTCGATGGAGAACGGCGAGCGCTTCGTGACGTCGATTGGCAGGTCGCGCTCCTCGGCGTAGGCGATCGCCTTCTCCCGGGTCCATGCATAGTCTCGAACTGGGGCGATCACCTGCAGTTCCGGGGCGAGCGCGCCGATGCCGACCTCGAAACGCACCTGGTCGTTGCCCTTGCCGGTGCAGCCGTGCGCCACGGTGGCAGCACCGTGGTACTTCGCGGCTGCCACCAGGTGCTTGACGATCAGTGGCCGGGACAGCGCCGAGATCAGCGGGTAGCGGTCCATGTACAGCGCGTTGACCTGCATCGCCGGGAGGCAGTACTGCTCGGCGTACTCGTCACGGGCGTCGGTGACGACGGCCTCGACCGCGCCACAGGCCAGCGCGCGCTTGCGGATCGTCTCCAGGTCCTCGCCACCCTGGCCGACGTCGACTGCGACGGCGACGACCTCGGCTCCGGTTTCCTCGGCGATCCACCCGATCGCCACCGAGGTGTCCAGCCCACCGGAATAGGCCAGCACCACCCGCTCGCTCATTCTTGTTCTCCCTTCGGTCGAACGTGTGAGTGGCAAACAGTGTTATAGCCCTGATTCGCACTCACGGGGCGCGCCAGCGCCATAATCCGCTCCGCAAGCTTCGCCCCCGGCAGAGGCTCCCGGGCGACCACCAGGATGGTGTCATCACCCGCGATCGTGCCGACCACATCGGTCAGCGCCGCCCGGTCCAGCGCGCTGGCCACGAAGTGTGCCGCCCCGGGCGGTGTGCGCAGCACCACCAGGTTGGCGCTGGCGTCAGCGGAGACCAGCAGCTCGGACAGCACCCGCGCGAGCCGGGCCGTGCCGCCTTCCACAGCGCGCACCGGACTGCCGGCCTCGGGGATGACATACACCGGCGCACCGCTGTCCACGCCACGCAGTTTCACTGCGCCGAGCTCGTCGAGGTCCCGGGACAGCGTGGCCTGGGTGACCTCAATACCTTCGCCGGCGAGCAAGGCGGCCAGCTCTGTCTGGCTACGCACCGCGCGATGGGTCACCAGGTCGACGATGCGGGCCTGCCGACCGACCCGGGTGGGCGTCATGCCGCGCGCTCCGGATCCAACAACCAGGCCAGTAGGGCCTTCTGCGCGTGCAGCCGGTTCTCCGCCTCATCCCACACCGCGCTGGCCGGACCGTCGAGCACCTCGTCGGTGATCTCGGCCCCGCGGTGGGCAGGCAGGCAATGCAGCACGATCGCACCGGGGGCGGCGCGCTCCAGCAGCTCAGCGTTGATCTGCAGCGGCCGAAACGGGCTGACCCGGTCGAGCCCGTCACCCTCCTGACCCATCGAGGTCCAGGTGTCGGTCACCAGGACGTCGGCCCCGTCGACCGCGGCGTGCGGGTCGGTCAGCACGGTGGCGCTGCCCTCGGTGTCCTGCGCGCGGTTCTTGGCCGCGAGCAGCACGTCGGGCATCGGCTGGAAGCCGTCCGGTGCGGCGACCCGGACGTGTAACCCGGCTGTGGTCCCGCCCAGCAGCAGGGAATGTGCCATGTTGTTCGCCCCGTCACCCAGGTAGGTCAGCGTGAGCCCGGCCAGGCGGCCCCGCCGCTCCCGGATAGTCTGCAGGTCAGCGAGCACCTGGCAGGGGTGGAATTCGTTGGTGAGCGCGTTGACCACCGGCACCCGCGAGACCCTGGCCATCGCGTCGAGACGGCGCTGCGCGAAGGTGCGCCACACCACAGCGTCGGCGTAACGGGACAGCACCCGCGAAGTGTCCTCGATGGTCTCCTCGCGGCCCAGGTGGGTGCCACGCCCGTCTATGATCACTGGGTTGCCGCCGAGCTGGGCGATGCCGATCTCGAAGGACAGCCGGGTCCGCGTCGAGCTCTTCTCGAAGATCACCGCGATGGATCGCGGGCCGGCCAGCGGGGTGCGCCCGAGCGGGTTGGCCTTGAATTCGTCCGCCAGGTCGAGGATTTCCCGCTGCTCGGCCGGGGTGAGATCGTCATCGCGCAAGAAGTGCCTCGGCATCGCTACCGCACCCGATCCAGGATCGCGGGCAGGGCCCCCAGGAACTCCCGCGCCTGCGCCTCGGTGAGCACCAGCGGCGGGGCGAGCCGGACCCGGTCCGGCATGGCCGGGTTGACCAGGAAGCCCGCATCCAACGCGGCGGTGGCGACCGCGGCAGAGACCGGCGAGGTCAGCCCGATCCCGATGAGCAGGCCCGCCTCGCTGACCGACCCCACGAGCGGGTGGTGCAGCGCCGCTATCCCCGCTGCGATCTCCTTACCGAGCCGCGCAGCGTGGTCGAGTAACCCGTCCGAAGCGATGGTCGCCAGCACGGCCAGCGCGGCCGCGCAGCAGACCGGGTTGCCACCGAGGGTGCAGCCGTGCTGGCCGGGCTGCAACAGATGGGCGGCTGGTCCGATACCGATACACGCACCGATCGGGAGCCCCCCGCCGAGGCCCTTGGCCAGCGTCACCACATCGGGAGTCACACCCACGGACTGGTGAGCGAACCAGGTACCGGTCCGACCGATACCGGTCTGGACCTCGTCCAACACCAGCAGCGTTCCGCGCGCGGCGGTGATCTCCCGAGCGGCCTGCAAGTAGCCCTCTGGCGGGACCACCACGCCGTTCTCGCCCTGGACCGGCTCGAGGAACACCGCGGCAGTGTCCCGGTCGACGACCGACGCCAGGGCCGCGGGGTCGCCGTAGGGCACGAAGATCACGCCGGGAGGCATCGGCTGGAAGGGATCCCGCTTGGCGGGCTGCCCGGTGAGCGCGAGCGCCCCCATGGTGCGGCCGTGAAACGCACCGTCGGCGGCGACGATCTTCCGCCGCCCGGTCCGCCGGGCGATCTTGAATGCGGCCTCGTTGGCTTCCGCGCCGGAGTTGCAGAACAGCACCCGCCCCGATCCGGTGGCACCGAGGAGGTCCAGCAGGGTCTCGGCAAGGGTGAGCGCCGGCTCGCTGAGGTAGAGGTTCGAAACCTGCCCGAGGGTGCCGATCTGTTCGGTAACGGCGCGCACGATAGCCGGGTGAGCGTGGCCCAGCGCGTTCACTGCGACACCGCCGAGCAGATCCAGGTAGCGGCGGCCGTCGACGTCCCACACCTGCGCGCCCGAGCCGCGAGCCAACGCCAGCTGGGGTGTGCCGTAGTTCGCCATCAACGCGGCCTGCCAGCGCTGTTGAAAGTTCGCGGTAGGCATCAGTCGTGACCCTCCTCGGGCAGCACCATCGTCCCCACCCCTTCGGTGGTGAACACCTCCAGCAGGACCGAATGCGCCACCCGGCCATCGATGACGTGAGCCTGGGGCACCCCGCCCCGCACCGCACGCAGGCAGGCCTCCATCTTCGGCACCATCCCGGCGGACAGCCCCGGCAGCAGCTGCTCCAGCCGATCCGCGGTCACCTGGGACAGCAGGCTGGACTGGTCCGGCCAGTCGGTGTAAAGGCCCTCGACGTCGGTGAGCATGACGAGCTTCTCGGCGCCCAGCGCGACGGCCAGCGCCGCGGCGGCGGTGTCGGCGTTGACGTTGTGCACCACGCCGTCGGCGTCGGGGGCCAACCCGGATACCACGGGGATGCGCCCGGCGTTGACGATGTCGAGCACTGCGGCGGGGTTCACTGCAACTACATCACCAACCAGCCCCACGTCGACCTGCTCGCCGTCCACAGTGGCAGTGCGCCGGGCGGCGGTGAATAGGTGTGCGTCCTCGCCGGAGATGCCGACGGCGAACGGACCGTGCGCGTTGACCAACCCGACGAGCTCCCGGCCCACCTGACCGAACAGCACCATGCGCACCACGTCGATCGTCTCGGCGGTGGTGACCCGTAAGCCCCCGCGGAACTCCCCAGCGATGCCCAGCCGGTCCAGCATGGCGTTGATCTGAGGCCCGCCACCGTGCACCACGACGGGCCGCAGCCCGGCCAGCCGCAGGAAGACCATGTCCTGCGCGAAGGCCCGCTTGAGCTCGTCGTCCAGCATCGCATTGCCGCCGTACTTGATCACAACGGTGGTTCCGTGGAAGCGCTGCAGCCAGGGCAGCGCCTCGGCGAGCACTGCGGCCTTCTGGGTTGCGGCCTTGATTCTCGACCCTGCAAGCAGGTCTTCGGCGAGGCGTGAGCCGGGGATCATGACGAGTACGCGCTGTTCTCCTCGACGTACCCATGCGAGAGATCCGTGGTGAGCACGGTGGCCTCGCCCTCGCCGAGGTGCAGGTCGATCTCCACGGTGATCTCCCGGCCGGACAGGTCCGCCTTCGAGCGGTCGGCCGCCACCGCGCCACCCTCGCAGAGCAACAGTCCATTGATCCGGATGTCCAGCGTGCCGGCGGCCACGGTGGCAGCGGAGGCGCCCACCGCGGCGGCGATCCGGCCCCAGTTGGGGTCGGATCCGAAGAAGGCGGTCTTGACCAGGCTGTCCCTGGCGACTGCGCGGGCCGCCGCGATCGCGTCGGCGTCGCTGGCCGCTCCGCGGACGGTGATCGCAATCTCCTTGGTGACGCCCTCGGCGTCGGCCTGCAGACCCTTGACCAGTTCGTGGCACACCTGCCGCACCGCGGTGGCGAATTCCGCCCGGTCAGGCACGATCCCCGAGGCGCCCGACGCCAGTAGTAGCACGGTGTCGTTGGTCGAGCACGTACCGTCGATGTCAAGACGCTCGAAGGTTTCGCTGATCGCGGAGCGCGCGACAGCGTCCAGAGTGGACTCATCGACGACGGCGTCGGTAGTGATCACGCTGAGCATGGTGGCCAGGCTGGGCGCCACCATGCCGGCGCCCTTGGCGAAGCCGCCCACCGTCCACCCCGCGCCGGTGACCGCGGCCTGCTTGGGCACGGTGTCGGTGGTGAGCACTGCGGTGGCGGCGGCCAAGCCCGCCTCCGGCGTCGCGGCCAGTGTTGCTGCGGCGGTATCGATTCCGGACAGCACGGCGTCCAGCGGCAGCCGCTCACCGATCAGTCCGGTGGAACAGACTGCGACCTCGACCGCCCCGCAGTCCAGCAGCCGCGCAACCCGCTCGGCGGTGGCGTGAGTGTCCTGGAACCCGCCGGGACCGGTACAGGCGTTGGCGCCGCCGGAGTTCAGCACGACGGCGCGTAGCCGCCGTCCGGTGAGCACCTGCGCCGACCACAGCACTGGTGCGGCTTTGACCTGGTTGCGGGTGAACACCCCGGCGGCCATTCTGGAAGGCCCTTCGTTGACTACCAGGGCCAGATCCAGCGCGCCGCTGGCCTTGATACCGGCAGCGACCCCGGCCGCCCGGAACCCGTCGGCTGCAGTGACACTCACTGGTGCTCCCCTCACATGTGTTGGGTTACGGGGCTATCCCCCAGGCCGGCAAGCCGGTGGTCTCGGGTAGCCCGAGCACCAGGTTGAGGCACTGCACGGCGGCCCCCGCGGTGCCCTTGGTGAGGTTGTCGATGGCACCGACGGCAACCAGCCGACCGGCGTCGGCGTCCACCGCAACCTGCACCTGCACGGAGTTGGAGCCATGCACGGCGCCGGTGGCCGGCCAGCGGCCCTCGGGCAGCAGGTGCATGAAGGGCTCCGCGGCGTACGCGGCGTGGTAGGCGTTGCGCACCATCTCGTGGTCGGCGCCGGGGCGCAGCGCCGCGGTGCAGGCGGCCAGGATCCCGCGTGGCATCGGCGCCAGCACCGGGGTGAACGAGACGGCTACCGGGCAACCGGCAACGTCGGAGAGGTTCTGGGTGATCTCCGGGGTATGCCGGTGCGCCCCTGCCACCCCGTAGACGCTGGCCGAACCCATCACCTCGGAGGCCAGCAGGTGCGGTTTGAGGGCGCGCCCGGCCCCCGACGTGCCGGAGACGGCGGTCACCACGACCTCGGGTTCGACAATCCCGGCGTGCAGCGCCGGTGCCAGTGTCAGGCTGACCACTGTCGGGTAGCAGCCCGGTACCGCGACGCGACGCGCTCCCCGCAGCTTGTCCCGTGCACCCGGCAGCTCGGGCAACCCGTAGGGCCAGGTCCCGGCATGATCGGACCCGTACCACCGCTGCCAGGCCGCTGAGTCGGTGAGCCGGTGATCGGCCCCGCAGTCGATCACTACGGTGTCCTCGGGCAGTTCGGTAGCCAGATCTGCGGAGTGACCGTGCGGGAGGGCGAGGAACACCGCGTCGTGCCCTGCCAGGCGCTGCGCCGTGGTGTCGGACAGGATGCGCTCGGCGAGCGGGACGAGGTTCGGGTGGTGCTCGCCGAGCGTGCTGCCGGCGTTGCCGCCCGCCGTCAGCACGCCGATCTCGACCTCCGGATGGCCGAGCAGCAGGCGAAGGAGCTCACCACCCGCGTACCCGCTCGCACCGGCGACCGCGACCCTGAGTGCCATGCGGATAATTATGCATATCAGTGAAACTCTATTCAACGCCCGCGGGGGGTTCGTCCACGGAGGTCATGATTCGATCCTGCCCAGCAGATCTATCAGGGTGGCCGTCAGCACGTCGGGTCCGGTGGTGACCGCCTCGTGGTCGACACCCTGCATCGTCACGACCCGCGCACCGTCGACCGCGTCGCGCACGAGCCCGATGCCCACCTGCAGCCCCGGCGGGCTGTCCGTCCCGGCGAGCAGGACCGTCTGCACGTCGAGCGCGCGGTAGCGAGCGGCGTCGAAGGCGAACGCGCTGACGCTACGCAGCTCGCGGGGCAGCGTGTGCACGCAGTCGACCATCGGCTGCCAGGCCGCCGCATCAGCGCGGAGCTCGGCGAGTACCTCTTCGGGCATGCCGACGATCTCGCGCATCATCAGCTCAGTGGCCCGATCGCGCTCCCCTGCCGCGACGAGCGCGTCCAGCTGCTCGATGAACGATGCCGGGATACCTGCCGGGCCGTCCAGGCCGAGCGGTGGCTCGTACAGCACGAGCGTCGCGAGGTTCTCGGTCCGCAGCGCCGCCTCCAGCGCGCATATCCCACCATAGGAATGCCCGAGCAGGTGCACCGGCTCCTCGATCGCATCGACGACCGCGGCGACGTCCTCGAACTCGCGGTCGATCGCGTAGGACGCGGTGTCGCCGCTGGCGCCGCGACCACGCCGGTCCACAGTCAGGACGGTGCAGCGCTGCACGAGCGCCGGCACGACCGGAGCCCAGTAGGTGCGGTCCGAGATGCCACCATGAACGAGCACGAGCGGTGGCCCCGCCCCGAACTCCTCGTACGCGATCGACGTCCCGTCCTTTGATCGGATTTTGTGCAGAACCGGGTTCACAGCGCCCTCCGCGAGGATCGACTACGGGCGGTCACCCGGCCGCTCACCTGGGAAGGCGTGCGGTGCCGCCGCACAGTACGGCCAGCACATTACGGCCAGCGGTCCCCGACGCCGTACACACCGTGCAGGAGGGCACGACACACCGGGCAGGAGAGCCGGACACGCGGGGCTTGCGAGCTCACGAGCGTAGTGCGGCGCCGTGGGTTTCGATGGCGGCGGCTACTGCGGCGTCGCGGGCGGTGCTTGCCTCGGCGACGGTGAGGGTGCGATCCGGGGCCCGGAACCGCAACGCGAAAGCCAGCGACCGCTTCCCCTCGCCGATCTGGTCACCGGTGTAGACGTCGAACAGGCGCACGTCCTCCAGCAGCTCGCCGGCACCCCGGCGCAACGTGGCGGTCAGGTCGGCGGCCGGCACCGCCACGTCCACCACCAACGCGACGTCCTGCAGCACCGGCGGGTAGGGCGACACCACGGGCGCGGGTCGCAGCTCGGTCAGCGGCAGCGCGTCGAGATCGAGCTCCGTCGCACAGGTCCGCGGCGGCAGTCCCAGCGCCTCGATCACCGCGGGGTGCAGCTCCCCGGCATGCCCCACAGTCACCTCGGCGACCTGCAGCTGCGCGCACCGGCCGGGATGCCACGG
>JBOHGH010000128.1:0-12800 GCA_050699975.1 Pseudonocardiaceae bacterium | reverse complement strand
CTAGATGGTTGATTCCGTGAAGTTGGTGTTAGTGGTCGTAGGCGGTTAGTGATCGCTTGCTGGTGATGCCGGTGGTCCAGTTGTGCCAGATCCCGGCGGCCATGGCCAGCAGGCGCTGTGCGACGCGGGTGAACACCCCGGCGGGAGTTCGGCCGCCGTGGTCTTCGAGGTCGAGTTGCCCTTTGAGGGTCTGGTTGACCGACTCAATCCACTGGCGCACACCGCCGAGATCGCCGTTGCGGTAGGTCTCGTCCTTGCGGTCGGGGCGCAGCAGCCGCAGTCCCATCGCGTCGGTGAGCTGTTTGAATCCTTTGCCGGCGAAGCCCTTGTCGGCCAGCAGGATCTGCCCGGTGCGGATGAGGTGGTGATTGTGTTCCAGCAGGGCGGCCACCACCTCGCGTTCCCCGATCTTGGGGTTGGCCAGGCACCACATGATCGGCATCCCGTCCCCGGTGCAGACCAGGTAGAGCTTGAGTCCCCAGTACCAGCGGGAGTGGGAAGCGCAGTAGCCGTAGCCTGCGTGCCCGGCCAGGTCCGAGCGTTTCACCGTCTCGCGCGACATGCCGCAGGGCACCGGGGTGGCGTCGGTCATCCACAGGTCGTCGAACCAGGACGGGCAGCACGCGGCCAGGGTGAGGATCGTCTTGCACAGCAACGGTTGGGCGTTTTTCAACCGCTTGTGGTAACCCGACTGGTCGGGCAGATAGGGGAACATGCCACGCCACTGGGCGCTGCTGCGGACATGCCGGATCCAGCGGCGTTCGCAGTGATAGCCCTGCAACACCTGGGCCACCGCCAGGGTGATCAGCTCGCTGTCGGACAGCAGGGGCGCCCGGCCACGACCGGTCCGAGCTTCCACCACGTGATCGTCGATCAACACGTACAGTGCGGTCAGGAGGGTGTTCAGTTCTTTCGTCACACATTGATCTTGAACGCCCTCCTCCCACGTCTGCGGTAACGACGCGCCCTCACACGATCTTCACGGAATCAACCATCTAGGGGTGGTCGCATGACGAGGGACGAGGTGCTCGACCGGTGTGCGAGCCTGCCCGGGTCGATCGAGGACTACCCGTTCGGAGATGGCGTTGCCGTGTTCAAGGTCGGAGGCCGGATGTTCGCTCTGGTGTCTCTCGACGGGGAGCCGGCCAGCGTGAACCTCAAATGTGATCCGGAGCTTGCGCTTGCGCTGCGCGCCAAGTACGCCGCGGTTCGTCCCGGCTACCACCAGAACAAACGCCACTGGAACACCGTGGAACTCGACGGTTCAATCGAGGACGACGAGCTTCGAGAGATGATCGACCACTCCTACGAACTCGTGGTGAGTCAGTTAACACGACGGCACCGGGACCTTCTCTTCGGCAGTTGATCCTCGTCTGCACGCCCGAGCCACCTTGGAACGCTGCAACCCGTTGACCTGCCCGGGTGGCAGCGCTCGTGGCTGAGTGGATCGGCCTGCTCCCGTGACCTCGAAGCACCCAGGGCGCTCGGTAGGGGATGGGCAAGCGGACGAGCATGCTGTCAGCTCGGTCTACCCCGTGGTTACGCGGTCTTTCGCTCGGCGTGGCCTGCCACCGATGAGTTCATCGACCGGGCGGGGTCTATACCTGCAACCGCAAGCTGTGAACATGACCATGATCAGTTCGGGGAACCCATGACCACCAACGCACTACCACCCATCGTCGATTCCGACATCTGGCAGCGCCAACTCGCCGCGCTGCGCGACCGGGAGAAGGCTTCGACCCGAGAACTCGACGCGATCGCCGCCCAGCGCCGCCGCATGCCGATGGTCAAGATGCCCGACTACACCCTTGAGGGCGAGGAGGGATCGGTCCGGCTGGCGGACATCTTCGGTGGTAGGTCACAGCTGATCGTCTACAACCACATGTGGTTCCCCGGCGAGCAGTGGCAGTGCCCGGGCTGCACCGGATTCACCTCGCAATTCGCCCGGTTAGAGTTCCTGGAGCGCTACGACGCCCGGTTCGTCATCGTCACCCAAGGCCCGATCGATGAGGCACTCGCTTACAAGCGGCGGGTCGGGAACAAAATGACCTGGTATTCCACAGCGAACAGTCCATTCGGCTCTGACGTCGGCGCACCGCCCGGCGCTGGATTTGCTGTCAACGTGTTCCTGCGCGACGGTGACACCGTTTATCGCACCTGGCACACCAACGGCCGTGGCACCGAGCAGCTCAGTCACAGCTTCGCACTGATCGATCTGTTGCCGTACGGGCGGCAGGAGGAGTGGCAAGACTCGCCCGAGGGCTGGCCGCAGGCGCCCACCTACAGCCGGTGGACCACCTCCGAAGACATCGCCGCGCTCTACGGCCCGGATGCGTGAGAGCGACACCCGCCGTACAGAACTCGGCAGCACTACCCGTTCGCGCCTGCGCGAGGCCGTACTGCCGTGTGGCGCGAAGCTTCCGCACAAGTGGACTCGCGTCGCGTGCTGCCGGACTGAGACTGAGCAACCATCCGGCCGTCTGCCAGTAGCCGACAGCCCGTCTCACAAGGGGTGATCCCCGGTTGCGTCTAGGCAGTGATCAGCTCGGCGATGTCGTGCTCATCGAGGCGGTCGCGCAGGCTGCACGAGATGCTACGCGCTCGGTCTGGGGGGCACGCACCGGCCCGTGAGAGCTACCCTGTGACAAAGCCGCAGGCCAGCGGCTTGCGTTGAGTGCGAGTAGGCGGTAAGTACCTCCACTGACGAATGCACAGGTCGTTCACCTGTGCATTCGTGGTTCTGGGGTGTGCGAGTAGGTGTCGGCAGGTGGTGGCTCGGCGTAGCAATCTGTGGCTGCCACAGCAGTATATCGGCCCTGCACGATGATCAATTCGTTGTCGCGGAGCTGGTCGTCGAGGTGGTGTTTGTCGGTGATACGCCGAGACCACTAGCCGGACAGGTTATGGGACAGGCGCTCGGGCGTGCCGATTCCGGCTGCCGGGTCGCGGGCGGCTTCTTCGATCATGCGGTTGATCCGCTTGAGGATCGTCCGTTCGTTGCTCCAGGTGATGTAGTCCTCCCAGCCGTCGCGGCGGTGTTGGCCGGGGGGACCGCGGGAGATGGGCTGTCGTTAGGGTGCGCCACTCGTCGGCGGAGACGAGGTAGGCGGTGTCGGCCTTGAGACGGTCTCCACGGGTTCCTGAGGTCGTTGACCTGCTCGATCAGCGGGAACAGCCGCTTGCAGGCTTCGCTCGCTGACATCGCCATCGAACCAATTGATGCACCGGCGTGGCGCTGTGCGGGTGACGATGCCCGTCTTCGGCGTGAAGCGCTGAATGCTTCCGCTGGTCAGCGCCGTGCGTGGGTGCGCGCCGGGATGACCCTGTCCGAGACTGCGGGTGTCGGGCCGATCCTGCCCGGATGTGGGTGCCCTCACGTGGGCGAGCTCTCCGGCGGTTCCTGCCGGAGTCGACCTTGACAACATACAACCGTTTGGTTGTATGTTTGTTCGGTGACCGAGGAGAACGAGGACCGGGCGGATGTCCTGTTCCACGCTCTCGCCGACCGGACCCGGCGCGACATCATGCGCCGCGTGCTGGCCGGAGAGCACTCGGTCTCCGTGCTCGCGGCGAAGTACGAGATGAGCTTCGCCGCGGTGCAAAAGCACGTCGCCGTGCTGGAGAAAGCCGGTCTACTCACCAAGCGACGAAGCGGTCGCGAGCAGCTGGCCAGCGGCGACGTGGAGGCGGTGCGGTCGGTGGCGTCGATGCTCACCGAGCTGGAGCAGCTCTGGCGTGGCCGCATCGCCCGCATCGACGAACTCCTCGCATCCGACACCGACCAGGAGGACTGACCCATGCCCGTGACCGACGTCCAGCAGGACCTCGACAACCTGACCCTGACCATCACCGCCGACTTCGCCGCGCCGGTGGAGCGGATCTGGCAGGTCTACGCCGACCCGCGCCAGCTGGAGAAGGTGTGGGGGCCGCCGACCTACCCGGCGACCGTGGTCGACCACGACCTCACGCCCGGCGGCCGCATGACCTACTTCATGACCGGCCCGGAAGGCGACAAGCACGCCGGATACTGGCAGATCACGGCCGTCGACGAGCCGACGAGTTTCTCCTTCGCCGACGGCTTCGCCGACCTGGACTTCAACCCGACGCCAGGTATGCCGGTCTCCAAGAACGTCTACACCTTCACCGAGCACGACGGCGGCACTCGCGCGACCTACGTGAGCACCTACGAGTCCGCCGAGGCGCTGCAGCAGGTGCTGGACATGGGCGTGGTCGAGGGCGCCACATTGTCGATCAACCAGATCGACGACCTGGTCGCCTCCTGAGGTGCACCGCGGCCGGGCCGTCTCGGACATCGAGGAGGCCCGGCCCCCCGTGAGTCGTGACGGGACATCGATTCCGCCCTGGCCGGCATGACCCACGACGTCGACTGGCCCAACGGTTGGGAGGGCGACCGCGACGCCGTCCGCGACTACTGGCAACGCCAGTGGGCCGCGGTCGACTCGACCGCCGAGCCGATCGCAGTCAACGAGCGCCCCGACAGCGAAATCGAGGTCGCGGTCCACCTACTCGTTCGCGACAAGACGGGAAACGTGCTCGTCGACGAGGAGGTCCACCACGTCTAACTTCCGCGGAGATCTCGTACAGCGCATGACGATCGAGGAATGACGGCGCCTCGAAGCATGCGGGGACGCTCGGCCACCCCGACGACGGATCCGCTTGCGCCGTCACCGAGCCCTGTGAGACTTGTACCGTGACCCTTCCGACGTGCACAGATACTTGGTGTGCATGGTATACACGGCGTCGGAGTCTCTCGTAATGCGTCGGTCTGGAGGTTCGACGCCTGAAGCGGCTCCACATGCCACGCGGCACGTTCTCGGTCTTGGTCGAGCTGTTAACCGATCTTGGCGCCGTAGACGTTGTCGACCGTCATCACCATCAGCACCCTTCGGTCAGACACCATGACCGACCGGTACTCGTCCCAGTCCGGGTGCTCGCCGGCGGCCTTGCGATAGTAGTCCACCAATGCCTGGACCTCGGGACCGTAGGGGTCGGTTCCTGGCCCGGTGAGTGTGGCCGGGCCCTCGGCGGTCGCCCACGCCCAGCCGTCTGGGCTGGTGACCTCCAGCGTGGCTCGTGGGTCCCGACGCAGGTTCGCGGTCTTGGCGCTTCCCTCGCTCATCGATACGTAGATGACGCCCGCCTCCTGGTCGTAGGAGGGCATGACAGGGGAAAGCTGAGGACGGCCGTCCGACTTGATCGTCGCGAGGACGCCGAGTCGACTCTCCGCGAGCAGCGAGTGCGGGTCGAATGGCGTTGTGGTCATGTCTGGACAAACTCGTGATCAGATATCGGCTATTCCTGATCTCGCAGCACCCACAGCTGCGCGGCGGCGATCAGGTGCATTGACCATGCCTTGGCGCGGTAGGTGGTGATCAGCTCGGCAGTGTCGTGCTCATCGAGGCATTCGCGCAGGCTCCACGGCCGCTTCGCGTTCGGTCTCGGGGGCAGGTGAGCGCCACGGTGGGCAAAGTCGCAGGTCAGCGGCTTGTACCGAGTGCGAGTAAGCGGTGAGTACCTCCACAGCGTGGCACAACCGGAACTCTCGTGGTTTTGGACAGGTACCGGCGATCTTTGACTCTTTCGTTGCGGAGACACTGCGGTCAGCGCCTGCACGTCTCTCCCTTGGCCGACCTGTGCTGGCGCAGGGGTCAGGCGGCACGCTCTGCGCCTACCTGCCCTTCGACTTGATCTTCAGCAGGAGGTTCAAGACCTTCAGGCCGGTCTTACGACGAGTGTCGTTCTGGTCAACAACGTGACTAGTGCCACCGCCAGCACGGTCAGCATGTAGAGGCTGCCTATCGCCCCCACAGCTACCAGTGTGTGATCGACACCAGCAAGTACATCGAGGCCGACGGTTGCGGCCTGCGGGCAAGACCCAGCTGGACCCCTTTCAGATCCCTGTGCAGCTAGCCCACGAGATCCCGATGGCCGATGGCGACCAGTGGCGCTGCTGCTTGCCCATGCCCTGTGAATCTCATGGCCAGGTTACAGGCACGTGGAGGAGTCACCGGCTACGGAACAGTGCGGTTGGTCGGGCTGGTGACCATCAACCAGCGGAGCACATCCCAGACGTTGTGACGCACCGTCCCGACCAGCTCGGCCACGCCCCTTCGTCAGCGTTGTGGTGTGGTCCGTCGCTCGCGGACCGGTAGTGGGGCGTGTTCAACAGGGGCGAGTAGCTCCGTTGAAACGTGTGTTGCGGTTGCGTGGTTCCGGGCCAGCGCTCACGCGTCAGCGCTCGGCCGCTGGTCCTTGCGATGTGGCACGATCTCGCAGGTGACCAGCAGACCCGCCGCGGCGCAGCACCTGCGCGACCTCGCGCGGCTGCGCCGCGTCCGCGACCGGATCGACCGGGAGTACGCGCAGCCGCTGGACGTCGAGGCGCTCGCCCGTGGCGCGCACATGTCGGCCGGGCACCTCAGCCGCGAGTTCCGGCTCGCCTACGGCGAGTCGCCGTACGGCTACCTCATGACGCGGCGCATCGAGCGCGCGATGGCGCTGCTGCGTCGTGGCGACCTCAGCGTCACCGAGGTCTGTTTCGCGGTCGGCTGCTCGTCGCTGGGCACCTTCAGCAGTCGCTTCACCGAACTGGTCAGTGTGCCGCCCAGCGCCTACCGGCGCCACGCGGCGCGCGCGACGGCGGGGATGCCGCCGTGCGTGGCGAAACAGGTGACCAGACCGATCAGGAATCGAGAAGCGCCGGCCCCCGGGCCGCACCTAGCGTGACTGCCATGGACATCACCATTCACGCGAGCTTCCTCCCGCACAACGACCCGGACGCCTCCCTGGCCTTCTATCGCGACACCCTCGGCTTCGAGGTCCGCAACGACGTCGGATACGACGGGATGCGCTGGATCACGGTCGGCCCCGCCGCCCAGCCCGGCACGTCCATCGTCCTGGAGCCGCCGGCCGCTCCTGGATGCGGAATCACCGACGACGAGCGCCGCACCATCGTCGAGATGATGGCCAAGGGCACCTACGCCGGTATCAACCTGGCCACCGCCGACCTCGACGGCACCTTCGCGCGGCTGCAGGCCAGCGACGCTGAGGTCGTCCAGGAGCCGACCGAGCAGCCGTACGGGGTTCGCGACTGCGCCGTCCGCGATCCTGCCGGCAACCTGATCCGCATCCAGGAACTGCGCTGAGCCGTCCGGCGACCGCAGCCATGACCTGCATAGACGGCACCGTGAAGGAGCCCGCGCACGACGCCGGTGGCGGCCGCCTGGTGGCCACGCCGACGGACAGCCCGACCGGCAGGAACCTGGCTGCCACCCGGGCCGTTCGGCTGGGGCTGGGCCCACCCGCGACGTGTCCATGATCGAGGGCGAAGTCGAGGTCCTCGAGATCGACGCGCTGCCGCAGCAGCGGGGTGACCGGTTCGTCGCGCACACCGGCTTCGACCCGCGTGCGCTGGCCACGCCGTACCGCTGGTTCCGTGCCGCATCCAGGCTTGGCACGAGGTGAACGAGCTGCCCGACCGCGAGCTGATGCGCGACGGCCGCTGGTTGACCTGACGCCTCGGCCGGGCGCGCCGCGTGGCCGGGGCCCAGAGGCTCCAAGGGCCGAAGCGAAGGAGAACCAGACATACTGCTCGAAGCTGGTCGAGCCAGGCGATGCCGACGCCAGACCGCGAAGGCGGCTCCGCCTAACAGATGGAGACACGATGAGCATGGCCACGCGGACGGACACGCAGTCGCCTGCGCTGCACGTTGCCGACAGCCACGATCTGATCCGCGTGCAGGGCGCGCGCGTGAACAACCTCAAGGACGTCAGCGTCGAGATCCCGAAGCGCCGGCTGACGGTGTTCACCGGCGTGTCCGGCTCGGGCAAGAGCTCGCTGGTGTTCAGCACGATCGCCGCGGAGTCGCAGCGGATGATCAACGAGACCTACAGCGCCTTCGTGCAGGGCTTCATGCCGACGCTGGCCCGGCCCGAGGTCGACGTGCTCGACGGGCTGACGACCGCGATCATCGTCGACCAGCAGCGGATGGGTGCCGACGCCCGCTCCACGGTCGGCACCGCCACCGACGCCAACGCGATGCTGCGCATCCTGTTCAGCCGGCTCGGGCAGCCGCACATCGGCTCGCCCCAGGCGTTCTCCTTCAATGTCGCCTCGATCAGTGGAGCGGGTGCGGTCACCCTAGAGCGCGCCGGACGGACCGTGAAGGAGCGTCGCAACTTCAGCATCACCGGCGGCATGTGTCCGCGCTGCGAAGGCCGGGGCACGGTCTCCGATATCGACCTCACCCAGCTCTACGACGACTCCAAGTCGATCGCCGAGGGCGCGTTCACCATCCCCGGCTGGAAGTCGGACAGCTGGTGGACAGTGCGGATCTACGCCGAGTCGGGCTTCCTCGACCCGAACAAACCGATCTGCAAGTTCACCAAGAAGGAGCTGCACGACTTCCTCTACCGGGAGCCGACCAAGGTGAAGGTCGAGGGCGTGAACCTCACCTACGAGGGGCTGATCCCGAAAGTCCAGAAGTCGTTCTTGTCCAAGGACGTCGACGCGCTGCAGCCGCACATCCGTGCGTTCGTGGAGCGGGCGGTGACGTTTACCGCCTGTCCTGTGTGCGGCGGCACCCGGCTCAGCGAGGCCGCCCGGTCCTCCAGGATCAAGGGGATCAACATCGCCGACGCCTGCGCGATGCAGATCAGCGACCTCGCCGCGTGGGTGCGCGGCCTCGACGAGCCGTCGGTGGCGCCGCTGCTCGCCACGCTGCAGCACACCCTCGACTCGTTCGTGGAGATCGGGCTGGGCTACCTCTCGCTCGACCGGCCGTCGGGCACGCTGTCGGGCGGCGAGGCGCAGCGCACCAAGATGATCCGCCACCTCGGCTCCTCGCTCACCGACACCACCTACGTCTTCGACGAGCCTACGGCGGGCCTGCACCCCCATGACATCCAGCGGATGAACGACCTGCTGCTGCGGCTGCGGGACAAGGGCAACACGGTGCTCGTCGTGGAGCACGAGCCGGAGACGATCGCGATCGCCGACCACGTCGTCGACCTCGGCCCCGGCGCCGGTACGGCGGGCGGCACCGTCTGCTTCGAGGGCACCGTCGAGGGGCTGCGGGCCAGCGGCACCATCACCGGCCGCCATCTCGACGACCGGGCCTCCCTTAAGGAGACGGTGCGGACGCCCACCGGCACGCTGGAGATCCGCGGCGCGACGGCGCACAACCTGCGCGACGTCGACGTCGACATCCCGCTCGGGGTGCTTGTTGTCGTCACCGGCGTCGCCGGCTCCGGCAAGAGCTCGCTCGTGCACGGGTCGCTGCCACATCTCTCTGGGCCAGCCGGCGCGGGTGTGGTGTCGATCGGCCAGGGCGCCATCCGCGGCTCGCGACGGAGCAACCCGGCGACGTACACCGGACTGCTCGACCCGATCCGCAAGGCGTTCGCGAAGGCCAACGGCGTGAAGCCGGCGCTGTTCAGCGCCAACTCCGAGGGCGCCTGCTCCAACTGCAACGGCGCCGGCGTCATCTACACCGACCTGGCGATGATGGCCGGCGTCGCCACCACCTGCGAGGAGTGCGAGGGGAAGCGGTTCGGAGCATCGGTGCTGGACCACCACCTCGGCGGCCGCGACATCAGCGAGGTGCTCGCGATGTCGGTGACCGAGGCCGCGGAGTTCTTCGGCGCCGGCCAGGCGCGCACGCCGGCCGCGCACGCCATCCTCGACCGGCTCGCCGACGTCGGGCTCGGCTACCTCAGCCTCGGCCAGCCGCTCACCACGCTGTCCGGCGGCGAGCGGCAGCGGCTCAAGCTGGCCACCCACCTGGCCGCCAACGGCGGCGTCTACGTCCTCGACGAGCCGACCACCGGCCTGCACCTCGCTGACGTCGAGCAGCTGCTCGGCCTGCTCGACCGGCTCGTCGACTCTGGCAAGTCGGTCATCGTCATCGAGCACCACCAGGCGGTCATGGCGCACGCCGACTGGATCATCGACCTCGGCCCGGGCGCCGGCCACGACGGCGGCCGGATCGTTTTTGAAGGAACACCGCGGGCACTCGTAAATGCCCGCTCCACCCTCACCGGCGAGCACCTCGCGGCCTACGTCGGCACCTGACCGAGGCCCTCAGGGACACGGTCGGCCCCGCCGACCAGCCCGGCACGTCCATCGTCCTGGAACCGCCGGCCGCCGACCCCGGCGTCACCGACGACGAGCGCCGCACCATCGGCGAGATGATGGCCAAGGGCACGCCGGCATCCTCCTGGCCACCGCCGACCTCGACGGCGTCTTCGCGCGGCTGCAGGCCAGCGGCGCCGAGGTCGTTCAGGAGCCGACCGAGCAGCTGTACGGGGTTCGCGACTGCGCCTTCCGCGATCCCGCGGGCAACCTGATCCGCATCCCGGAACTGCGCTGAGCCGTCCGGCAATCGCAGGCCCGACCTGCCCAGACGGCACCGTGAGCAGGTGAGACGAGAAGCAGTTACTGTCCGCAGTCGACAGCCGCCACACTTCGCCCCTCCGAGTAAGACTGGGCAGCCATGGCCAGAGGCTCGTCCTGAGCAGCTACCCGTTCGGCCCTGATGATCGACACCAGCATCCGGGAACGCGCCGCGCCGATATGCAGACTCTTACGGAGCGTCTCCGCCGAGATTGGTCGCTGGTGGACGGCCCAGTGCCGAGCATCCTCCTGCCGAGCGCGTTCAACCAGATCACTGTCGCCTCCGGCAGACACCAACTCAGTACCAGCCTCGCCAGGATGTTCGTCGCTGTGCCGGGCCTGGTCAGTCAGGGGCGTGTCCGTCGTCGCACCAACCATGCCGGCGCGAAAAGGCTCGGAGCCGGCCGCGTCGAACGGTTGGCGGCTGGTAGCGGTGATGGCCTGGTGCCAAAGCCGAATAGGTAAGGTCAGCCTTCGCCTGCCGGGCCACCGTGAGTGCGCGGGCCCGGTTGGCGGCTGGTGTGACGTGCGGCGGTGCCACGGTATCCGAGGGCGGATTGACGGCGGGTGCGTCCGGGGCCTGGTCGGCTGCGGCGTGCAGCTGCGCCGCCGGATCGTGATCACCGAGGCGGTGCAACAGGTCGGCGAGATTGCGCAGGGTGACCCACTGATGGGTCCAGTTGCCGGTTCGGGCGAAGTAGTCGATGACGTCGTGGTAGCCGCGCAGCACGTCGTGGACGCGGCCGGTGCCAGCGCGCACCGCCAGCAGCCCCACGGTGGCGACGCCGATAATGAAGGTGGCGCCCGAGGTGCGCGCGAGGTCGATAGCCCGGACGTAGTGATCCTCGGCCAGCTCCCCGCGGCCAGCGGCACTGTCGATCTCTCCGACGACGTAGTAGCCGAACGCGAGAATGGTCGGCGACACTGCGGCGGCGAGCATCCGGTCGTTCAATTCTCGTGCCTGATCGAGATCACCGGCGTAGGCCGCCGCGAGTGCGGCGATCCCGAGGTTCTCGCGCGGCTTGCTCGCAACGGTTTCTGCGGCGATGGAGTGCTCGATGACCTCGGCGTATGCCCCGCGGGCCAGGGCGGCCACCGACAGCGCCGTCAGGCAGTACCACTTGTCGGCGTCGGTGGCCCGCTCGAGTCCGGCCCGGGCGAGCCGATCCGCCCGCGGGTAGTCGCCTCGGTGGTAGGCGACCTCCGCCGCCACGCCCAGCACGCTGGCCGCCCGGGGATGGGTGGCCAGCGTCGGGTCCCTGGCCAGCTCCTCGACCCAGCCCCGCATCTCGATGAGATCGCGGTACACCACCGTGTCGAACAGTGCGATGACCATCGAAACGGCCTCGTCGAGGGCTCCCCGCCGGCGCGCAAGCCGCCAGGCGGCCCGCAGGTTTGGCAGCTCGCGGCGCAGGACGGCGTCGGCCTCCGGCTCGCGCTCGGTCGTCATGGCGGCGTCGGCCCCGATCATCAGCTCGACCGCCCACCGCAGCATCCGCCCTGCGGCGGCATCGTCCTCGCCGGCCGCCGCCAGCCGGTCGAGCCCGAACATCCGCAGCGTCTCCAGCATCCGGTACCGGGCACGGCCGTCGAACGTCGCCTCGATCATCGAGGCGTCGACCAGGCGGGCCAGCACGCTCCCGGGATCACCCGCCAGGCCCAGGTCGTCGGCGGCGACGCGCTCGGCCGTGGCGAGGTCGACGCCGTCGACGAAGACCGACAGGTGCGCAAACAGCCGGCGCTCGTCGGCGGTCAGGAGCTGGTAGGACCACTCGATGGTGCTGCGCAGCGTCCGATGGCGAGCATCAGCGCTGGGCCGGCCACCGCCGAGCAGATCGAGCGAGCGATCGAGCCGGTCGTGCAGGTCGGTGAGGGAGAACGTGGACAGCCGCCCGGCGGCCAACTCGATGGCCAGCGGCATGCCATCGAGGCGCCGGACGATGCCGGCGACCATGCGCAGGTCACCCGGGTCGGGGGAGAAGGCAGGCCGGGCGCGGGCGGCGCGGTCGAGGAAGACCGCCACGGACGGGACCCGGTCCAGCGGGCCCCCGCCATCCGGACCAAGGCTGGGAACGGGAAGCGGCGCCAGCCGCCAGGGGCGCTCCATGGCGAGACCCCGCCCAGGACGGCGACGCAGGCCGACAGCACGTCGCCCTGGACGACCTGCAGGTCCAGTGCCCCGGCCAGCGCGTGCGGGATGGCGGCGGGATCGGTGACCGGCGCCAGCAGCAGCACCGTCGCCGCCTCGGCCTGGCGGGCTACCTCCAGCGCAACGCGCGTCTTGCCGACCCCGCCGGGACCGACGAGCGTCACCAGCCGCTCGGCGGCGAGCAGCCGGCGGAGCTGCCCGCCCTGCGCCTCCCGGCCGCTCAGCCGGGTCGTCGGC
>JBOHGH010000127.1:0-12863 GCA_050699975.1 Pseudonocardiaceae bacterium | reverse complement strand
CCTCTGCCGCGACGGCAGCCACCTTGCCCACCAGATCCCGATCTGGCCCACCGGCCACGACCGGCTCCTCGTCCAACGGTGGGCGGACGGTCTGCGCCACAACCTCAACTTCGCGGCCCAGGACGGCGAACTGCTCGACGTGGTGGAGGTGCTGATCGTCCGGACGAACCGCCGCGACGGGACGGGCCTCGGGGTTGCCGGATATACCCGCCCGGTCAGCATCGGACTCAGGGAACAACTGGCCGCCCTGGTGGCTCGCCTGGGTTATGCCGGCGTTGGCTGCGGGCAGTTCCTGGTCCAGCCGGGCGGGCAGGACGGCGCCTTCCTGGAACTCAACCCCCGCCTCGATGCGAACTACGTGATCGCCGACCACGTTGGCTTCGATCTGGCCAACTTGGCCGTGGACCTGACGGCCGATGTGCCGGTCACACCTCGCATTCCGGAGCCGACGGGACGCGAAGGCCACGCCTTTGCCTGGACGTCCGGGGATCTCGCCGGGCTCCGATACGCGATCGGTCAGGGCGAGATCACTCCCGCCGGCGCGCTCGTCGAACTCGGCCGGATCGCCCGGAACGCGGTGCTCGCCGACGTGCACGTCACCTGGTCCTGGCGCGATCCGGTACCGACGATCGCAACATGCTGGCGCTACCTGACTCTCTCCAGCCCGCGCCTGACCGCCGCGCAAGGAAAGCCGGCAACCGACCGGCGCAGAAGGTGACTTCCCTGCGGTCGCACAGGTACTATTCCGGACTGTTTTGAGAACTGTAGCGGCGACGAGTACCTCGACGCGCGCCGCGACTCACGGCTGACAACAATACTTCCTCGAACTTCTCGAACAGCACGTCTCTATTGAACTGTCCGCGTGCCAGCAGCCCAGCGGCCGACTGCGCCCGAGCCAAAAACTCGGGGTCCATAATGTGTTGCGCAATCATCTTCGCTCCAGCCACAGGATCGTCTGGAGGAACTGCGATCCCGGCCCCAGATTCACGGAGCACCTCCGCCAGCCAGCCACCGTTGTTGATCACCACTGGCCGGCTCGCAGCAAAGGCGTCAAACACTTTGTTGGGAGAGTTCGCCGACAGTGCCGGAACGTCAGCGAATACCGATAAGCACATATCCGCGGCGGCGAGCAGTGCTGGTACGTCTCGCTTGGCAATAGACCGCTCGACGAAAAGATTCTTCTCCCACACCCCTAACCGCCGTGCTAGCTTCCCGAGTTCGTCCCTGCCCTTGCCGTCCCCGACCACCAGAATCCGGACCTCCGGAGCGATCGACCGAAGCACATCCGCAACCTGCGCCAGGTAGCCGACACCGTTGGCTGCGCCAAGGGAACCGGTGTACACCAGCAGGGGTCGATCGCCCAGCCACGGTCGGCTGCTGCGTACCGCCGTGACCTTGGCACCGTTCGGGGCTGCGAATAATGACAGGTCGGAACAGTTCGGTATGACCGTGACACGCGCCCCTGGGAATCTTGACGTGATGCTTCTCGCCATGTCTGGTGATAGCGCAATGATGGAGTCTGAGCTTCGGTAGGCCCAAGCTTCCAGGGCAAAGCTCGCACGTTGCAGGGCCGGGTTGCGCAGTATTCCCATGGCAATCGGGACCTCTGGCCAGACGTCGCGCACCTCGAACACCATCGGAACTCGATTCCGGAGTGCCGCGCAGCTTCCCGGTATCGCCACGGTCAATGGCGTGCTCGTCGCAAAGACGACGTCTTGAGGTAGTGCGCTTGCGCGCACAGTCGCACGTAGCGCAAATCTGCTGAACGCCTGAATTCGCTCACGAAATCCCATATACTTTGAGTAAGGGACACCGCACCAGTGGACTGTCACGCCGGCTTCTTCGGTCGTCCACCACACACCTTCGTTCTTCACGGATTGCCTTAACGGTGCGGCGGCGAGCATATTTACTCGATGTCCTCGATCCACCAAGCGGCGGGAGAACTCATACGATCGACTACCGCCCTTCATCGCGGGCGTCCTATAGTGCTGATTAATGTAGACGATATCCATATGTGGCACCCTATACGACGAGATTGAAATTGGCGTCCGGCTACGCAGGCGCCGGATCGCAGAGAGATATCGTGTTTCCATGTCTAAGCGCTTCCCCCGGTGAGTCCGGCGCTGGCGTACTGCGCTGGTCGACGTGGCCTCCGGACGCATACCAGCAGGATTGCCCCCGCAACAGCAAGGGACGTGAAGTAACCCACCAGCGAGCCGTAGGCGGCTCCGAGCGCACCGTAGTGACCGATGAGTACTACATAGCTGACAATGCTCACGCCTAACGCGACCACCTCGGCGACGGACGCCATCGAATTCCGCCGGATCGCGATCAGCACGCTGACGACGACGTGCGCCATCCCGAATACCCCAGCCGCGGCGACGAGCGGCAGCACGAGCTCTCCGGCCGATCGGTACGCGGGCCCGAGCAGCGGCAACAGCAGCAGATGGGTGGTCACTCCCATCAGGACCGCGGCGCTACCGCAGTAGGCCGCAGCCAGGACGAACAGCTTGCGCAGTGCGAGGGTGCCGCTGTCGTGTGCCTTGCGCCAGGCGCCGAGCCGGGAGCTGACGAACGCCAGGAGCGGCCACGCGATCAGCTCGGTCATCGTGGCGACGCTTGCATAGATTCCGAGTGCCGCGGTCGAGGCCAAGCCGGCGAGGAGCAAGCGATCGAGCCGGAGAACACCGCTGTGGGCCAGTGCGAACGGGAACAGCTGCAGGCCTTCGCGCCGGGCCTGCCGCGGGCCGTCCTCCGGTATGACGCCGGCGTGCGAGGCAAGCCGACCGCTGCACGCCCAGCGAGCCAGGCACGCCGCTGCCGACACGGTGCCGGCAACGAGGTAGGCGAGCACCCAGAAGGCGCTGTTGCCGACCTCGAGCACGAACAGCGCAACGATCGCCAGTATCAGAAGCCCATTGCTGAGGAGGGTGTAACGGAGAAAATCCTGCTGTCGCCCCGCGGCGATGGCGATGGAGCGCACCGCGCGGGCAAAGGCGTTCGTCACGGTGAACAGCAGCGCGAGAGCAAGGCCGATGCGCCACGATTCGATGCCCGGAACCGGGACGGCGAGAGCGGCGACGACGAGTGCAAGGCAGATCGTCGACGGGGTCAGCAGCAGCCGCACGAACGAGCGGGTCACGATCCGGACCGGGGTGCCGGCATACACGACGACGACACTGCGGTCGGTGCCCAGGACCAGCCCAAGGCTGCTCATGTACGCGATCTGAAGCAGCAGCGCGAGCTCGCCGCGCCCAGCCGGGTCGAGTGTTCGGGCGGCGAGGATGTTGGCGACGAAGGCGACCGCCGCGACGATGAGCTGGCAGGTGAGCAACACCGATGCGGGGTCACCCACGATGCGGCGTGCGCTTGCCATCACCGCCAACATCTTCGCTCCGACTGAGTCGCCGTCACGAACGCTCTCCGATAGCAACGGTGCCGGTATGCGACGGCAGGGGCGGGCGTCGCGCCAGCCGCGAGCGGGGTGCCTCCTTACTGCTGCGGTACCGGACCGCCGGGTAGTTGACCGCCAGCACGGCGAAAACCCAGAAGAACCGGCTGTCGTAGAACTCGCCGGAAAACATGCTGGCGGCGCCGAGATAGCAGGCGGACAGCAGCATCGCGAGCTGGTCGGCGGTCATCCTCCGCACCGGCCGGCAGTCGCGGACCAGCGCCACGACGAACATTCCGAAGATCGCGAGGGCTGCTACTCCACCAGTTGCCGCCAGGTCGAGGACGAAGTTGTGCGGGTACTCCAGACCGGCCCCGAGCCCGAACCGCACGAAGTAGCTGTCCAGACCCGCCCCGATAAGCGGGTCGTCGACGAAGATCGTCAGTGCTTGGGAGATCAGCTCGGGTCGGCCGGACAGCTCGTTGCGCTCGAAGACCTGATCGACGAAGCGGTACCGGACGACGGCGACCGCCGAGGAGGGCAGCAGATTCCAGGTCACGATCAACGTGCCAGCGGTGACGAGGACCGCGAGGCCGACCGCGCGAAATGACCAGCACCCCCAGGTCAACGCACCGAGTAGGACCACCGTGGCCAACGCGGCGATGATCGCCCCACGCGAGGCCGGAAGCAGCGCCGCCGACGCCAGCAGCGGGATGGCGACCAGGAACAGCCGCCGGCCGTACAGGGCCGTCAAGGCGATCGCAGCGACCACCCCGAGCAGAATGACGCGGGTGTAGACGTTGGGCCCGCCAGCGAAGGCTGTGGTCCGCCCCTGCGCATCCGTCTCGCCGATGAGCACGCCGGCCAGCGCGTAGACGACCGCGGCGATGTACATCGCGGCGAGTGTCAGGCGGCGGGCGCGCGCGGGGTCCGGCGCCGATACGACGGTGGCCACCACGATCAGCAACCCCAGAAAGACGAGGTCGGTCAAGGTCTCGCTGATCCGGGCCTCGTGGGGTGCCCAGAATGCCGTCAGAGCAAGGTAGCCGACCGTCGCGATGGCCCACAGCGATGCCGGAGGCCAGACGTGCCGGTAGTCGCGGTGCCCAGGTTGGAAGCGCCACAGCCCGACTGCGGCTACGAGCGCTGGGAACGCCACGAGCCGCAGATCGAGCTCGCCGAACTGCTCGATGTCGAGACGGTCCAGGGTGAATTGACCCATCAGCGCGACACCGAACAGGCCCAACACAAGGACGGCCGACGTCCGGAACCCGGCCGTCACCTGTGTCGAGCTGGTCGCGATGGAACTCACGAGCGGCGGCCGTGAGCTCCGCCGCGGTTCGGGGGCGGCTTCTTGCCGGGTGCAGCCGCCGCCCCGTTCGCCGGCTCCTGGGCGAACCCCGAGATCACGGCCGTGGGCTCGTCGGCGGCCGCGATGCCGGGGTGGTTCGCGGCGGCTTCTGGCGGCGCCGCAGCCCGCTGAACCCGCTCGGCGGCACGACCGGGTCGTACGCCGGAAAGTCGTGCGCCGGAACGCGGTGACCTGTTGAGGAGTCCACCGATCATCGCGGTGGACATGGAGCGCAGCAGATCGGTGGCGGCCTGCAGGTCCTTGCGCTGTGTCTGGCCGTGCCGGGCGACCATGATCGTCGTGTCGCACAGCGCTGCCAGGGTGGGCCCATCGCTGCAGTGCAGGAGGGCGGCAGTATCGACGATGACCGTGTCGTAGGAATCAGCCAGTTCCCCGAGCAGCAACTCCATGCTGGGCGAGGAGAGGAGCTCACTGAAGCCGACGAACCACCGGCCGGCCTCGAGAACGTCGAACCCCTTGGGTCCGACCGGCCGCATCGCGGCCGCCGATGGCAATGCCCCGGTGAGGACGCCGCTGAGACCCGCAGACCCACCAGCGGCCGATGCGACCTTGCGGTCATGTTGCCCGAGGTAGTCCATGACTCCGGGGCCACGGATGTCGCCGTCCACCAGCGCGACCTTCCGGCCGGTCTGGGCGAGCGCGACAGCGAGATTGCACGCTGTGGCTGTTTTGCCGTCAGCGTCGTGCGGGCTCACCACGGCCACGGTCTTATAGGCAACTCCGGACGAGAGAAGTCTCGTGCGGATCGCCCGGTAACCCTCCGCCCTGCTGCCGTTGGGGTCGCCGACGATCGCCAGCGGCTTGGCATCGGTGCCAGGGTCGTTCCAGATACTGCCGAGGGCCGCGGCGCCGGTCACCTCGGCCAGCTCGTCCAAGGACCGGATCGGGCCCCGCGCGGAATTCAGGCCAAGGGCACCACCGATTCCGGCAAGAACGCCGAGAATCGCTCCGAGTGCGAGGTTGAGTGCCGGCACGGGCGAGACCGGGGTCGGCGACAGGGTGGCTGGCTGGAACACCGTGACGGTGACTGATGGCGCCGCAACGACCGGTGGCGGCTGCTGCTCACCCGGTGACGCCGGCTGAGCAGCGGCGGCGGGCTGCTCGAGCTCCGCGACGGTGGCCACGAACACAGCGCTCAGCGCGCCCGCGATCTCCTGAGCCCCGGCCGGTGAGGTGTCCGTGACCCGAGCGGTGATGAGCACCGTGTCCGCCTCGAGCCGCGCGGTGATCCGGTTGGCCAGCACGCTCGGCTCCTGGTCAAGGCCGAGCGACTCGACGACATCGGCGCTGAGCCGCTCGTTGGTGAGTAGCTTGACATAGGACCTGGCCTTCTCTGCCGCGTCCGTGGGATCGGAGGAACCGGGCACGGAGAGGAAGAACGTCACCTGCGAGGCATAGGTCGGAGTGGCGGTGACGGTGACTGCGGCGGCAATGGCCAGACCGAGCACCAAGCCGGCAGCGACGATCTTCCAGTAGCGGGCCAATACTCGCAGATAGCTACGCAAGCTATGCTCCACTGTTCCGGTGCCCGACGGTCGCTTCGAAGGTGCAGCCCCAGACTCTCACCGCCGCGATCAGTGTCCAACTCCTGATGGATGCATCGCTGGACAGGACTCCCGCGCCAGGAGGGACGGCGCTGACATCGTTCGGGGCACCGGGACACCAAGTAGGTGGAGCACTGTCGGACCCACCGAGGGCAGCGTCAAGGGCTGGTCGGTGATGAGGTGCTCGTCGCCGGACGGGACCAGCACGCACGGCACCGGGTTGTGGGTGTGCCCGCCGTAAGGCTGGCCGGCACCGCCCGCGGCGTACATCTGCTCGGCGTTGCCGTGGTCGCCGACGAGCAGCACCCAGCGCCGCACCCTGCGGGCGGCAGCGCAGATCTGCTGCATGGCGCGGTCGACCGCTTCGGCGGCCAGGACGGTCGCGGCGTAGTCGCCGGTGTGGCCGACCACGTCCATGTTGGCGAGATTGGCGACCACCAGGTCGACGTCGTCCCTGATACCAGCTGCGACCACGTGCCGAGCGACCATCGTGAGGTTCATCTCCGGCCGGGACAGGTAGCGATCACCGGCGGCGGTCGGCACGCGAACGCGCCTTTCCCTCGGCCTCGACCGGGAATCCCGGCCGTTGATGAAGAAGGTGACGTGCTCGAACTTCTCCTGTTCGGCGATCCGGACCGAGCGGGCTGCGGCGGCCTCCAGCGCGTCGGCGAGACCGCCGGAGGCATCCGCGCGCGGGACCAGCGCGGGCACGGGCGCGCGCGTGTCGTACTGGGTGAGGCTGAGCAGGCGAACTCCCGCGCGTCCGGTCGCGGCCAGCCGCTCGCAGGTCATGTCGACCAGCGGCGCGGTCCGGTCGCTGCGGTAGTTGGCGAACAGGATCACATCGCCATCCCGCACGGACGTGGCCCCGGCGATGGTGGTGGGAGCCACCCCGGCGTCCCCGCCGGCCTCCCGGACGGCGGAGACCGCGTCGCGCGCGGAGTGCTCGCCGGCGCCGTCAAGCAGTAGCGCGCATGCTTTGGCCGTCAACTCCGCCTTGCCGCTCTTGTCCATCGCATAGTTGCGGCCCACGACCGTTGCGACGGCGCCGGCGCCCGCTTCGGCTGCTATCGCGGTGAGCCGGACGAGGTGGTGCGCGGCGGTGCCGTCGGCCACGTCCCGGCCGTCGGTGATGGCGTGGATCCACACCGTACCTACGCCGGCGTTCGCGGCCGCGCGCAATAACTCGCCGAAGTGGGCGATGTCGGAGTGGATCCGCCCGTCGGAGCACAGCCCGACCAGATGTAGCGCCCCGCCGGTGGCGGCGAGCTCGGCGCACGCCTCGCGCAGGAGTGGGCAATCACGCAGCTCGCCCGAATCGACCTGCCGCCCGACCAGCAGGCTGTCGTAGTCCAACGGCCGTCCGGCTCCGATGACGAGGTGGCCGATCTCGGAGTTGCCGACGACGCCGTCCGGCAGGCCGACCGCCGCCCCGGACGCGGCGAGCAACGGCCCAGGATACGTGGCCGCCAGCCGGTCCAGGGTCGGCGTCCGCGCCGCCACGATGGCGTTTCCCCACCCCTGTGGAGCGTGTCCCCAGCCATCGAGGATCAGCAGGGTCCCGGCGTTGAGGGTCACGAGTCTCCCCGGCGCAGGTCGTCCAGCCGCCGCCAGAAGGTGGGGAAGGACTTGGTCACGCAGCCTGGCTCGCGGATGACGATCCCCGGCGTGCGCAGCCCGCTGATCGCGAACGCCATCGCGATGCGGTGGTCGTCGTAGGTGTCGATCACCGCACCCTGCGGGTCGGTCCCGCCGTGGATGGTCATCGTGTCGATGGTCGTGTCCACGGTGACGCCCATCTTGCGCAGTTCGCTGCTGACCGCCTCGATGCGGTCGCACTCCTTGAAGCGCAGGTTCCCGATACCGGTGATGTGCGTGTGCCCTTTGGCGTACGCGGCAACCACGGCGAGGGTGGGGACGACATCAGGCATGTTCGACATGTCGATGTCGACGCCTTCCAGCGGGCCGCCTTCCAGCGTGATGCTGTCGGCGGCGAATCCGGCCCTGCATCCCATCTGGACCAGGGCGTTCACCAGGCCGATATCCCCCTGCGCGGAGTCACCGTTGATGCCCGGTATCCGGACCCGCCCGCCCAGGATGGCGGCGGCGGCGAGGAAGTACGACATCCCCGACGCGTCGGGCTCCACGGTGATGTCGCCGCCGTGGTAACGCTGTCCCGCCGCGACGGAGAACCACTCGTACCCGCGGCGGTCCACCGACACCCCGGCCGTTTTCATCGCGGCGACTGTCATATCGACGTACGGCTTGGACAGCAGGTCGTCCAGCAATGTCACGTCGACGTCCTGCTGGGCGTAGGGGGCGCTGATCAGCAGGCTGGAGGTGAACTGGCTGCTGACCGTGCCGTGGATGGCGGTGGCGCCGCCGACCAAGGTGGGGCCCTCGATCGCGATGGGCGGCGATCCATTGCCGCGCAGGGCGGTTGCCGGGACGCCGAGCGGGGCCAGCGCATCGAGCAGGTGGCCCATCGGCCGCTGCTGCATGCGCTCGTTGCCGGTGAGGACCGTCCGGCCATGGGCGAGACCTGCCATGGAGATGAGCAGGCGGATCGGGGTCCCGGCGTTGCCCAGGTGGATGTCGTTCGCCGGGGCCTGCATAGGCGGGCCGTTGGGGGTGAGCGTGATGGTGTTCGCAACCTCATCGAAGACCACGCCGACGTGGCCGAACGCCTGTAGCGCCTTCGCGAGCAGGATCGTGTCCTGGGACAGCAGCGCGTTGTGGAGTGTCGTCGGCTCCGAGCTCAGGCCGGCAATGGCGAGGAATCGATTAGTGTAGCTCTTGGAGCCGAGGACGTCGACCGTGGTGTCCACCTCTGCCAGCGGCGTGATGCCGAACTCGGGGAGAGCGAGGAACGGGTTCTCAGCGGTTGCCGTCATGTCTGTTGGCTCCTTGTCCCATCGGTAGAAGGTCCGGGTATGTGGTCGAACCGGATGATCGCCATCGCTACCGGTCTCTCCGCCGGAACCGTCGGTAAAGTACGTCGGCGTTCGACTGTGCACAATGCTCAGTCGACCACGAGGGTCGGCAAGGACGGACGGGCGGCGGAGCGCGAGAACCTGAGCGATACGAAAACGATGGTCGATCCGCTGCTTCATCGGGTTGCTCGGGTGGGATGCAGGGTCAGGTACGGTCGCCCATGCCTTCGACTTCAGTTTGCCCTATTTGCCAGGGTAGCGCGAAGCAGTCTCGATCGGTCGGTGACTTGGTGGTGGCAAGTTGCTCACACTGCGGGCACGGCTGGCTTATCGACTTGCAGCAGGAGAACAAGCATTACGACACCAGCCACTACGTGAACTGGCGCCACGAGAACCAGGCCGCAACACGTCGGCGAGCCGAGCAATACCTGACCGATTTCTATGAGCTGGTGGCGGACCAACCGCGGACCGCCGTAGAAATCGGTTGCTCGACCGGCGAAACCATCGGATTGCTTGCCGAGAGTGGCGTTCAAGGATGGGGCGCGGATACGTCGGAGGCGGCCATAGCGCAGGCCCGTGCCCATTTTCCACAGGTTTGCTTCACGGTTGGCACCACGCCCATCCTGGACGCGCCCGTGGACGCCGCGCTCATGATGCACGTCATCGAGCACGTGCCGAGTCCGATCGATGTGCTCCACGATGTCAGGTTGCTGGTGGCGGACGGTGGAACTATTTATCTCCGCACTCCCAACTACGCGGGCGCGGCCGCCCAGGTGTTGCGCGGAGCGTGGCCGGATTTCCTCGCCGAGCATCTTCATTATTTCACGCCCCACTCAATCACGACTGCTCTCTCCGCGTCGGGTTGGCACCTCGAAAGCCTCCGCACGGAGGGTGGCGCCTGGGTATGGCTGGGCGGTGTGAAGCGGGTCGTCAAGCAACAGCGTCCGTCACTGACGAAGGGAACCGGAGCGCCGCCTGGCCGTCGCCAGATGCAAGTCTTGTCTCTCGCTCATCGTTTCGGGCGGCCCCTGTGGAGAGCCGAAGGACGGTCCGGACGGGGTAACGAACTGATTGTGACCGCTCGGCGAGCTACTGGTTGACGCGCACGTCCTCGCGCTCGGATGTCCACCCCAGGTACCGATCCCGGTACTGGCTCGTCTCGATCGACGAGGACGGCCGCCGTGAGCGCCGCGCCGGAACGGGCGGACGGAGCCTGCGCGCGGATGGCGGCGATCGCGCCGACCGCGACGAGGAACGCGACGCCTACCGCGGCGATCACGATCCAGAGCGCCGGGTGTCGAGGCCGTCAGACCGGTCCAAAGCGGGCCTATAGGTCCTAACGGGTGGTTATTACTCATGTGGGTGTCATCCTACTGCGATTTGAGGGCGCGGAAGTAACAGCGAGCGCGCGAATCGCCATGAGTTTGGTGAGGCACGCAGTCACTTGAGGGTGGTTGGCGTCCCTGGCGCACCGAACCTGCAGCTGTTGCTGCGCGCCGGGTCCGGCCTCGACAACGTGGACGTCGCGGCCGCCACCCGACGCAGCGGCGAGGTCGTCCGCGTGCCCAGCTCCGCACGGCAACGATCGAGGAGGACGAAGTCCAGGTGAAGCCCCTGCGCGCCGAGCTCATCGCCGACCGTGGCGCGGCGGCAAGCGGACCCGAGTTCTTCCGGTGCCCAACGTTCCTGCTCGCCGAGGGTGTGACGCATTCGCTGGTGATCGGCGGCGGCCGCATCGTGCTGCCGGTCATCCGTCGGGACGTTCCCGGGGTCGGCCACGACGCCATCTCGCCGTACGGCTACCCGGGGGGCCTGCTTCGCGACGACCCGCCGCACGTCGCGGACGTCGACTTCACCGATACCGGGTTGATCAGCCTTTTCGTTCGTGAGCGTCTGGGTGCTCCGACGCTGCGCGGTGGGGTTGTCCGGGGGTCGGTGCTGGTGAACGAGCCGTCCCGGCCCCGTGCGGTGAACCCGACGATGGCGAGGAAGGTGCGCAGCAACGAGCGGCTCGGTTACCGCTTCGAGGCGGTCCCGAGCGCAGCGGTGGACGACGACCTCGTGTTTGTGTTCGAGCGGGCATATGTCGAGACAATGCGCGGTGCCGGAGCCGGCCAGCGCTACTACTTCGGAACCGACTACCTCCGTGCCTGCCTGCTCTTCGACTCGTCATGGCTGGTGGTGGTGCGCGGGCCCGAGGGTGATCTCGCGTCGGGGGCGATCGCGGCGATCAGCGACGGTTACCTGCACTGTTTCCTCAGCGGCACCGCGGACACCCACCGCGCCCGGTCTCCGGCCAAGAACATGATGATCGGGATGCTGGATCTGTCCGACAAATTGGGCCTTCCGCTCAACCTCGGCGGGGGAATGAAGGGACGCGACAGCCTGCATACCTTCAAGGCGGCCTTCACCAACATGACGGATGAGTTCGTCACGCACGATGTCGTGTGCGACCACGTGGCCTACAGGCGCCTCACGGCGGATCGCGGTCCCACGAGCTTCTTCCCGGCGTATCGCGCCCCACCCACCGCAGGAGCTGTCGAGGGAGCCGACGGTTCGTAGCGGGCGTAGCCGAGGGCGGGCAGCTGGTGCGCTGGGGTGCGTACTGAGTTGGACGCCGATCACCGTCATGCATCCCCGGCATCGGCGAGCCGCCCACGGTGTGCTTCTGTCGCATGTTGCCGGTCAACTCACGGGAGACGGTCGAAGCAGCCCGATTGACGGCCTGGCGCCCGCTTTGCACCTCGAGGGCGACGGCCATCGAGCCCGAGCGCAGGACGAAGTCCACCTCGTGGACGCCGTCGCGCCAGTACCCCACCGAGGTCAGCGGGCTGGACGCGGTGTTGATCAAGTGCGCGCCCACCGCCGACTCGACGAGGCGACCCCACAGGTCGGACCGCTCCCGGGTGGCGGCGAGCGGGAGGCCGCTCAACGCTGACACCAGGCCGGTTGTCATGGCGATCACCGCCAGCGAGGCCCGCAAGTCACTGTTCCCGCTCATCGAGCAGGTCAACAACGACCGCATCGCCGTGGAGATCACGTCCAAGAGGGGTAACGCGATCCTCATGTCACGCGAGGAGTACGACGCCTTGCAGGAGACGGCTTACCTGCTTCGCTCGCCCGCGAATGCCAGGCGTCTGCTCGAAGGCTACGCCCAGGCCAAAGCCGGGCAGGTCGAGGAGCACGAACTCGACCATCGTCCGTGAAGCTGACGTTCACGGAGACCGGTTGGGAGGACTACGTCCATTGGCAGACTGCCGATCGGACGATGCTCAAGCGAATCAACAGGCTCATCGACGCGATGTTGCGGGACCCTTTCGAGGGGATCGGCAAGCCTGAGCAGCTCCGCCACTCCACCCCCGGGGCGTGGTCTCGCCGGAACACCGAGGAGCACCGCCTCGTCTATCTTGTCGAGGGCGATCAGATCGTCATCTTTCAGGCGCGCTACCACTACTGACTCCAGCGGCCGCGAGCTTCCTGCTCGCCTCGCCGCACTGCCGGTCAGCGCGCGACGTAGGGCGCTAGTGCTGCGCTAGGAGGGTTCGAGCACGGTGACTGGGCCGGTGACCTGCACGCGGACCGGGTCGCCGGGGCGCCAGGCCGCCGAACCGGGGGTGCGGCTG
>JBOHGH010000126.1:0-13023 GCA_050699975.1 Pseudonocardiaceae bacterium | reverse complement strand
CCAACCACCGCCAACGAGCGGTACCAACACGGACCCAGCAGGGCACCGTCACACCGCCCGACCGGAGCCCCCCGAGACCAGCCCAAACCACGACATGCCTCGTCGGGCTGGGGTGAAACCCCGGTAGAACTGGACCAGACTCTGAGCAGCATCGCTGGACAACGGGAACGGGACGGACCGGCGCCGGAGCTCGGGTGGGCCTGGCGGCGGCTGACCGCCTGCCATGGCCGGGTCGAGGTCGGCACGCTGGCCCAGGAGGTCGGGTGGAGCAGGAGGCACCTGGGTGAGCGCTTCCGGCGCGAATTCGGTCTGACCCCGAAGGTGGCAGGTCGGGTCATGCGGTTCGAGGTCGCGCACCGCATGCTCCGAGCCCCCGTGCGACCCGGCCTGGCTGAGGTCTCCGCCCGCTGTGGCTTCGCTGACCAGGCCCACCTGACCCGAGAGTGGCGAGAGCTGGCGGGCTGCACCCCGTCGAACTGGCTGGCCGAGGAACTCCCATCCGTTCAAGACACGGGCACACCGATGGACCCATCCTGGACAGCATGACTGATAACACTCCTGCACCCACCGTCTGGCCGTGCCTGTCCTACTCCGACGAACATGCCGCGATCCGCTTTCTCGTTGAGGCCTTCGGCTTCGAGGAGACCCTCATCGTCCCCGGCGACCGGGACGGCGAGATCGTGCATGCTGAACTGCGTTGGCCCGAGGGCGGCGGGATCATGTTCGGGTCCGGCGAGGGCGAGTTCGGCGTGAAACCCGGCAATGCAGCGCTCTACGTCGTCACCGAGGCGCCTGATGCCCTGTTCGAGCGAGCCACCGCGGGTGGCGCCGAGGTCGTCCGGGGGCTCAGGGACGAAGACTATGGCTCGCGCGGCTTCACCGTCCGTGACCCGGAGGGCAACCGCTGGAGCTTCGGCACCTACCGTGGAACCTGAAGCCTGAGCAACGAAGCGCACGGGGAGCCTCGGCGATCTCGTCATTCCGGCCGATCCCCTCCTCGCGTAGCAGTTGGCCGGGTGTTCTTCCCTCGGCCCACATGACCCGCCGCGCGGCGAGCTGGCGCCCACGAACAGGTCGAAACCACGCCAGCACGGACCGGGAATAGCGAGCCGAGGCCGGCGACAAGTAGTTGATCACACCTATCACTGTCTGTGACCGCGACGACCGTGTCCGCATACCAGTCGATGGTCACATCGCCCCACAGATGTAGAAACCATCGGGGGGCTACCACATCTGATGTACCGGGGCTGCATGGCCTGAGGTACGCGGAAGATGGTCTGTGGAAAGGATGACCGGCCCCGGGGCGTCCGGCATATTGGAGCAGCACGAAGGATCATGCCTCGGCCGCCCACGCCGGTGCGTCGAGGCCGGTCCTCTGCGCAAGGCCTGGTCGTCTTCGCGTTGTATTGCGCGTTCACGTCGGGGCGTTGCTCGTAATACCGCCGAAAACTTGACACGGTGGCTGGCCGATCAGCAAAAGGGGAACCAGTGGCTACGCCTGCACTATGTGAGCTGCAAACGTCGTTGGTTCCAGATGGGCACCACGCGGTCCCGGACGTCCAGTCACTAGCCACTCGATTCGCGCAAGCGATCGAGACCCAGTTCACCAAAAACGTCACCGCGCTTCCTCCTGATGAGAGCGAACCCGAGAGTGAAATCGCGGACGACCTCGCCGTCCTTGTTGGTGCTGCCGTCGACGGTGAGCGAGATGCCATTGACGGAGTGCTCCGCCGGATTCGTCCTCTCGTGTTGCGGTACTGCCGCTCCCGGCTCGGCGTCCAGGACAAGACTCTCGTATCGGCGGATGACGTAGCCCAAGAGGTGTGTCTCGCAGTGCTCACCGCGCTGCCGAGTTATCGTGACCAAGGCCGACCCTTTCTTGCCTTTGTGTACGGCATCGCCGCACACAAGGTGGCCGACGCCCGCCGGTCGGCGGCGCGCAACCGTGTCGAGCCGGTTCCGGAGATACCCGAGAACTCCGGATTCGCTGACAGCCCCGAGGCCCAGGTGATGCAGGGCGAGTCCGCGGAGCGGATGGCACGGTTGCTGGAAACGCTGCCGGACAAGCAGCGGGACATTCTCGTTCTGCGGGTTGTGGTGGGGCTGTCTGCGGAGAAGACCGCCGCGGCCGTTGGGTCCACTCCTGGCGCGGTTCGGGTGGCGCAACACCGGGCTTTGAATCGGCTGCGCGCCGCATTGAAGTCGACGGCCCGTTCTGACTATTCTGATTGCGGCAGCAGAGCGCGGCTGCACGCCCCAGCGGTGACCGGCAAGGTCACCGAAAACCTCGGGTGCTTCACCCGGTGGATGTCCGATGGGTTTCGGCGCGAGCAGATCACTCCAGTGCCCGCCAGCAAAGTCACCCTGTAGCCGAATCACGTGAGCCGCGTCGCCGAGTCCATGATACCGGCATTCCCATCTCCCGCGGACAACCCGACGCCGATACGTTCCTGCAGCTTCTCGAGTCGCAGCTCGTTGACTCACCGGATCTCCCTGGTGCGCTCCGCTACCACAACGACCCGGTTGCAGGTGACGTCCCGCAACCTGCGGATCGACGATGGTCGGATGAGGCCGGGCCGCACCCAAGCGGCTGGACGATCTTCCACGTACCCCAGGTCATGCAGTCGCGCTACATCAGATGAAGTAGCCGGAGAGGGCCCCTACATCTGTGGGATGACTGGTGGCCGACCCGCTAGGGAAACGAGCCGCCATGTGCTATAACGGGTTGCTTTCGGCCGACGTAGGTGGAACAATAGGGACGAATTGGCCAGTCGTGCCTGACATGCGCTGCCGCCGAGGAGTAAGGACACGATGATCAGCCCTGAGACGCCTCCCGCAGCATGGGCGCCGAGAGGCGCCCATGCGCAATCATCGCGCAAACGCATCATCATGGCGATTACGACGCTACTTCTGGCCATTGGCTTCGTCTTTGCAGGCGCATCCACCGCGACAGCTACACCAACGTTAACGAACAGTCATACGACCGCTCCGTGCAGGGGAGACCAGCCTGGTTTCTGTCCCAGTCCCTCACAAGAGAAGCCAGGTGAAGAGGTGTCAACGCATCAGTCGGATGATTCGTCCACAACAAGACGATCAACTGACGACCGGTAAGTCATCGATCACATGAACAGCCGCTGGAATCGTAATGTGGCGGCGGAACCAGCTCCGGGGAATTCGCGTGTCACGCTGACTACCTGGCACAGTAAGGGAACCCGATGAAACTACCGGGTTGGATGCCAAGCAGTATCCAGATACCACCGTCAGCAAAACGCGATGCGCTCCTGCTTCCGGCAGTCTTTCTCCTCAACTGTTTCATTTTCTCTACCTGGTCCGAGTTGGCTCAGGTGGCGACCAGGCCATGGTTGCTCCTCGTGTGGCTTTACGGGCTGATCATGCTCGTGCCGCTAGCTTGGCGAGACAGGGCACCGGTGGCGGTCTTCGCTATTCAATGGGTGCTCACCGTGACCGCATGGCCGATCATGCCCCGTTATACCCCGGTCGCGGGTATCCCGTTGGCCCTGTACGCGGTCGCGGTCCATCGTGACCGGAAAACCTCCTTGCTGGCGCTGCTGGCGTCTATCGTTCCCATCGGGGCCGCCGCCGCTGTGGCATTTAGACTGTATCCTACTCTTGCCCAGCAACTTCAATCATTCATTCCTAACCTCATATTCCTTGCCATCATAACTGGCGGAGCGTATGGCGCAGGCCTAGTAACCCGGTCTAGTCTGCAGCATGTCCAACGCCTGGAATCCGAGCGGGAGACGGTCCGGGAAGCGGTGGCCGCGGAGCGCGGCAGAATCGCCAGAGAACTACACGACATCGTCTCTCACGCGGTCACCGCGATCGTCTTACAAGCCGCCGGGGCGGCCCGGGTCGCCCATACGAACTTTACCCAGGTGACCCAGTCACTCGCGAACATCGAGGCGACGGGTAAACAAGCGATGGCTGAGTTACGACGGCTACTCGGGGTGCTGGAGGCCAGCGACCCCGCCGGTTACGCTGCGGGTACAGGCGAACTCGGGCCGCAACCCGGACTGGCGGATCTGACCATGTTGCTCACCTCACTACGGGACACCGGAATGCCGGTCACCGTCCACGTCGAGGGCACACCCCGCAATCTGGACCCGAGTATAGATCTGGCCGCGTACCGGATCGTGCAGGAGGGCCTGACCAACGTCCTCAAACACGGCGGCGTGAAATCCAATCCGCGCCTGAGGCTGGTCTGGGAACCTCACAGCCTGCTCATCCAGATTGACAACGACATCGACCTTGCGCAGGCGCGCCGAGGAGAGGCGCTATCCGTCGGTCGCGGCCTGGTGGGCCTGCGCGCGCGGGCACACGCCACCGGTGGGCGCCTGCACGCAGGACCCAACCCCAACGGTGGCTACCGGCTGACCGCGACCCTGCCCCTCACGGGCGCCGCACAGAACTCCTCGACCACCACCAATAGGTTCAACGATGGTCGCGGGGGTCAAGGGAGGGTGTCAGCGTGATTCGAGTCGTGGTAGTCGATGACCAGCCGCTGGTCCGAGCCGGCATTGTGATGCTCGTCAACGCCGAGGACGACATCACCGTCGTCGCCCAAGCCGCCGATGGTCAGGAGGCGCTGACCCAGATCCGCGCCCAGCGCCCGGATGTGGTCCTCATGGATGTCCGCATGCCAGGCACCGACGGCGTCGCCACCACCCGCGCCGTGGTCGATGAGGGCCTGACCGCGCAGAGCGGCGAGCCCATCGGGATCATCATCCTCACGACCTATCACATCGATGAGGCCGTCTATGCCGCACTGCGAGCGGGCGCCTCGGGCTTCCTGCTCAAAGACGCCGCCCCCGCTGAGATCGTCAACGCGATCCGCTCGGTCGTCGCCGGCGAGGCGTGGCTGGATCCCGCCGTTGCCCGCCGGCTCATCGACGAGTTCGCCTCCAGGCCTGAACCACACACACCTACGCCCGCCGAGATGGCCCAACTGACCCCGCGTGAGCGGGAGGTTCTCTCCCTGATGGCCCGAGGGCTGTCCAACGCCGATGTCGCCGTAGAGCTGTTCATCAGTGAAGCCACCGTCAAGACACATCTAGCCCGAGTGATGATGAAGCTCGGGGTTCGGGAGAAGGCGCAAGCGGTGGCCGCCGCCTACCAAACCGGGCTCGTCCAGCCGCCGGCCCGGTGACAGTCGCGCGGCAACCGTGAGCAACCGCTCGCCCGCATTGCCACTCAGGGGCGCAGCGCCAAGAACGGGCGCAGCGAGTCCGGGTTGCGCAGCGCACCTGAGCTGACTGCCCGCGCAGGGTCGACCCCGGCGAGGATCTTCTTCACCGGCACCTCGCACTTCTTGCCGTTGAGCGTGCGGGGCACCTCGTCGACCACGATGAAGCGGTTGGGCACGTGCCGTGGCGACAGGTTCTCCCGCAGCCTGGCGCGAAGCTGTGGCTCGACGTCGTCGCGCGACACCCCGGCAGCGAGCACCAGGAAACAGAGCAACTCGCCCTCCCGGCCGGCGCCGGAGGTGTCGATGACCAGCGAGTCGAGCACCTCGTCCAAGCTCTCAACCACCGTATAGAACTCCGCGGTGCCCATCCGCACACCGCCCCGGTTGAGCGTGGCATCGGAGCGGCCGTAGATCACGCACGAACCACGTGGAGTGATCTTGATCCAGTCACCGTGCCGCCACCGACCCGGGTACACGTCGAAGTACGCCTCGTGCAACCGGGTGCCCTCCGGGTCGTTCCAGAAGAACACCGGCATCGAGGGCATCGGCTTGGTGATCACCAGTTCGCCCACCTCGTCGTACACCTCCGCACCGGCCTCGTCCAGGGCCACCACCGCGGCCCCGAGCGCACGGCAGGAGATCTCGCCCTCCCACACGGGCACGTCAGGTGCGGACGCGACGAAAGCCGTGCACAGGTCTGTTCCCCCGGACACCGAGCAGATCTGCACATCCGGATCGACCTCCTCGGCGATCCAGTGGAACCCCTCAGCAGAAAGCGGTGACCCGGTAGAACCGATCGCCCGCAGCGCGGTGAGGTCCAGCTGCGAGCCCGGGCGCAGGCCGGCTTTGCGGCAGGACTGGATGAACGGCGCGGAGGTACCGAAGTAGGTGATGCCCTCGGCTTCGGCCAGCCGCCACAGCGCGCCGATGTCGGGGTGCACCGGGCTGCCGTCGTAGAGAACGATCGTTGCGCCCACCAGCAGGCCGCTGATCAGCAGGTTCCACATCATCCAGCCGGTGGTGGTGAACCAGAAGAACCGCTCCCCCGGGCCGAGATCGGTCTGCAGCTGCAGCGCCTTGAGGTGCTCCACGACGATTCCGCCGTGGCCCTGCACGATGCCCTTGGGGAGCCCGGTAGTGCCCGAGGAGTAGAGCACCCACAGCGGGTGATCGAAGTCCACCGCCTCGAATGTCAGCTCGGCACCGGAGCGCGAGGCGAGCAGGTCGTCCCACCGCGCCGGCGTCACCGTGGCGCGCAACGAAGGTATCTGCTGGCTCAGGGCGTCCACGGTGGATCGGATGTCGTAGTACCTGCCGCCGTAGCGGTAGCCGTCCACCGCGATCAGCACGGTGGGCGCGAGCTGGGTGAACCGGTCGGCGATCGCGCGGGCCCCGAAGTCCGGCGAGCACGACGCCCAGACCGCCCCCAAGCTGGCCGTGGCCAGGAAGGCCACCAGGGTGTCCGGCGAATTCGGCGCCAGCGCGACCACCCGGTCCCCCCGCGAGACGCCTAACGACGCCAGCGCCGAGCGCGCCGCGGCCACTCGCTGCCGTAACTGCCCGAAACTCAACTGATCCCGAAAACCATCCTCACGACAGAACACCACCGCGGTGTCGTCGTCGCCTTTGCCGGGGCCGGGGGCCAGGGCGTGCTCGGCGTAATTCAGGGTCGCGCCGGGAAACCACTGCGCCCCGGGCATCGAGGCGTCGGCGAGCACCCGCTGCGGCGTTGCGTGAAACCGGACCCCGGCGAACTCGACGAACGCCCCCCAGAACCCTTCCAGGTCGGCCACCGACCAGCGCCACAACGCGTCGTAGTCAGCCACCACCACTCCACGATTGGTCGCCAGCCACCCCCGGAACGCCGCCATCCGCGAGCGAGCGACGACGGCCGGGTCGGGCTGCCACAAAATCCGGGGCTCGCTCATATCCCCGTTCCTAGCAGAGCCGTGAGTGGCGTTGCGTGCTGGAACACTGTTATGCACTCACAAGCGCGTCAGCGCAAGTGACAGTCGAACCAGTTCAGGGTGCGAGCCCAGGTCTCCTCGGCGGTCGACTGGTCGGTGTCGAGGCAGTAGTGCACCAGGTCGGTGGCCACCTGGGCGGAATGCGCCGCGTCCCGCAGCTTGTGTACCTCCGGGTCGGGAATCTCGCTGCCCGGTCCGTAGAGACCCAGCCAGGGGCAGCGCAGTTCGGGAGCGGCCTCGACCAGCGCAGGCAACGTCGGAGCCACCGGCTGCATCACTCCGACCCCGTCGACGGTCACTGCGGCACCGAGATCGCGCTGGGCGGCGACGATGAGCGCCACCGCACCTCCCAGCCCGAAGCCGACCACGCCGATCCGGTCGGCGGTCACACCGTGCCGCGCCAGCCAGCTCAGCGAGGCATCGGTATCGGCGTGGAGGGACTCCGCGGACAACCGCTCGACCTGGCTGCGTACCTGCCCCGGTCCGCTGTCGGGGGGCAGCTCATCGACATCGTCTCGGTGGTAGAGGTGCGGGATCACGGCCAGCCAGCCCTCACCGGCCAGCCCCTCGGCGAGTTGCCAGACGGCGTCGGTGACCCCGTAGGCCTCAGGCACGACGACGATGCCGCCACGGACCGCGGATTCTGGTGCAGCGACAGTCAGACGCAGCTTACTGCCGTCGGGGAGCGGGACCTGCTGAAGGCTACGCTGCGTCATTGCGCACCCAACTCTTCGACGGCGAACACCGGGTGAGCGGGCAGCGTACCGGTTCATCGAGGGATGCCTCAGAAGATCACCCGTCGGACGAAGCGATGCGGCCGGTTAGGGTGAAGGTTCGCCGCAGCCTGCTACCACGCCACCGGGAAGAGGGAGCCGTGATGACCGCGCGCGCCAGGGCCGACCTCGAATCGTTGCCTGTCTACATCCCCGGTCGAAACATCCCGGGCGCGGTCAAGCTGGCCAGCAACGAGGTGTCCGAAGGCCCGTTGCCCAGCGTCGTCGCGGCGATTTCCGACGCCGCGGCGGGCGTTAACCGCTACCCGGACAACGGGGTGACCGAACTGCTGGACCGTCTCGCCAGCCGGCTGGACGTCCCGCGATCCCATCTCACCGCCAGCTGTGGGTCGGTGACGCTGTGTCAACAGCTGGTGCAAGCAACGTGCGGACGCGACGATGAGGTGCTCTTCGCCTGGCGTTCGTTCGAGGAGTACCCGCGGATCACCCAGGTCGCCGGGGTCCGGCAGCGCACCGTCCCGCTGCGCCCGGACCACACCCACGACCTGCCTGCGATCCTCGACGCGATCACCCCGGCGACCCGCTTGGTGTTCGTGTGTAACCCCAACAACCCCACCGGTACTGCCGTGCGGCGCGACGAGCTGGTCGCGTTCCTCGACGCGGTGCCCGACGGCGTCCTGGTCGCACTCGACGAGGCCTACCACGAGTTCGTGACCGATCCCGCGGTGCCCGACGGCGTGCCGCTGGTCCGGAACAACTTCGGCCGGGACAACCTCGCGGTGCTGCGGACCTTCTCCAAGGCCTACGGGCTGGCCGGTCTGCGGGTCGGGTACTGCGTGGCGCCAGCGCCGATCACCGCTGCGCTGCGCAAGGTGTACGTACCCTTCAGCGTCAACTCGCTGGCCCAGGTCGCCGCGCTGGCCAGCCTCGACGTTGCCGACGAGCTGCTGGCCCGCTGCCAGCGGATCGCCGCCGAACGGGATCGGGTACGGGCCGAGCTGCTCGCGATGGGCTACCCCGTACCGGACTCACAGGCCAACTTCGTCTGGCTGCCGCTGGGTGAGCGGACCGCCGCCTTCGACAACCACTGCCTGGAGCACAAGATCGTGATCCGCGCGTTTCCCGGTGACGGCGCCCGGGTCACGGTGAGCAGCCCAGCCGACAACGAGGCGTTCCTCGCCGCAGCGAGGAGCTTCGACCTACCCCGCTGAGTGCGGGGATCACTGGGGCGGGCACCACGGGGCGACACACCGTGCACCAGGGACGGACACGCCGGGGTTGGGTGTGCGGCGACTACAAGAAGTGACAAAACCACTCCTTCGGGGCGGTAACACGGGTGGCCTGCGCAGCGAAAACCAGAATGATAGGTACGTGCGGTAACCGGCACGGGGGTAGTTGCGGCAGCTGTTCCACTCACTCCATGGGAGGCTTCTGTGTCCGTGCCTGCATCGCCGTACGGCTCCTTTGCGCGCCCGATGTACCGCGTTCGTCCTCGTCCTGGAAGTTTCGCGCACGTCGTGCTCGGCCTGCTGGCCACGATCGGACTCATGATGTGGGCAGCCTGGGTGGCGATTGCCGGGGTGGCCATCGGTGGCGGCCAGCACGTCGCCGCTGCACCTGACGTGCATGCGCTCCCCGCTGGGCCGACCCCGCCGGGCTCCACCGTGGCCTTCGATGAGGTCTGGACCGCCAGCAACGGCAACACGATCATCGCCGGAGAACCCAAGGTGGGCACCTCCGATTCCGCGCTGCATCCGGGCGCGTCGGTAATCCGCGTCGCGGTGACCCTCACTAACAACAGCGATAAGGAGTGGAGCCCGGTCTTCACCACATTCGGCGCGACGCTCAACCGCGCGACGCTACAGGAGTCCAACGAAGGCGACTGGAAATACTCGACCCCGATCGTCCCGCACACCTCGGTAACCCTCAGCAAGGTATTCCTCGGTGGCGGCGGCCAGTTCACCCTCGCCGTGAACACCCCACAGGGCGTGGCGTTGTTCGCCGGTCAGGTCTGAGCCGACCTCGGCACCCGGATGGAGATCTTGGTGCCGGTGCCCGGGACGATGTCGGCGACCAAGCCGTAGTCATCGCCGAACCTGGCGTGCAGCTGTTCGTCGATCGTGCGGAGGTTCGCCCGCAGGTCAGGCTCCTCTTTGCCGGGGCCGTCATCCTCGACGGTGATCAGGCAGTGAGAATCGGCGCCATCGGCGATACCGGCGGTGAGCGTGACGGTGCCACCGAGCTGCTTGCGCTCGATGCCGTTGCGGACCGCGTTGTCCACCAGCTGCTGGACGGCCAGAAACGGCAGCACGACCGGCAGCACCTCCGGCGCGACGTGCAGCTCCATTTTAAGTCGTTCGCCGAAACGAGCCCGTTGCAGCGTCAGGTAACGCTCGATGTTCTCCAGCTCGTCGACCAGGGTGGTCTCGGTGACAGACCGGACGGAGTACCGGGCGAACTCGGTGAAAACGATCAGCAGATCACGGGCCCGGGGCGGGTCGGTGCTGACGAAGGCCGCGATGGTGCTCATCGTGTTGTTCAGGAAGTGCGGGGAGATCTGGTCGCGCAGCGTCCGCAGTTCGGCGCGAAGTTGCGCCACGGCACGCTCCAGATCGGCGAGCATCTGCTGGTCGGTCACCTCGCGCCCGCTTCCTCGCCCACTCAGCATGATCGGCCCCCGGACCGCCGCCACATGCTTGCCGGGTCGCAGACCGCGCCAGGTGGGATGCCCGAGCCGCCCACGGGGCGTCCATTGCCGGAAGGAGACCTCGCCCAGCAGCCGCGGAGCCACCCAGTGCACGACCCGATCGGAATCGCGTGGCACCTCGTCGGCGAAGGGACTACGGCGCTGCTCCAGCTCGGTCAACAGGTCCCGCAACTCCCGGCGGCTCGCTTGGCTGAAACCCGTCCCGACCTGGCCGGCGTACCTGAGGCCGCTTTCGGTGGGCACGCCGACGAGCAAGGCGCCGATCGTGGCCGCGTGGCGGCGATCGGGCAGCCACCCACCGATAATCACTTCCTGGGCCTGGCGCAGCGTCGTCTGCACCCAGCTCCGGGAGCGCCCGGGCTGGTAGCTGGAGTCCGCGCGCTTGGCGATCACGCCATGCAGGCCGTACTGGGCGGCGGTATCCAGCACGACCTGGCCGTCGGTCTCAAGGAAGTAGGGTGGCAAGATCACCGGTCCACTGCCGAACGCCAGCTCCTCCAGCAGCTCACGACGGCGCCGGTAGGGCAGTCCGACGGTGGACCGGTCGTCAAGGCGGAGCAGGTCGAAGACGTAGTACGCCACCGGCGCCCGGCGCAGCACCGCGCGCGTTGGTCGTTGCACGTTCATCCGCAGCTGCAGCTGCGTGAAGCTCGGCCGGCCGCAGGAGTCCAGCGCAACGATCTTCCCGTCCAGCAGCATCCGGCGCCGCCCGGCGAGCTCTTCGAGTTCTGGGTAGGCGGCGGAGATGCTGCGGTGGGTACCACTGAACAGGCACATCCGATCAGGCTGGGTGCAGGCCAGCGAGCGCACCCCGTCCCAGCTGAACTCGAATGCCCAGCCCGGTCCGGTCGGCAGCGGCCCCGCTGTCGGCAACATCGGCAGGACCAGGTCGGACACGGCTGCTCCCCGATCAGGTACGGGACTTCTTTGACGCTTGCCGCCCGTTATCACCCTTGCGCTGGTCCGGCACGTCCACCGGCTCGCCACGAGCAGCCTTGGCCGCCTCGACCGACGCCTGCAGCGCGGTGATCAGGTCCACCGAAGGCACCGGCTCCGCCGGCGTCGAGGGAGCAGCGATGTCCCGTCCGTTGCTCTTGGCTTCGACGACGGCGAGCAGCGCCTCGCGGTAATCGTCGTGGTAAGCGCCGGGGTCGAAGTCACCGGCCATCACCTCGATGAGGGTGTCGGCCATCGCCAATTCTGCATCGCTGACCGCCACCTCACGGTCGAGCACGTCGAACTGGGCCTCCCGTACCTCATCGGGCCACAGCATCGTGTGCAGCACGAGCACGTCCCCCCGGGGCCGCACCACGGCCAGCGACTCCTTGGTCCGCACGGCGATCTTGGCGAGACCCACCCGCCCGGTGCGCTCGAGCCCGGCACGAAGCAACTCGTAGGGCTTGCGGCCGGCGGCCTCGGGTTCCAGGTAGTAGCCACGGGCCAGGGCGAGCGGATCGACCTGCTCAGCGGGCACGAACGCTTGCAGCTCCACGGTCTTGGCGCTGGGCAGCGGCAGGTTCGCGAAGTCCTCGTCGGTCAGCAACACCGTCTCACCGGACGGCAGCTCGTAGCCTTTGGCGAGGTCGGCATAGGCGACCTCCTCGCCGCAGCATGTGCACACCCGGCGGTAGCGCACCCGCGCCCCGTCCTCGGCGTGCACTTGGTGAAAGGACACATCCCGGTCCTCGGTCGCCGAATACAGCCGAACCGGGATGCTGACCATCCCGAACGCCAGTGCGCCCTTCCATATCGCCCGCATCACTCCACACTGCCCGCACTCCGGTCCACAAGTCCACCCCCATGTTCGGTCCCGGTGGCGTTGACGAGACGAGGGCGAGCCCTGGTAACCCCGCTGAGCCTGCTGACTGCGGCGGATGGCCAGGAGCGGTCACCCGCTGGGCCGCTTGTGTGGCGAGGTTGCGCGGGCGAGGGTGAGGGAGGTTCCCGACAGACGGGAGCTTCCCGACAGGCAGGAGGCCGGCATGGCCGGGTTCGTACAGATCGTCGAGTTCAAGACATCACGGCTCGAAGAGCTTCAGGCTTTCATCAACGAGAGTCGGCCCCAGATGGAGGCCGGCAGCACGGCGCGGCGGATCACGGCCACCGCCGACCGGGATCGCCCTGGTTACTACCTCACCATTATCGAGTTCGACTCGTACGAATCAGCGATGGAGAACTCCAACCGGCCGGAGACCAGTGAGTTCGCCGCTCAGATGGCGAAGCTGTGCGACGGCCCGCCGAAGTTCTACAACCTGGATGTCTGGCAGACCTGGTAGCAGTCAGTCGCCACCCACACCCACCTCGCTGGGTCGCCATTCGGAGCCAACTCCGTAGGCGCTGCGCGCCGCCCTGAGGTGTGAAAATGGGGGGCTGCTGCCGCGCGCGACAGCAGAGCGGGTCGGTCACACC
>JBOHGH010000125.1:0-13063 GCA_050699975.1 Pseudonocardiaceae bacterium | reverse complement strand
CGTTCTGCATCCAGAACGCGGTGCAGCGGTGTTGCGGGTGGAGCGACTGGTGCGGCATTACCCGGTGCTCAAGGGGACGATCCTGCGCCGGCGGGTGGGCACGGTGCGCGCCGTCGATGACATCTCCTTCGAGTTGCGCGAGCGGGAGACGCTGGGGCTGGTCGGCGAGTCCGGTTGCGGCAAGACCACCACCCTGATGGAGATCCTCAACCTGGCCGCGCCGCCGTCCGGACGGATCGAGGTACTCGGTACCGACGTGTCGGCGCTGGATCGGCGGCGGCGCATGCAGCTTCGCCGGGACCTGCAGGTGGTGTTCCAGGACCCGATCGCCTCGCTGGACCCGCGGTTGCCGGTGTTCGACGTGCTCGCCGAGCCGCTGACTACCCATGGGATGCCGAATACGGAGATCCGGCGGCGGGTCCCGGAGTTGCTGCACCTGGTAGGCCTGCGATCCGATCACGCCAGCCGCTACCCCGCGGAGTTCTCCGGGGGGCAGCGCCAGCGCATCGGGATCGCCCGGGCACTGGCGCTGGATCCCAAGGTGCTCGTGCTCGACGAGCCGGTCTCGGCGCTGGACGTCTCGATCCAGGCGGGAGTGATCAACCTGCTCGAGGAGCTGCAGGCCCGGCTGGACCTGGCCATGCTCTTCGTCGCGCACGACCTCGCGGTGGTGCGGCACATCGCCGACCGGGTCGCGGTGATGTACCTGGGCAAGATCATTGAGATCGGGCCCGTCGACGCGGTGTACAACACGCCGCAGCATCCGTATACCCAGGCGCTGCTCTCGGCGATACCGATCCCCGACCCGGCCAAGGAGCGCGCCCGGGAACGGATCCTGCTGACCGGCGACCTACCCAGCCCGGCCGACGTGCCGTCGGGGTGCCGGTTTCGTACCCGCTGCTTGCGCTACGCCGCCCTGACCCCCGAGCTGCAGTCGCGCTGCGAGCAGGAGGAGCCTGCCCGGGAGCAACGGGGCGAAGCCGAGCACGAGGCGGCCTGTCACTACGCGCAGGCGCACGCAGTGCTGTGAGCGCATCCCAGAAGATCACCACGGACAATCACCGAAGGGATGTGCGGATGAGACAGCGACTAGGGCCAGGGGGGCTGCTGGGTGTGCTGGTCGCAACCCTCACGCTGGTGCTGGTGAGCTGCGGTGGGGGCGCTAGCAGGCAGGACGGACCCGCTCCGGAGATCGGCACCATCGACATCGGAGCAGCACCAGCTGACACGTTGCGCGACGGCGGCACCTTACGGTGGTCGCTCTCCGGATTTCCACCCAACTTCAATTACAACCACCTTGACGGGACATACGTCCCGACCGAAGAGGTGGTCGGCAGCGTTATGCCGTACCTATTCCTGAGTCAGCCCGACGGCACGGTGAAGATCAACAGCGACTATCTCAAGTCCGCCGAGCTGACCAGCAGCAATCCGCAAGTAGCCACCTATACCCTGCGCGACGAGGCCACCTGGAGCGACGGTACACCGATCACCTGGCGAGACTTCCAGGCACAATGGCAGGCCCTAAACCGTAGCAACAAGGCTTTCCTGATCTCGTCAAGCACGGGCTTCGCTGATATCGCTTCAGTGGAGCGGGGCATCTCCGACAAGCAGGCGGTGGTGACTTTCGCGAGACCCTTCTCCGACTGGCAAAGCCTATTCACCCCGCTGTACCCGGCCTCCACCAACCTGAACCCAGACGTGTTCAACACCGGGTGGACCCAACGTCTGCCCGTCACGGCCGGACCGTTCAAGGTTGAGCAAATCGACCAGACCGCCAAGACCATCACGGTGGTACGGGATGAGAAGTGGTGGGGCCCCAAGCCCCGGTTGGACCGGATCATCTTCCGCGCCATCCCAGACGAAGCGGCGTTCGACGCGCTGGCCAACAACGAGGTCGACTTCGCCGAAATCGGTCCCAATCTCAATTCCTTCACCCGGGCACAGACCACCACCGGCGTGAAGGTGCGCAAGGCGCTTGCACCGAACTACCGGCATATCACGTTCAACGGCAACCCCGGTTCCATCCTCGCCGACCAGCAGTTGCGTATCGCGATCCAGAAGGGGATCAATAGCCAGGCTATCACCCAGGCGCAGATCGGCCGGATCGTGCCGGACCCCAAGCCCCTGGGCAATCACATCTTCGTCCAGGGCCAGCGGGGCTACCAGGACAATTCCCGGATCGCCGCGTACAATCCGGACGAAGCGTCGAAAATGCTCGACCAGCTCGGCTGGACCCGCCAGGGGGAAGGCATCCGGAGCAAGGACGGCCGGGAACTGGTGATCCGCGACGTGATCCCGAACCAGGTACCGGTCGCCGAGCAGGAATCCCGTCAGGTGCAGCAGTTCCTTTCCCAGATCGGCGTTAAGGTCGAGATCACTCCGGTACCCACGGATGATCTCTTCGACAAGAACGTAATTCCTGGAAACTTCGACATCGCGCATTTCTCCTGGTTCGGTACAGTGTTTCCGATCTCGGGAAAGGGCTCAATCTACGGCACCAGGGGTGAGACCCAGCAAAACTTCGGCGGGATCGCAAACGAGACCATCAACAACCTGTTCGCGGAGGCGAGCGCTGAGCTCGATCCGGCCCGTAAGATTGAGCTGGCCAACCAGATAGACCAGGAGATCTGGAAGACCGGGCACTCCCTGCCGCTCTACCAGCGTCCCAACGTCGTCGCGGTGCGCGACGGCGTTGCGAACTTCGGAGCGTTCGGCTTCGCCGACGAGATCTACACCGATATCGGCTTCTCCCGGTGACCGGACGTGCCTGCCCTGGCCGCAGCCGAGCGCTGCGGTACGGGGTGGGTACGTCCGCGCTGGTCCTGCTGGTCTGCGCGCTGATCGCGGGCTTGTCCGCATGGACACTGGGAACAGTCGGTGGGCAGGTCGCCGAGGCGACCGCCCGTTCCTCCGGGGAGGTCGTTCGGGCCCAGGGCCGGACCGTTGACGTCCGCTGGTCGGCAGCTGGTGCGCACCGAACCGACACCGTCGCACTGGGGGTGCCGGCACCCCCAGTGGGGACCCGCACCGAGGTCGCCTACAACCCTCGCCGGCCCACCACCGTGTTCATCCCCGGCAGCACCGAGCTGGCCGCAGTGGACCGCGCTGCCTCCGGGGTGGCCTTCAGCGGCCTGATCGCGGCGATCGTGCTGATCACCGCCGGGTGGCAAGTGATCAGCAGGCGCCGGCTGCGCCGCAGACCGGGGCAGCCCATGCCGGCCCGGAGGGTGCGCTGGCAGTCCGGGCTGATGACCCGATCCTGGCTCGAGCTGGAGTCACCACCGCGGTGGATTCCGGTTCACTTCGACCCGATCCTGGCAACGCTGCCAGCTCCCACGTCGGTGCAGCTGCACGGCGATCCGCAGCGTCGCGGGCTCGCTGCCGCCGAAGTCGACGGCGTCTGGCTGGATCCGTCCGGCCCGATCCGGGTCACCGAACCCCGTGGCCGGCGCATCGATAGCCCGGCACGCCCCGACCCCGACGCGCTTGCCGGCACCAACTGGCGCCGGCAGCTGCGGGCCGACGCAGTGCTGCTCACCCCGGCCCCTGTGGTAGCTCTGCTCTGGGTGTACCTCGACGGTGGCGGCGTGCTTACCTGGGCATGCGCCACCGCACTCACCGCCACCGTAGCGCTATGGTGGGCCGCCCTCCGCGGCAGCGACCCCATGTGACGCCGTGAGGTGGGTTACCCCACCTTCCATTCGTTGGCGTTCCAGGTGACGCCGCTCGAACCATGGCGGTAGACGCTGTCGATGTTGTTGGTGTAGGCCCACATGATCGGAATCTGGTACAGCGGAAGCGATACCAGATCATCGGCGAGGAGCCGATCGGCTTTCCTCAGTGCGGCTGTCTGGGTGGACTCGGCGTACTCCGTCTGCGCGACGCCCAGCGCAGCGTCGACCTCAGGATTGGTGTAGTTCTGGTAGTTGAACCTGCCTTTGGTCGCGTAACGGTCGGCCAGGGACCCCACGCGGGGAGTGCGCGAGCTGGTCGTCAGGGCGACGTCGAACGTTCCGCGGGCAAGCGCCTCACCCAGACCACCTGGAGTAGCACCGTCAGCGATCTCCATCCCAGCTTGCCGGCATTGCGTCCGGATGAGCTCAACCGCCCGGGCATGATCCGGCGAAGCATCGTGGCTGATGGAGAAGGACAGGCGCTGATTCCCCTGGGAATACACCCCGTCGCGACCCAGCACCCAACCCGCTCGCTCCAGCGTCACCTGCGCTTTCTGCGAGTCGGCGACCATCTTCTCGGAGTAGAGGTCGTCGTAGACCGCATCTCCCGGCAGAGATGCAAGGCTTCCCAGTGGCTGCGTCTGCGGGAGCACACCGCGGACCAGTTCGTCGACCAGCTTGTTGCGATCGACGCATTGGGCGAAAGCGGTCCGGACGACAGGATCCTTGAACAGCGCACTGGCCAGATTGAGGTCCAAGTGGTCGACGGTGGGCCCGCCCCGCGCCTCGAATATCACGCCCTGGTTCTCCAGCGCGCGCAGCCGATCCGCAAGCAGCGGATCGGCCGGCGGTTGCACCACCCCGAACTGTTGATCCTGCAGGCCGGACACCGCCGCGGTGCCGTCGGCGACGTAGGTGAGAACGATCCGCTCCGGACCTCCGGGGTTGCCCACCCACGCCTTGTTGTGGGTCAGCACAGTCTGCGTGCCCGGCGTTGAGCTGTCGATCTGATAAGGTCCCGATCCCGGCATCGTGGTGGCGTTGAAACCGGTCCACTTGCTGTTCCAGAAGTCGCCGGCCTTCTTCAGGTCGGCCGGCGCGGACTGCGGGTTCAGCGCGGTGATGTCGGCGATCCCGGTCTCGCGCTCGAGGATGTGCGCCGGAAGGATGGCGTGCTGAACATAGTTTCGCTGCCAATCAGCGTATGGTGACTGGTAGGTCTCGACAAAGGTGTTGTCGTCACGACACTCGGCAGTCGCCCGCTCATATCCCCGCGTTGTCGCCGGGATGAAATACGGTGATTTTCCGCTGCCGGCGAGCCAGGCGAGATAGAAGTCGTCGCAATTCCACGGTTGGCCATCCGACCACGTGACGTTCGGCTTGATCTTGTACGTGACGACCTGAGGGTCCTTCGACGTCAGCTCGGCTGACACCAGCACGTCGGAGTTGAGGAGAAACTTGCCGTTTCCGTCAACGATGAACGGGTCTACGAGAACCTGGTTGAGCGCCAGGGCGTTGCCCGGATTGTTGTTAGCCTCCGCAGTCTTGTTGTTGTACGCGGAGTAAGGCGCATCGTGCGCGACGATGATCGCAGGTCCGGGTGGGACCTGGGGAGCCCGATATGATCCGTCTCCATTGTCGCCGCCCGCACCCGTCTCCCCCGGTCCGCCGCCACTAGCGGGACGATCAGTCCCGCTCGCGGGAACGCAACCGGCGAGGACAAGGCAGACAATCCCCACCAGGAGGCTGATCAGGCGCGGCATCCGCCTCGACTTCCCCACAACAGACCTCCTCCCCTCACCTGCGAAGCTGCCAGCGCGCGGCGCCGTCGAGCGGACCCTCCAGCACCGTCCCCGGCGCCGTACCGTGCAGCTGACTTGTGCTGACCAGGAGCGAAACCTGCTGGTAGAGCGGGATCGTCACAGCCCGCTCCCACAGCGCCGACTCGACGGTAGGGGCGACCGTGCCCACCGGGTCGTCCTGGGTGAGCGCCCGTTCGATGAGCGGCTGCAGGGTCAGGTCACACAACCCCGCCGGGTTGGGTGGCGCGGGTGCCAGCCTGGCCGGCACCACCAAGGGGCAGCCGTACCAGGAGGCCAACTGGGTGGCGGGGTGGCCGGCTACCGGCTGCGGCAGCACAACGATGTCAGGTTCTGGGATATCAGCTCCTGGGATGCCGGCTTCTGGGTTGGCCGCCTCCGCCGTGCCTGGACGAAATGACACCTCGTTAATGTCCGGCTTCGGGCCGAGCATGGTGCCGAACAGCTCGTCGGGGTCGACCTCACGCAACTGCGCCTCGATCCCAGCGGTTCGAAGCTGATCGGCCACCCGTGCGGCGAGCGTGCCGTACGGTTCGCGATCCGCCGGCGCGGCCACCACCAGCCGCAATGGCTGCCCGGCGCGCTCCCAGCCTGCCCGGCCACGGGTGTACCCGGCGTCGGTGAGCAACCTGCGCACGGTGTCCGGATCCGGCGTCACGGGGACCCCGGCGACCGGCGCGGTGGCCCGGTAACCCGGCGCTGAGGGGGCGAGCAGCGCGGAGTCCGCCCGCAACGCCGCGGAGGGACCGCTGGCGACTCCGGTGGCTATCAGTGCCGGGCGGTCCAGTGCCGCCGCCACTGCGGTACGCACCCGCTGGTCGTCCAGCACCTGGCTGGCCGGGCGTAACAGCACCGAGGCGAGCACCGGCTGCGGCACGACAACCGGGGCCACCGCCAGGTCGGCCCCGATGCCATCACCATTGCGCAGCAGCGACTCGGTGATGGCATTGGGGCGGCCGAACAGGGCGGCCTGCGCGCCACCGGTGCGCAGCGCCTCTGCGAGAGCCGCGTCGCTGCCCTGGCGGAACAGGATCCGATCCAGCTGCGCTGGGGTGTCCCAGTACCGATCGTTGCGGGCCAGCACCATCTCCCCGCGGGATGCGTCGACCGAGACCATCGCGAACGGGCCACCGGAGACCGGGAGGTCGGCATCGAGACCGTTGTTCCAACCGCCCGGCGCATCCTTGAGCAGATGCGCAGGCAGCAGGTGCCGGAACAGGGTGCGCCAGCCGGCGTAGGGCCGGTGAAAAACCACCTCGGCGGTCTTGCCACCGTCCCGCGACACCACCTGGTCGATCAGCTGGTAGCCGGCCGAGTCCAGCACGCCGGGTTGGGTGCGCATCTGTTCGGCGAGGTAGCCGAAGTCCTCAGCGGCGATGGGGGTGACGTCCGACCATTGCGCATTGCGCCGGATCCGGTAGGTGATGGTGAACGGTGCCGTGTCCGTCACCCCTGCGGAGTTCAACAGGGTGTCGTCGAGGACCCACTCCCCCGCCGGCGTTTGGTGAAACGCCGAGGGCAGCAGCAGGCCGGCGACCGCTTCCGAGACCGGTGTCAGGTCAGCCAGGGTGTGCGGGTTGAAGCCGCCGGCCAGCCGATCTACCCCGAGCACTATCTCCCGGGTGGGGGGCGGGGTGACCGGGGAACTCACCGGGCCGTTGGGGCCGTTTCCCGGTAGGACCGGCAGCGGTTGCGCGGTACACGCAGCGAGCGCAGCCCCAGCGATCAGCGCCGTCACCGCCCTGCACCCGCCGCCGAGCCTTCTCACGGGGCGATATGGTGCCCTAGCGCGGGCACCTCGGGGACAGGGGATACCTCGGCTAGGACCGCGTCACCCGCTCACGAGCGCGTTGCCGGGCACGCTGGGTTGCGTCCAGGACGACCTTGCGCACCCGCACCACGTCCGGAGCCACCTCGACGCACTCGTCGGAGGCGCAGAACTCCAGCGCCTCCTCCAGCCCGAGCGTCCGCGGTCGAGCCAGCCGCTCCAGCTCGTCACCGGTGGAGGAGCGGATGTTGGTGAGTTTCTTCTCCCGGCAAACGTTGATGTCCATGTCCTCAGCGCGGGGGTTCTCGCCGACCACCATCCCGGCGTAGACGGCCGCGCCGGGCTCCACGAAGAAGGTGCCCCGGTCGGCCAGCTGCGCCAGCGCGTACCCGGTGACCGAACCGGACCGGTCGGCCACCAGCGACCCGGAGCGACGGGTTCGCAGCTCGCCGGCCCACGGGCGGTAGCCATCGAAGACGTGGTGGGCGATGCCGGTGCCGCGGGTGATGGTGAGGAACTCGGTGCGGAAACCGATCAACCCACGCGAGGGCACTCTGAAGTCCAGGCGCACCCAGCCGTCCCCCGACGTTGCGCCCAGCTGTTCCACCCGGCCCTTGCGAGCGGCCAGCAACTCGGTCACGGCACCCAGATGTTCCTCGGGCACGTCCACGGTGAGGTGTTCGAACGGTTCCTGCAATGCGCCGTCCACGGTGCGGGTGACGACCTGTGGCTTGCCGACGGTCAGCTCGAAACCCTCTCGCCGCATGGTCTCCACCAGGACAGCCAGCGCCAGCTCACCGCGGCCCTGCACCTCCCAGGTGTCCGGGGATCCGGTCGGCGACACCCGGACGCTCACATTGCCGACAAGCTCGGCGTCCAGCCGGTTGCGAACCAGGCGGGCGGTGAGCTTGCCACCTCCGCCGCGGCCCGCCAGCGGGCTGGTGTTGATCCCGAGGGTCATCGCGATCACCGGCTCGTCCACGGTGATCCGGGGCAGCGGACGGGGGTCGTCGACGTCGGCGAGGGTGTCACCGATGGTGATCTCCGCGATTCCCGCAATGGCGATCAGGTCACCGGCCTTCGCGCTGGCGGCCGGGACCCGGTTAAGCCCTTCGGTGCGCAGCAGTTCGGTGATCCGGACCTGCCGGATCGACCCGTCTTCCCGGCACCACGCCACGGTCTGCCCCTTGTGCAGACGCCCGGCGCGGACCCGGCACAGCGCGATCCGGCCCAGGAAGGTCGATGCATCGAGGTTGGTGACGTGTGCCTGCAACGGTGCCTCGGCATCACCCGCAGGAGGCGGTACGTGCTTGAAGATGACATCGAACAGCGGGGAGAGGTCCTCGGCATCCGGCAGCTCGCCGTCGAGTGGGCGGTTACGGCTGGCCCGCCCGGCCCTGGCGCTGGCGTAGAGCACCGGCATCGTGAGCACCGACTCGGTCGTGGCGGCTTCGAGGCCTTCCAGGTCCGCAGCGAGATCCAGCAGCAGGTCGTGGGTCTCGTCGACCACGTCCGCGATCCGGGCATCCGGCCGGTCCACCTTGTTCACCACCAGCACCACCGGCAGGTGCGCCGCCAGCGCCTTGCGGAGCACGAAGCGGGTCTGCGGCAACGGTCCCTCGCTGGCGTCGACGAGCAGCAGCACACCGTCCACCATGGACAGCCCGCGCTCCACCTCGCCGCCGAAATCGGCGTGGCCGGGAGTGTCGACCACGTTGATGGTGACGACACCGTGTGGTGTGGACCGGGTGACGGCCATGTTCTTGGCCAGGATCGTGATGCCCTTCTCCCGTTCCAGATCACCGGAGTCCAGCACGCGGTCCACGTCGCTGCGTGCAGTCACCGCGCCGGACTGGCGCAGCATGGCGTCGACGAGCGTCGTCTTGCCATGATCGACATGCGCGACGATGGCAATGTTGCGCAGGTCGGTGCGCACGCGGGTGGGGGCGGCGATGGGCACGCGGGAACTCCTCGATGGGTGCCGGGGAATACCCACGTTACCCGGCCGCGCTGGGATGGCCCGCCTCACCTGGCAGCTCTCAGCAGCCACATGGATGCATGTCACAGTACCGGATGCCCTCCAAAGCGCGACATGGATGCTTATCGCTGCCGGAAGGCACCCCGGGCAGCGACATGGATGCTTGTCGCAGTGAGGGTCGTGGGAGGAGGGGCTCTAGATGGGGTAGGACGGCGCGGTCGGCGTCCAGCCAATCCAGCCCGGCCAGCTCGGTGACGTCCACCCATCTCAGCGCGGCGTGCTCAACCGGGATCGGCTGCGCGGCCGGGTCGGCCAGCCGCGCGGCGTGCACCCGCAGCAGGTAACCGCCGGGAAGCGGCACATCTGGCCCGAGCTGCTCGCCCGGCACGATCTCGACGGCGAGCTCCTCGCGGCATTCCCGGACCAGCGCGTCGGGGGCGCTCTCGCCGCGCTCGACCCGGCCGCCCGGCAACTCCCAGCGACCTGCGGTCGCGGGCGGGTGCGCCCGCTGCTGGGCAAGAACCCGGCCCTCGTGCAGCACGGCTGCCGCGACCACCAGCTGCTCGGCCGGGACCTGCTCGCCTACCGCTGGCTGCGACGTGTTGGTCGGCGCAGCGCCGGGCGGCTCAGGCATGGCGGACATCCTCGCACCGCACCGGGGCTCACCGCAGACGCTCGTCGGGGTTGGTAGCGGTTAGCGGCTCTCGGGGGCCGGGTTGGTAGCCCTTGAAGGGCCGCCAACTGGCCAGTGCACCTCGAAGCGGGCGCCGCCGTCCGGGGCCTCCCCGACCCGAGCGGTGCCACCGTAACGGCGCACCGTCTCAGCGACCAGCGCCAGACCGAGCCCGGTTCCGCCGGTGCCGCGGTCGCGATCACCCTGCACCCGGTGAAACCGGTCGAACACCCGCTCCCGGTGCTCGACGGGCACTCCGCCGCCGTCGTCGTCGACCAGCACGCGCACCTCGTCAATGCCCGGCAGTACCGCTACTCGCACGGTGTGCTGGGCATGCCGCACGGCGTTGGCCAGCAAGTTGTCCAGCACCCGGGCAACGTCGCTAGGCGCGGCGTGCAGTACCGCCGGTGCGGGGGCGGTAACCCGGACCGCAGCCTCCCCGTTCCCGGCGCGCCGAGCCGCGTGCCGGGCCACCTCGGCGAGGTCGACCGGCTCGGCGGGCAACCGTTCCCCGGCATCGGACCTGGCCAGCGCGAGCAGGTCATCCAGCACCGCGGACAGCCGCTGCGCTTCGACGACGACGTCCTCCAGGGTCTCCCCGGCCAGCTCCGGGTCCGGGTGGGTCACCGCCACCTCGGCCTGCGCCCGGATCGCCGCGACCGGCGAGCGCAGTTCGTGGGCGGCATCCCCGGTGAACCGGCGCAGCCGCTGGGTCGCCGCGTCCCGGCGATCCAGCAGATCGTTGAGCGCCTCAGCCAGCGCCCGCAGCTCATCCCGGGCCGCTGGCAGCGGCAACCTCTCCCCCGCTGGCAGCTCCGTCGCCGCCACCCGCATCCGGGCCACCGGGCGTAACGCGAACCGGGCGGCCAACCAGCCGGCCGCGCCCATCGCCAGCGAGGCCAGCACCGCGGCCACCAGGAGCACCACGGCAGCGCGGCCGATCAGCGTCGCATGGGCGACCGACTCAGCGCCGGCCACAATCAGCCGGGGCGTGCCGTCCGGGGCGCTGACCACTCGCCCGGACCAGCGGGTCGGGTCGCTGGGTCGGCCCGGCTCGTAGGTCCACGCGGCCTGCCCGGCCAGCAGCCGGCGGACGTCCGGCGCGGACAGCGGGGTCGGCCCACCGCCATCGACGGGTGTTCCAGCCCGGTCAAGCACCCGGATCCGGACCTCGCCGCCCAGTCCGGGTCCGGGCAACTGCGGAGCTGGACGCCCGGCCATCACGGCGGGCCCGGCGGCGGTCACTGCGCCGACCAGCTCGCCGTCCAGGGCGTGGGTCAGCGTCCGCGCCACCACCGCCGTCGAGGCCTTGGCGAGCAGCAGAAACAGCACCAGGCCCGCCACCGTGACGACCGCGGCGACTCGCAGCGGCAACGGGCGGCCCACCCATATTCGGCGTAGCGCGTTCACGGGTCGTCCAGTGCACCCACTGCGTAGCCGTGCCCGCGCACTGTCTGCAGCACAGCACCGCCGCCGACCGCGTCCAGTTTGCGACGCAGGTAGCCGACATAGACCTCCACGGCGTTGCGGCTGGCGGCCTGCTCATCGCCCCACACAGCGCGCAGCAGCTCGTCCTTGCTCACCACGCTGCCGGCCCGGCGGGCCAGCGCCACCAGCACCGCGAACTCCCTCGGTGACAGCTGCACCTGCTGCCCGGCCCAGCTCACCCGTCGCCGCGCCGGGTCGATCACCAGGTCTCCGAGCGTGAGCACCGTCTCCCGGCGCTGGTCGGCGTGCCGGCGCAGCACGGCGCGCAACTGGGCGACCAGCACCACGAAGGAGAACGGCTTGACCAGGTAACCGTCGGCGCCGAGGTCCAGCCCGTCGGCCTGGTCGATCTCGCCGTCCTTGGCCGAGACGAGCAGCACAGGGGTGGCCACCCCGGCCGCCCGCAGCCGCTCCAGCACCCGGTATCCGGACAGGCCCGGCAGCATGATGTCCAGCAGCACCGCATCGAAACTGCCGGTCAACGCCGCGCGCAGCCCGCTGGGCCCGTCGGATGCGGTGACCACCTGCATCCCCTCGGCGCGCAACCCCCGCTCCAGCGCGCGCCGAACCCCGGGCTCGTCGTCGACCACCAACACCCGCGGACTCACAGCACCCAGCATGCCCCTACCTGCCCCGAGAGCACGACGCTAACGCCGCGGAGGACACGGCGGCTGCCACGGTCGACTAGCCTGCGGGGATGCCCGCCGAGAATGACGTGCTCATCGACATCGAGACCGTCGCAGGAATGCTCACCACCGAGGGGCCGCCGGATGGGGACCAAACCCGGTTCCTGCTCGATGCTCTGGCCTCGGCCACCGATAATGCGCTGAGCTCGCTGGCCGGCCGGATCGAGTGCCACACAGCACGCGGCGGTGTGGTCGAGCCGCAGCTTGCGACGCTGCGTTCGCAGGCTCGCGGCAGGGAGGCCAAGGCTGCAGTCGCACTGCTGACCGCACGCGCTGCCGAAGGCGCCGGGGACTCCACAACCGCCTGCAAGCTGATCGATGAGGCGCTCACGCTGCGCCCCGCCCTGGAGCCGGCTTTGCATGACGCCGCCCAGTACGCCGCCGTGCGCGGAGACTACGTCACAGCTGACCGATACCTGCGGCGTGCCGAACTTCCCAGCCCGCTGCGACCGGGTCTGAGCGACGCCATGGCCGCGACCGCGACGGCCAGCGATGTCGGGCGCAACAGCCCCTGTCCGTGCGGGTCGGGCCGCAAGTTCAAGATCTGCTGCCGGCGCGACGCACCACCAGCCCTGGCCGCGCGTGCCCCGCTCGTCTACGCGCTGCTGGGTACCTACGCCGAGCGCGCCCCCAGCCTCGAGATGGTCACGCCACTGATCGACCGCACCGAGGACGCGCAGCGGTGCGCGATGTTCTTCCTGGATCTCGCCCTGTTCCAGGCTGGCCTGGTGGAGCGGTTCCTCGCCGCCCGAGGCCACTGGCTGCGCCCGGATGAACGCGACCTCATCGAAGCCTGGCGGCGGATCCCGGTCACGCTCTACGAGACGCTCGACGTTGCGCCGGACACCAGCGTCACCCTGCGCGCCCTGCCGGATGGCGACCCGATCCACTTGGCCGACACGCTGTTCTCGCAGTGCGCCCAGCGGCTGGAGTTGTTCTGCGGCCGGCTGCTGCACGACGACACCGGGCCTCGCAT
>JBOHGH010000124.1:0-13081 GCA_050699975.1 Pseudonocardiaceae bacterium | reverse complement strand
CCCCTTGCCCTACGACAAGCCCTACGAGTAATCAACCACCACATCGACGACTACATCACCGAGGCCCGCATGACCGCATGAAAACTCGGCTCAAGTGTCAAACCCCTAGCGACCAAGGAACGCTAGGATCACCAGCTACGGCGCTCGCCGCGGGTGCTTACGGCCGACGCCGCGCGAACCGCTGATCATCACGGGTAGATGTCGCGCCTGCTAGCATGCAGGCATGGCTCAAGTGACGTGGCGTGCTCCGGAGGAACTTGTCGCGCGGGTGCGTCGCGCGGCCGACCAGCGCGGCAGCAGCATCAACGAGTTCGTCACGCGGGTGCTCGACGCCGCCACGGACCCGGAGCTGACCGACGACGAGTCGCTGCGGGTCCGTGAGCGCCTGGCCGCCGCGGGCCTGCTGGCATCGGTCGGCCCGCCTCGACCCAGACCGGCCAGCGACGACCTGGCCGGCGCCCGGCGTCGAGCCGGCCAGGGTCACCCTCTCGCGGGCTTGGTCCGCGACGGCCGCGAGTGATCGTCTTCGCCGATTCCTCAGCCCTAGTGAAGCTCTATGCCGACGAGCCTGACCACAAGCTGGTCCGCGAGCAGGGCGGTCTCGTGGTATCGGCATTGGCCAGAGTGGAGGTACCGGCAGCGATCTGGCGCAAGCACCGGATGGGCGAGCTCGACCCCGCAGACGCCGCGCTCCTCGTCGCTGCATTCGAGGCCGACTATCACGGGTCTTCCGAGGATCAGCCGCGCTTCGGCGTGGTGGCCGTGACCGCAACTGTGCTGGAAGCCGGCGCCCGGCTGGTCGGCGTACATAGCTTGCGCGCTTACGACGCAGTTCAGCTGGCCAGCGCGAAAGCCGCGGCCGAGGCGGTACCGGACTGCCGCACGGTGGCGGCTTTCGATGGCACACTACGAGCAGCGGCCGCCAAGGAAGGCTTCGCGCTGCTACCTGGCTGACAGCTGAGGCAGCGACTCACCCCGATTGTCACATCGCCCCCGTCAGTCCCTCGCCAGAGCTGTGTAGATCCCCTGCAAGCCCGCGCCCACCTCGACCGGTGCCACGGCTCGATCACTCACCGCACCCCGACGCCACCGAGCTCAACGGCGGGTTTCCACGGTTTCCCGCGCATACCCGGTTCGTCCCTGATCTCCCTGTCGGGCGACGCTTTCCGGGCCGACGATCTCGCCGTATCAGCGCCGTCATCCCCGGCCGTACCTATTTTCGTCTCAGCCCGGTCGAAACGGTGGGCTCCTGGTTTGGCAGGCGCGGCGGACCCGGAGGCGACGACGTTCTGCTGGTGGCGCATCGGGTCTGCTGGTGCGGCGGATCCGGGCCCGTCCAGCGCTCGGAGCTGCGAGTCCAGGTAGGCCGTCAAGCGGGTGCGGTACTCGCGCTCGAACGTGCGCAGTTCGTCAATCTTCCTCTCCAGGGTGTTCTTCTCCTGGCTGATCGCACCGAGGATCTCAGCGTGCTTGCGCGCCGCATCGCGTTCCAGCGACACAGCCTTCTCCCGGGACTGCCGGTCCAGAGTCTCGGCTGTGGTACGGGCGTCAGTGAGCATGGTGTCGGCCCGGGTTCTGGCCTCGTTGACCATGCCGTCGGCCTTCGACCTGGCCTCGGTGAGCAGCTGCTCGGACTTGGCGCGGGCCTTGCTCACCATCCCGTCCGCTTCAGCTTTGGCCTCGCCGGTCAACCGGTCAGCTATCTCCTGGGCCAGCCCCAGCACCTTGGCGGCTTGGGAGTGGTGATCACCACCTGGCGAGGCTTGTTCCCTCACCGGCGGCCGAATGGGGGCGATCACAGGCCGAGACGGCTCCAGAGGGCGCAGGTTAGGCCCGGTGTCGACCGCGGCAGCGCGCCGCTGCCGATCAAGCTTGTCTCGGAGAGTGTTATTCTCCTCGATCAACCGAGTCAGCTCGGCCGTCACCAGGTCGAGGAAGGCGTCCACCTCGTCCTCGTGGTAGCCCCGCTTACCGATCGGCGGCTTACTGAACGCGACGTTGTGAACGTCGGCGGGGGTCAATGGCATCGGATCACCTCACGCACTCCTCGACGGGTGCGTTCGCCTGGTGCATCGGCCTGGTCTCTCGGCTCTGAGGAGCCTGGCGGCCGCTACAATCTTGGATTTGACCGCTCGCATCGGGATGAACACCACGGCCAACAGCACCCTAATGGATAAGTTCACCCCCATGTCTGCGATGCGGATGGTTTACCCGTTCGGCGGACTCCGTGCCTCCAGCCGCTACCGAGTGCCTTCCTCGACGTCGTGAACTCGACGTTACCGACATTTCCGATTCCCAAAACGTCCGTGGCGTCGAGTTCACGGCACGCCTCCTGGATGGACTGCGCTGCCGGCCAGCAGCAGTACCGGCACTGCGCGTGGCAGCCTTGTCCGGTGCCCGATCAGCGAAACACCTACACCCACGGCCACCACGACAGCGTGTTGCGGTCGCACCGCTGGCGGACGGTGGACAACTCCGCCGCTTACCTGATCCCGCACCTGCGGCCGGGCCAGCAGTTGCTGGACGTCGGCTGCGGGCCGGGCACCATCACCATCGACCTCGCCCGGAGGGTGGCGCCCGGCAAAGTGGTGGGCATCGACAACGATCCGGCGCCACTCGGGGAGGCCCGCGCCGAGGCGCAGCGTCACGGCGTGTCCAACCTCTCCTTCGCCGTAACCGACGGGTACCACCTGGACTTCCCGGACAGCACTTTCGACGTCGTCCATGCCCATCAGGTCCTGCAGCACCTGGCGGAGCCCGTCTCAGCGCTGCGCGAGATGCGCCGGGTATGCAAGTCAGGTGGGGTCGTCGCAGCTCGGGACGCCGACTACGCGGCGATGACGTGGTATCCGCCGCAGGCGGGCCTGGACCGCTGGCTGGACCTGTATCAGCGGGTCACCCGGAGCAACCGCGCCGAGCCCAACGCGGGGCGGCGCCTGCTGTCCTGGGCCCGAGCAGCTGGATTCGATGAGATCACCAGTTCGGCCACGGCGTGGTGCTACGCCACACCGGAGGAACGCCGGTGGTGGGGCGGCCTGTGGGCGGACCGAATCACCAGCTCCGCGCTTGCCGCACAAGCCCTGGACCGCCACTTTGCCACCCGCGATGACCTCGAGGACATGGCGGACGCGTGGCGCCACTGGGCCGCGCAAGACGACGCGTGGTTCGCCATCCTCCACGGCGAGATCCTCTGCCGCCCCTGACCCCGCTGAGCTCGCTGAATGCGGATGAGTCACTCGGGGGCGAGTGGGAGAAGGATCTCGAAGCGGCAGCCGGGTCCGTGATTGCGGGCCTCGATGCGACCGGAATGGGCCTCGACGAGGCCACGGGCGATGGCCAGGCCCAGGCCGGCGCCGGACTCATCGGCCGGTGCGGGGGTGCGAGCGGTGTTGCCGCGGTAGGCGACGTCGAAGACCCGCTCCAGGTCGTGCTCGGGAATGCCGCCGCAGGCGTCGTCGACGCGCAACCATGCCTGCCCGTCGCGGGCTCCCGCCGCGACCACCACGGTGCCGTCCGGCGGGGTGTGCCGGATCGCGTTGGACAGCAGGTTGCGGATCACCCGAGCCAGCTCCGGGTCGCTGCCCTGGACCACCGGCCACTCACTGCCGGCGTCGGCCTGCAGCCGGACACCCTTGCGGGCGGCGGTGACGGATTCGGCGGCCAGAGCTTCGGAGACGACCTCGCCCAGAGGTATCGCCGACAGCGTCAGCCGCAGCGCCCCGGAGCTGATCCGGGAGAGCTGGAAGAGGTCGTCGACCATGCCGGTCAGCCGTTGCGTCTGCTGCCCGATCCGCTGCGCGTACTGGGCCACCTCGTCCGGGTCGGTCACCACGCTGTCGGCCAGGGCCTCAGTCATCGCCCGGATACCGGCGAGCGGGGTGCGCAGGTCGTGGCTGATCCAGGCGACCAGCTCACGCCGGGCCGATTCGGCCGCCCGGTCCCGGGCGCGGGCCTCCCGCTGCCAGGTCACGTCCCGCGCGATGCTCCGGCCGAGCAGCAGCCCGGCCGGCACACTCACCGCGGCCACCGCGGCGGCCACCGCGAGCTCGGCGGTCAGCTGCGGGGTGAACATCAACCCGTTGACACCCAGCACCCCGGCCAGGGTGGCGACCACCGGTACCAGCACCAGCACCGTCACCGCCGCAATAATCGAGCGGCGACGCATGTAGTGCAGCAGCAGCGCGCCGACCAGTGCCACCGGCAGGGTGAACAGCAACGCGACCGGGCCGACGTGGCGCAGCTCGTCGAGCATCGCGGTCACCCCGTGCTGTCGTAGCGGTAGCCCACACCCCACACGGTGGCGATCCGCCGGGGCGCGGTGGGGTCGGCCTCCACCTTCTCCCGCAGCCGTCGCACGTGGACGGTCACCGTGGACTGATCGCCGAAGGTCCAGCCCCAGACCTGCTCGAGCAGCTCGTTGCGGGCGAAGGCCCGGCCCGGGTGCCGGATCAGGAAGGCCAGCAGGTCGAACTCCCGCACGGTGAGCCCCAACTCCTGCCCGTCCAATATCGCGCGACGGCCAGCGATATCGACTGTCAGCCCGTCGTCGGTAACTGGCGGCAGCGCCTTCACCGGCTGCGGGGACTGGGCCCGGCGTAGCACCGAAGCGACCCGGAGCACCAGCTCGCGGGGGCTGAACGGTTTGGTGATGTAGTCGTCGGCGCCCAGCTCCAGGCCGGCGATGCGGTCCTCCTCCTCGCCCAGGGCGGTGAGCATGACGACCGGCACCGGGCCCGTGGCCCGCAACCGCCGGCACACCTCCAGACCGGGGAGACCGGGGAGCATGAGATCGAGCACTACCAGGTCGGGCGGGGTGGTACCGGCCAGGCGCAGCGCCTCCTCGCCGTCCCCGGTGGCTGTCACGTGGTAACCGGCGCGGCCCAGGTAACGGCCGACGACATCACGCACCATCACATCGTCGTCGACAACCAGAACGGCACCGCCCGCGCTCATGGTGCACCTCGCTGCGAGGGGTCATCGAGGGCCGCGCTGCGGCGGACCGTGGCGACGCGCACTGCCAGGGTAACCGCGGAGATCGCGAAGAGCGCCGCCGTCACAGCCAACCATCGCGATAGGTACGGCTGCGCCGACAGGCCGGAGGCGTCGAAGTAGGCGGCCGTGGGCAGCCGCAGGATCAGCGGCGACCACACCAGCAGCAACACCCCCGAGATCACCGCGGGCACCCGCAGGTAGTTCAGCCATGGCAGGCCGGCCACGGTGGCCAGCGCGGGACGGCGGCGCAGCAGCATGACCAGTGCCGCGTCTGCCCCGGCGTAGAGCGGGAAGAGCACGAGGTCGTGCACCACGGCGCTGCCGACGAACCAGGCACCGACCCCGGTCGGATTGCCGGCCAGCAACCGGACCCCGGCGTAGCCGGCGACGGCGAAGCTCGCCAGCAACGCCAGCAGCGGGACCCATCGGTGGCTGGTCACGGTGCCGCCGGCAGGAAGGTCATGCGGGTCACCCATTTGGTGTTCTGCACGCCGGGCAGAGCAGGGACGACCACCCGGGCCGGGAAACCATGGTCCGGTGTGAGATCCACACCGTTGACTCGCAGCGCGAGCAGCGCATCGAATGCCCGGACCTGCCCCGCGGACAGGGTCGCCGAGCCGAAACCACCGCCACGCTGGAGCGATTCGACGAACAACAGGGCATCGGGCGCCGCGCCCACGAGCTCGGCAAGATCGGCCAGCCGCACCCCGGTCCAGGTCTGCACACCGGTGGACCAGCCCTCCACGCAGGCGATCGACAGCCGGGCGGTGTGCTGCGGCAGGGCGAGCAACTGGGCGCGGGACAGTGTCATGTTTCCCGGACCGGTGAGCTCCAGCCGCCAGCTCTCATCGACCGGGCCGATGCCCGCTGCGGCGGCGGTCTTGTTGACCTGGAAGTCGGTGGGACCGTCACCCACGTCCTGACCGCGCGGTGCCAGCAGCGCGGTCGATCGGGCCGGGCCGCCGATGGTCTGGCCCACGCTGAGCCCGAGCAGTGCCAGCGAGCTGGCCACGACCATGCCCAGCGCACCACGCCGCGAGATGGTCGGCGGGGCGGGATCGGGGGACACCAGGTGGTCGGGGTCAGGTTCTTCCGGCGTGGTCGCCGACAGTGGGGTGCGCAGCTCCTGGCGCAGGCTGCGCCCGCGCAGTGCGCTGACCATCCGAGGCAGCCGCAGCCCCACGTGCACGACGAACGCGGACATGAACACCCATGCCCCGTAGTAGTGCGCCTGGTAGAAACTGAATGGCCAAGCGTAGAAGTACTGGATGTTCATCACACCGGTGACCAGCTCGAACACCGCGCCGCTGACGAGCAGCAGCAGTGAGGCGCGCTCCAGCAGGTGAGTGACCGACTGGACCGGCGGCCACTCGAACAGCTTGGGCAGCACCGACCACAGCTTGGCCAGCACGATCGGGATGAGCACCAGGCCGAGCGTGACGTGCACGCCTTGGATCACCCAGTACAGCCAGGACGGACCGGCCGGCCAGGTCGGCAGCCACGAGCCCAGCAAGCCCTTGTCCGGCGTGGTGTCGTTGCCGGGCGCCAGGTTGGGGTTGTAGGCGGCGTAGGAGGCCAGACCGGTGAGGAACATCAGCGTGATACCGGGCAACAACGCCGCGCCGAGCACCGCGGTGAACCACGGCCCGCGCAGCGGGCTACGCCAGAAACCGGCCCGGAACGGTCCAGGCGCAGCGTGCTCGGCTACCCGGCAACCCCACCGGTGGAGCACTGTCATGGTCGTGACGCTAGTGCCCGGGCGGCCTTGTGGGTGCTTACCGTCCGCTGACGTAGCGCAACTCGATGAAGCAGCGACCCCCGCAATGGCGGTCGCCGACGCGCAATCCGATCTGTGTGGCGAGCGCCGCGAGCCCCTGCAATCCGGCGACCGCCCAGGGAAACCAGGGTCCGGTAGCGGCGCCGGCTACCTGGAGCCGGGCGACACCCCGCCACAGCCCGGCGCCGGGGTGCTCGGCTTCGACCAGCATGGTGCCATCGGGGCGTAGCAACGCAGCGCAGCGACGCAGCAGCTGCGCCGGGTCCCCGCCGATGCCGATGTTGCCGTCGGCCAGCAGCACGTGGTGCCACCTTCCCTCGCCGGGCAGCGGGGCGAAGACGTCGCGATGCAACACCGGTGCGCCGCGGGAGTGACACTGCCGGACGGCATGGTGCGAGCAGTCCACGCCCAGCACGGGCAGGCCGCGACAAGCCAGCTCGGCCACCAGCCGGCCAGGGCCGCAGCCCAGGTCCACCGTCGGCCCGGTGCAGCGGTCCAACAGCCACTCGTCCTCGCCGCCGGCAGGCGCCAGCCAGCGCTCGACGACCACCGGAAGGATCCGCCCGTCGTCACCGACGAGCCGGGCCGGCCGACCGGCCAGGGCCGGGTCGAAAACCGCCGCAGTCACCGACGGCTGCCCAACAGCGCCGACAGTGCGGCAACTGTGGCGGCAAACCGTCTACCGGGTGCTTCGGTGGCAACCGCGGCGGCGTCCTCCCACGTGTCCACATCGGATAGTTCGGGCAGCTCCAGTACCCGGCAGCCGGCGGCCCGTAGCACGGCCAGGGTCCGTGCCCCGGTGTCCGGGCGCGACGTCGGAACGTGGGCGATCCGTTCGGCCACCTCGGGTCGTTGCACCCCCAGCGCCCACCAACCACCATCGGCTGCCGGCCCGTACACGGCGTCCACGCCGTCGCCCTCGAGCAGGTCCAAGCACTGGCCGAACAGCACAGCATTCACCTGCGGGGTGTCCATCCCGACCTGCAGCACCGGGAGGTGACCGGCCACCGCGGCCGCGTCAGCGTGGGAGGTGGCGATCCGCTGGCCCAGCGACGTCCCGCGCTGGGGCAACACCGTGGTGGCCCGCAACCGCGCGGTCAACGCGGGGGCGTCGACCGCTTTCGTGATATCGCCGCTCAGCGCTACCACGGGTATTACCTGCGGCACTGCCAGCACCGCGTCCAGGGTGTCCAGCAAGGCCGCCGCAGCGATGCGGGCAGCCTGAGCCGGAGTGGCCGGTGGGCACAACCGGGTCTTCACCTCGCCCGGGACAGGTGCCTTGGCGAGCACCAGCAGTGCCGCCCGCGGGGCGTCACGCGCGGCACCCCAGTCATCTCGCGGCACGACCCACGATCCCCCCTCACCGGGCACTGCTAGCAGTATCCGGCTCCGCGTCGTGCCCTAGCCCTTACCTCCCGATGACATTCGGCGAACGCGCATGCGAAGTTCACCGTGCGAGTCGGCCGACGACCTCGGTGCGGTGCCGTAGCAGTGCCGCGCTTGGCTTCGAGCGCCCGCACCCGCGGAGCCTGACACCGCTCTACGGATCTCAGCCCGCACGCGGTGTCAGGACCTTGATCAGCTCCGTCCGCGAGCTGACCCCGAGCTTGACGTACAAGTGGTGCAGGTGGTTGTCGACAGTGCGGACTGACAACACCAGTCGCTCGGCGATACGTTGGCTGCTGAGCCCCTGTGCCGCCAGGCCTGCGATCTCCCGCTCTCGAACGGTGAGCGGTTGCGGCAGGATCGCACATTCGAGCCCGGGAGTGCGGCAACCCTCGCAGCACTCGGCCAGGCGCTGGGACCGGCTGGCGGCAGCACGGGCGCTCGCAGATCTTCCCGTCCGCTGATAGGCGCGAGCCACCTCCGCTGCGACCTCGGCCGCGATCAGAATGGCGCCCAGCTCCTCGAAAGTCGCCGAGACCTTGTGGAGGGCGGGCGCGTCACCGGCTACGAGCGCCACCGCATGCGCGGCGTAGGCGGACACGAGACGCCCGTCGACGACCCCGGCGGCCAAGACCGCGAGCCGGTCGGCCACCTCCCCTACCAGCCCTAGGCGGACGGCCTCGTGCAGGGCGAACGCCTCGACGGCGTAGCTGCCGTGAGTCCGCGCGGTCGCAGCCATGTGCAGCGCGATGGTCCGGGCGGCGACCACCGCGCCGCCACCGGCCGCCACCCAGATGCGCCCAACCTCACGATTGGGCACGAAACATGGCTCAGGAGTGACCGCATCAGCCTCCTGTAAGGCCGCTTGTGCGGCGTCGAGATCCCCGAGCAGCGCGCTCGCCTCCGCAAGGGAACCCAGGCACCCGGCGAGGCTGTATACCCCGAATGCCCTGGATTCCTGGGGTAAGAGCAGTGCCGCCTCGCGCAGTCGTCCTGCAGCGGACCGAGCCGAGCCGCTGGCCAACGCGACCTGGCCGATTGCGGCCGCCCACCCGGCCTGTAGATCATGGGCAACGTGATCGAGTGACGCGCGATAGCGGGCTGTCGCCAGCATGCGGGCGTCGTCGAGCCGGCCGGCAACGCTGTAGGCGAAGCACAGGCCGAGGCGAAGCAGCTCAACGGCCTCCGGCAGCTGCTCGTCGGACCGTGCGAGCGCCGTGACCAACTGCTCGGTCGTGCTGATGGCGGTCTCGGCCGCGCCGGTCTGGATCCAGGCGGGTACCGCGACGAGCAGGGCCCGCGCCCGCGCTCGCTGGCTGGCGTTCGGTCGATCGAGCACTGCCAAGACCACGTCCAGAGCTCCCTGAGACCGGCCTTGGGCGAGCACGATCGTCCCGCGCATGGCGCGCAGCTCATCGCGCAAATCCTTGTCGGCCACGACGGCCTCGGCACGGCTGACCACAGCCCCGGCGTCCCCCGCCCGGCCAAAGCCGGTGAGGAGGTTGGCGGCCCGGGCCAGTGCGACGCGCGCCCGGTCGGCCTCGGTGCGTGCTGCCGGCTCCAGCTCGCTGAGCAGGTCCTCCGCGTCACGAGCGCGACCGGCCGTACGCAGCGACTCCGCCGCGATCAGCGAGGCATCGAATCCAGCCCCTGCCTCGACCGCAGCCTGCGCCAGCCGGGCGGCAAGGGCGGGGTCGAACAGCGTCCGAGCGCGCAACGCCGCGGCGAGGAGCAGGTCAGGGTCGGAGTGTCCGCCGCCCTCCAATCGCCAGCAGGCGAGTCGCATCAGGTCGTCCCGGCGGCGGCATCCAGTGGCTTGGAGCGCCGCTGCCAGGCCACGGCGGATGGCGCGGGCGCGCAGCACTGGCGTCGTCGCCCTCAGTACCTCACCGTAGATCGGGTGAGCCAGTCGCAGGCGCACCCGCCGACGCTCCACGTCGACGCTCAGGAGCCCGGCGCGCTCGGCGGTCTCCATCGGCGACTCGCGCCTCCATCCGGCATCGGTTGCCCGCGCGTCGGCCGGTATCGAGGCAAACAGGGTCTCCAACAGGCTGGCCTCCAGCGGCTCCCCGACGGCGACGATCTCCAGCCCGGCCCGCACCTCGGGGCCCAGCCGCCAGAGCCGCGCCTCGACCAGCTCGGTGAGGCGCGCCCCGACCGTCGCGGCCCCGCCCCACCAGATGCCGCCCGCCTCGATCAGCGTGCCAGCCTCCAAAGCCTCGACCACTAGTTCCCGGAGAAACAACGGGTTACCCCCGCTCAGGCGCCACAGCCGACGCAAGGTCTGCCCTCCCACCGGGCCACCGACCGCGGCGCAGACAAGTTGGCGTACCTCGTCTTCACCGAGCGGCTCGATCTCCACCCACGCCGCCAGGTCGTCCTTCCACAGAGCGGTCACCGCGTCCGGGCTGTGCTCACCGCTTCGCACAGTGGCAAGGATCTGCGCCGTGCCGGTTCTCGCGAGCCAGTGCACCAGCGCGGCCGACGCGTCATCGAGCAGGTGCGCGTCATCGACACCCAGGACGAGCCCCCTCCCAGAGCGCCGCTCGCCCACGCTCCGGACGGTTCGCTGGAGCAGGTCAGAGCGGGTGAGCGACCCTTCGTCCGGGGGCTCCTGCTCCGGCGGCGGTAACAGGCCCGCCACGGGTCCATAGGGGATGCCGGCCGCAGCCTCAGTCGCCACCGTCCACAGCGTGTCAAGCCCGCGTCGACCTGCCTCGTCGAGCGCCTCCACAGCCAGCCGGGTCTTGCCGACGCCGACCGCCCCGACAAGCACCACGCCCGCGCAGCCGGTACGACGCATCGTCTCCACGATCCGCCGCAACACGTCCTGCCGCCCCACGAGCGGCCACACCACCGGCATCGGCGACATTCCCTCGATCGGCAATGAGGTGTGCCAATAGCTCACACTAGAAAGACGTGCCTAACCCGCACATTGATACACAGGCACGATGAATCGGCTGGCCACCCTCCGCCCCCAACCACGTGACGACAGCTGCTTCGAGGCAGCCCACCGGTCCGTCCTGCGGGTAATGCGCGGCGGCACCCTGCCTTTGCTGCAGGAGGCCGCCGCGCGTCGCGGATCTCAGAAGCTGCCGCTGACTTCGTTGCTATCCCGCCGAACCGGCTGGAACAGTCCGTCCACGTCCCGGAGGTTTACCCTTGCGTAGATCTCGTCATCCTGGAACGGGGAGTCCTCGTTGAGCGTGCTGTTCGCCACCTGCCTGACGATTCGACGATTCAGCGTCGCCTGGCCGTTCGGGCGAACCCGAACGTTCTGTAGCGTGGTGAGCTCGTCGTCACCGCCATTCGGGAAGCTGTCGGCGCCGCGAAGCCTCACCCGCTCCCGATACTCGAGGTTGCCGAGCACGTCAAGGCTACTGAACCTGATGGGATACTCGACGGTCACCTCCGACGTGTTGCCGCCGCCCAACTCGATCGTGAGGCTAACTGACCCAATCGTGGCCATGGCCTTTCCTTCTCTCCTGATTGAGAACCGCCGGAATCCATTGTCCCTGCGGTTGATCTGTTCGATCCAGAAGAAGAGTCGTGGCCTGGGACGAAAGATATGAGCAACGACTACTCAACTTCGGCGGCCAGCATTTGCGACTACTCAGTTGCCCGGCGATGGTCCTGCGCTCGTCGCTGCGCCCGCTGAATGCGGTGGAGGGCGAAATGCGCGCAGCACCTGGTCTGCGATCTGTTCCGGGGTGGCTGCGAGGTCGACGGTGATACCGGGCTCGTCGGCGCCGAGCGGCTCGAGTGCGGCGTACTGGGAGTCCAAGAGCTCGGGTGGCATAAAGTGTCCGCGGCGGGTTGCCAGCCGCTGCGCTACCAGCTCCCGCGAGGCCGCCAAGTGCACCATCCGGACATCCGGACCCGCGCCGCGCAGGATATCCCGGTAGGCGCGGGTCAGCGCCGAGCAGCTGACCACCGCGCACTCGCCGCGGGCGGCTCGCTCGGCAAGCCAGCACGCAATCGCCGCCAACCAGGGTGCCCGCAGGGCGTCAGCGAGTGGACGGCCGGCGGCCATCCTGGCGATGCTCGACGCGGGGTGGAAGTCGTCGCCGTCGGCCAGTGCGCAGCCGGTCCGGGTGGCGAGCAGCGTTGCCACGGTGCTCTTGCCCGAACCGGACACGCCCATCACGACGAGCAGCATCGGCCTGATCCCCCTGGGAATCCTCCCGCTGAGGGAGGTGGGCCCTGGTGTGCCACCCCTAGTGTGCTGGCATGGCTCAGGCGACTGCTGCATCAGAAACGGACCCGACTGCCCGACCCGAACCGGACCGCAACCTGGCCCTGGATCTGCTGCGGGTCACCGAGGCCGCCGCGATGGCAGCGGGCCGGTGGGTCGGCCGCCGCGACAAGGACGGCGCCGACGCTGCCGCCGTGGCGGCAATGCGCGCGATGATGGTGACCGTCGCGATGGACGGTGTAGTCGTCATCGGCGAGGGCGAGAAGGACGACGCCCCGATGCTCTACAACGGTGAGCGGGTCGGCTCCGGGACCGGAACACCATGCGATGTCGCCGTCGACCCGGTCGATGGCACCACGCTGACCTCCAAGGGCATGGGCAACGCGGTGTCGGTGCTCGCCGTCGCGCCCCGTGGAGCCATGTACGACCCGTCCGCCGTGTTCTATATGGACAAGCTCGTGGCCGGCCCGGAGGCGGTCGGTGTCCTCGACATCCGGCAATCCCCCGAGGAGAACATCGTCGCCCTGGCCCGCGCCAAGGGGTGCGCGCCCGAGGACATCACGGTCTGCATGCTCGAACGGCCGCGGCACGACGAGCTGGCCAAACAGGGGTTCCTCGCTGTATCAAGTGGGTTTGGTGATCAAGTTCGTGTGGAATCGTGTGGACCCGGCGTGGCGGGTTGACGAGGGGGTGATGGTTTCGTTGGCTGCGTGACTGTCCGTGATGGTCGC
>JBOHGH010000123.1:0-13194 GCA_050699975.1 Pseudonocardiaceae bacterium | reverse complement strand
GAGCAACTGCTCAACCAACGCCTCCGGCGACCCTGAACCCGACACATCAAGATCATCCCAGGCCACGACCCCAGCACTGGTTACGACACGCCGCCAACATCAACCAGCTGAACAGCTACTCCGTCACGTGTCCTCCGATCGTCACCGGCGTTGTCCGAACAGGTTCTTCCACGATGGTCGAGCACAGGCTAACTCCGGACTAGGTAGTTCACCGGAATAGTTAGGTGCGACTACCGATTGCCATGGGCGCTACTGCTGGGCACGGTATGTGTTACCCAGGTCACCAGGGACCGCCTTGCTGGGGAGGATTCGATGTCTGACGCAACGAGCATTGCGAAGCTCGACGGGCAGCACGTGGAGCTGCTGCCGGCCCGTACCCTCCTGTCGCTGCTCAGCGTGGTTGATCTCGGCACCGACGGCACGCCAGGTATCCCGGGCAAGCCCGGTCCGAGCATTCCCGGCCCTGGCACCTGGCTCCCGGTCGACTCCCCCGGCGTTGGTGACACCGGCGGCGCCGGCAGCAGCAGTTCTGGCTGAACCAGCCACTGTTGCGACGAGCCGCGGACCAGCGCACCTTCCGCGCCGGGTTCAGCGTGTCAACACGCCGGATAAGCTGCCATCGCCTTGCCCCGCTGGCCGTGAGCGCACGCTGACCGTCGACTCCACTGGCCGGCCACGACACGTGGAGGAGATGGGATGCGCGTCACCGGGGTAGGGCACGCTGGGCTGTTCATCGAGACGCACGCGGGCAGTGTGCTGTGCGACCCGTGGGTGAACCCGGCGTTCTTCGGGTCGTGGTTCCCGTTCCCGGACAACAGTGACCTCGACTGGGACAACCTCGGCCAGGCCGACTACCTCTACGTCTCGCACCTGCACCGCGACCACTTCGACGCCGAACTGCTGAGCCGCCACGTCCGCAAGAACGCCACGGTGCTACTTCCGGAGTACCCCACCGACGAGCTGGAGCGCGAGCTGGCGGCGCTGGGCTTCACGAAGTTCCTGCGCACCGAGAGCGGGGTCCCCGTCGAGCGCGACGGGCTGCGCATCATGATCACGTCGCTGACCGGGCCGAGTGACGGGCCGATCGGGGACTCGGCGCTGTCGCTGGACGATGGGCGCACCGTGGCGCTGAACCAGAACGACGCGCACCCGCTCGACATCGAGGCGCTGCGCGAGTTCGGGGACGTGCACGCCTACTTCACGCAGTTCTCCGGCGCGATCTGGTGGCCGATGGTCTATGACCTGCCCGAGGGCGCGAAGCGGGAGTTCGCGCGGCGCAAGCGCGCCGGGCAGTCCGACCGGGCGCTGCGCTACATCGACGCCGTCGGCGCCGCGCACGTGTTCCCCAACGCCGGGCCGCCGTGCTTTCTGGACGAGGAGCTGTTCCACCTCAACGGCCAGGGTGTCGACGGGGAGAGCATCTTCACCGACCAGGTCGAGTTCCTCGCCGAGCTGCGCGCCGCGCGGCCCGCGGTGTCGGCGCACCTGCTGCTGCCGGGCACCGTCGCGGAGTTCGACGGCCCGCACTGCACGGTGACCCACCAGCGGCACACCGACGCCGAGATCCGGCACATCTTCGAAGAGAAGACCGCGTATCTGCGGGAGCTGCAGGCGCGCAAGCAGCCCGAGCTGGCCCGGGAGCGGTGCAGCCGCGCGCCGGTGCCCTCCGACCTCCTTGATCAGCTCAAGGCGTGGTGGGAGCCGCTGCTCAAGCGCGCCGGCAACATCTGCGAGGGGGTGGGCGGCCCGGTGCGCCTCGACGCCGGCGAGCTGTCGGTCGTCGTCGACTTCCCGGCCCGCGAGGTCCGCCGCTACGCCGGAGAGAGCTGCCGCTACCGCTTGTCCACCGGCGCGGACCTGATCGCGACGAACGTCGCGCGCCGCGAAGTCGACTGGTCCAACAGCCTGTTCCTGTCGTGCCGGTTCACCGCGCGGCGCGTCGGGCAGTACAACGAGTACGTCTACATCTTCTTCAAGTGCCTGTCCGAGGAGCGCATCGACTACGTCGAGAACTGGTACGACGAGCTCAACGACGACGGCCAGGACATCGAGCTCGACGGCTGGCGCATGCAGCGGCGCTGCCCGCACCTGCGCGCCGACCTCAGCAAGTTCGGCAGCGTCTCCGACGGCGTGCTGACCTGCGCACTACACGGCTGGCGCTTCGACCTCGCCACCGGCCGCTGCCTCACCTCCGCAGGCCACGAGATCCGCGCCACCCCCACCGAGACGTGACCCGGTTCGCTCCACGACGGTAATGTGCGTCGCCGTGCCCACGATGCTCGCCGAGCTCACGACGATGCGCCTGGGCGGTCCTGCCGGCGAGTACGAGCTCGTGCGCACGTCCGAGCACCTTGTCGCGCTGATCCGGGAAGCCGACGCCGCGGGCGCGCCGGTTCTCGTGATGGGGGGCGGTTCCAACCTCGTCGTCGGCGACCAAGGCTTCGAGGGTCTGGTCGTGCAGGTTGCCACGCCCGGCCTGACGGTCCACGGGGAAGAGGTCACCGTCGATGCCGGCGTCGAGTGGGACACCGTCGTCAAGACCTCTCTCGACGCGGGACTCGCCGGACTGGAGCCACTGTCGGGCATCCCCGGGTCGACCGGCGGAACCCCCGTGCAGAACGTTGGGGCCTACGGCGGCCTGACCTCAGAACTGCTCCGCCACCTGACGGTCTACGACCGCGCCACCGGCACGACCGAGCAGTGGGCTCCGGACCGGTGCGGCTTCGGTAGCCACCGGCAGTCGGTCTTCAAACACACCGACCGCTACGTGGTGCTCGACGTGACCTTCCAGCTGACCCGCTCCAGCCGTTCACGCCCGATCCGTTATGCGGGTCTCGCCGAACGGCTCGGTATCGCGCCGGGCGCAACCGCACCGACCGGAGAGGTACGAGACGCCGTCCTCGCTCTGCGCCGTGAGCGGGGCATGATTCTTGATGCCGACGACCACGACACCTGGAGCGTCGGCTCGTTCTTCATCAATCCGGTGCTCGTGTCGGTGCCGGACAAGGCACGAGACTGTCCGCACTATCCCGATCCAGCGGGGACCAAGCTGTCAGCAGCGTGGCTCATCGATCATGCCGGATTTCCCCGCGGGTACGGCCACGACTGGGGTCGCGGCGTGGTCGCGCTGTCTTCCAAGCACGCGCTGGCCGTGACGAACCGCGGTACCGCCACGACCACCGAGGTCATGGAATTCGCCGCCCACCTCCGGGAAGGTGTTGAGCAGCGGTTCGACATCCGCCTCGGCCCGGAATGCGACCTGGTGAACTGCAAGCTCGGCTAGAACTCTCGGGTTTCAGGCGACCGGCTCGCGAACGTAGCTGCGCGCAGGGTGAGCACTGCGTCGAACTGCGGCGTCCGCGGCTCACAACACCCGGCAGTTGCGGAGATCAAATGTTAGAAAATCCTCAGTTGCGGTCTATTATATCTAGACTTTGCTGCTCTGCGGTGTTTTCATTCTGGTTACATGATGCGCCCGGCTGGCCACAGATGTCCGTTTCTCCGGGAGGGTTTGCGTCGACGAGACGATCACTCGCCGGGGGCCGTAGATCGGACCGGGGGTGGTGGGGCTTGAGTGTCCACACCGATGCCGCACTGGCGCCGCCGGGGAGATCCCGTAGCGCCTGGCCGCGGGGCGTATACGCGTGGACGCTGGTGCAGGTTCTGGTGGGGCAGGTCCTCAGCATCCCCGCGCACCGGACGTCGACGGAGCAGACGGTGATCATGCCGATCTAGTCGCCGCGAATCCTGCAGTGCTCGGCGACCGATGGGACGAAGGAGACCCACATGTACAACGCAGGGCTGAGCCCAGAGCGCACTCCGGATCCCAGGCGTGCATTCCACTTATGGTCCAGCGATGGTGCGGTCATCCTCACCACCAACCGCACCGACGCAGCGGGGATGCTTGTCGGCGCCCGAGACGTGTTCGGGCCCCGCCTCCTCGTCCACCAGTCGCCGACGACCGTGGTCAACACAACCTCGGGCCAGGACACCCACCACGCCCCGATGACCCGGACCGTAAACGGCAACGCCGACGTTGCGCTCGAGCCGCACATCGACGGCTACATGGCATTCGGGGACCACTACCCGGACCTGGTGTTTCTGCTCTGTGAGCGGCAGGCCACGACGGGCGGCGAGTCGTTCATCGTCGATGGCCAGCGCCTTGTCCACGCCATCGCCAGCGACCCCACCCAGCACGCACTGAGCAGGTTCCTGTGGGATATCACGCTAGAACAAGGCCGACCCGATGGGGTCGGCCCGGCCGGAAGCGGCAATCCCATCCGCAGCCGCCGACCGGTGGCGTGGCGAACCTGTGCTGGGCGCCTCACCGTGCGCCGCCACCACCACCAACGCCTCCTCGATGACGCTCCATCCCGGGCCGACGACCATCGACACCTCGCCGCCTGGGCATGGCGCACCGAGGAGACGGCCCGAATCGCGCCGCGGTTCCTGCTCCAACCCGGGGACCTGCTCTGCCTGGACAACTACCGGGTCTTCCACGGCCGCGAGCCCCACACCGGGGATGATCGGATCCTGCACAAGCTGTGGGCTTGGCGCGACATGGCCTTCGGGCTGCCCCGTCCCAGCGATCTGGCTCCCGTCTGCCGCACGGACATCGTCACGGAGCCGTCCCGGTGAACGATTCTCGACCGTGGGCGGATTGGGCTGTATCGTCACTGTATCGTCACGCATCCAGGTAGCCTAGATTTCCCCCATCCCTATCCAGGTAACCTACACCCCGTGAAGAAGTCGCAGGAACCGGAGAAGGAGCTGCATGGGAAGCCTCAGAGGTAACTGCAGAGGGAGCCGAAGAAGGAGCTGAATAAGGAGCCTCGGGATCTACGTAAGGCGCCCCCTTAGCGACACCGATACTCTCAGCAGCTTCAACCAGCAGCGGCAGTGCACCTACCACTGTTGCACCGATTTCGTTGATACGCTTGACGCCAGGACCAATCGCCTTGGCCTGGGAGGAAATCTTCTGGACGTTCTGCGTGCAGTCATCGAGATTGTTGGCGGTCCGATTTAGTAGCACACCAAGCATGAAGAGAAAGATCGCCAGAACGGCAATCATCAACGCGATTACGACGACCGTTAAGATGATAAGAGTCATCTCTCATCCTTTCCAATCAGGATCCCGGAAGCTCGGCCACGGTCAGCTCGACCCGGTGGGCCGCCCCGCCGTCGATCACCACGGCACCCGCCCTCGGGTGCCGCCGGTCGGGCTGCCGTTGTGGTCACAGCGGACAACCGGCCCTGGGCGGCGCGCAGGCCAACCATGGGCAGAACCCACGTGCCGAACGACATCGGCAGCCACCCTCCAGCGACGATGATCACTCAAGCTTGTCTTGATGCCAGCATATGCGTTCAATCAAGCTATTGTAACTGTCAGATACGGATTTATCACACTGTAAGTTCCGCAACAGCGAGAACGGCGATCGGACCGAACGGCCTGCCGCGTTGGGCAGTCGCCACCTGCTGGCAAACCTGCGGTGGGAAGGCGCTCTGCCTTGGGTGCCCGCAGATGGGCGCTTGATCCGGTTACGGCAGGAGGGTGGCCCAGCGCCAGTGGGTCGGCAGGTTCTGTCTGCTCCTACGCTCCCGAGCTCGACACCAGAGTTGTCGGGCACGTCGCGGACAGCTCTGGTGTCGAGCTCGGGGGGCTTGGAGCGGGGGCGGGGATGCTGGGCGGCACAGCTGCGGGGGTACCCGGGCTCAGCGCGGCGGGTGCTGGGACAGTCCGCCAGCCGTGGGGGTGGACGACCGTGGCCACGCTAGCCGAGGTGGCTGCGGTTGCATCCGCTGATGCGGATCTTCGACACTCTGAGCTACGCATTACCAGAGAAAAAACGGTCAAGGATCGGTAGATGCGGATCACGCCCATTGACTGATAGGGGATGTGGTGCAAGAGTCAGTCCGTGCCCACCTTCGACTGCCTCGGTGACCCGGTCCGACGCCGGATCTTGGGGTCGCGCATCGATGGCGAACGGCCTATCGGTGAGCTTGGCGCCGTCGCGCAGGATGAGTTTGTATCTCTCAGTCGGGATGGACTCGCAGCAGCTACGGGTGCTGGGAGTCCACGGGTTCGCCCCAGTCCGAACCGACCCCCTGAGTGACCGGTCTGGACATTGCCCTGACGACGAGGGCCCGCTGCCCCTGCTGACTTCGATCAGAGCTGACTTCGATCAGACGCAGCTACTGAGCAAGGTGATCGCACGCTGTGCGGTACCGGTCGCCACACCGTGAGGCTCCTTGCCGGTGGGCAGCGAGCCCCCGCCGGGTAGAACCCGTCAAGCCGGGAGACAAGCCCGGTGGCCGCATTGATCTGCTTCGGCGACCCAGGCGACGCACACCCGCATTGTCGTAGTGCCACCACCACTGTGCCCCAGCCACCCGAAACGGTCCGGATGTCGACTCCGGCAGCGCTGAACTCGGTGGCCGGATAGTGCCGCAGATTAAGAAACTCCGGCACCGTTGCGCACACTGATGGCTACCGGCACGGTTTCCGCTGTTCGGAGCGGTGGAGACGAAGGGACTTGAACCCTCAACCCCCGCCTTGCAAAGGCGGTGCTCTACCAGTTGAGCTACGTCCCCGGCTCCGGACGCGGGCGGGCGCGCCCGGTGACGACTCAGGCCGTCGGGGTTGTGGCCTCACGCCACAGGTCGGCCTCGGCCTTCGCGGAACGCTGACGCTTCACGACCAGCAACGCGACCAGGGCGACGAGCACGAGCGGGATAAGTTTCTTCACGATAGATCTCCTTCTGCCACATTGTGCTTCTTCAGTGGGCCTAGCTGGACTTGAACCAGCGACCTCATCCTTATCAGGGATGCGCTCTAACCGACTGAGCTATAGGCCCCCTGGCGCGCCCCGGCGAGGTTACCGCACGGCCTCACCGGGCCCCAAACCACGTAACCAAACCTCGTGACCAGGTCATTCCGGTTCCGACAGGGTGACCTCGATGCCGCCGACGAGGTCGGATGCGATGTTGTAGATGAGCGACCCAACAGTAGCCAGCGCCGTCATCAGCACGATGTTCACCAACCCGACCACGAACGCCACGCCGAACACCCGCCCACCGCTGATCAGCTCCGTGCCAGCCTGGGGATTGCTCACCGAGGTGAGGTCAGAGTAGGTGCCGTTGAGCTGATCCCACACGCCCATACCCGCGAGCACGCCGTAAAGCATCCCCACCGCCACCATCCAGGCGAGGAAGCCGGCGACCGACAGCACCAGCGAGATCTTGAGCACCGACCACGGATCGAGCCGCTGCAGCTGCAGGCTCGTCCGCCGGGGGACCCGGGCCGGGCGCACCCCAGTGTTCGTCGGCTGAGCGGGTGCCACCCGCTCGGGCGGCGTGTACCCACCGATCCGCACGGTGGGCGGGGAGAAGTCCGGTCCCGCGCTGCGGCTGTCCTGATCCCCGATGGACGCTGACGGTACCTGCCTACCCGCGCCGTCGCCGACCGGGCGGCCCGCGCCCGGCGAGAAGCCGTAGGCCCGGCTGCCCACTGGCTGCCGATCAGGCTGCTCAGGGACTGCGCCGCGGGTGTGCTCCAGCGCCCCAACGTCCAGCGTCACGGTCTTCTGATCGCCGTCCCCTGGTGCCTTGGTCGGTTCGTCGTTCTCAGGTCTCGTCACGACTCACCCTTCGTCGGTGCACCGCCGGCGTCTGGGTCGTCGGCTTCTTCGGCGTTGCGTGCGACGGCCACCAGGGTGGCCCCCTCACCCAGGTTCATCAAACGCACCCCCTTGGTCTGCCGGCCAGCCTTTCGAACCTCCTTGGCCGTGGTCCTGATGACCCCGCCCGTAGAGGTGATGGCGTACAGCTCGTCATCGATGTCCACGATCAAAGCACCGACCAGCTTGCCACGCCGACGGTCGTACTGAAGGGTAAGCACGCCCTTGCCGCCGCGTCCCTGCACCGGGTAGTCGTCGATCGGGGTCCGCTTGGCATAGCCCCCCGACGTCGCGACCAGCAGGAACCGCCCGGCGCGGACCACCGCGAGGGACAGCAGCTCGTCGCCGTCGTTGAACCGCATCCCGAACACCCCGGACGTGGCCCGGCCCATCGGACGCAGCACGTCATCGGTCGCGTGGAACCGGATCGACTGACCGTGCGCCGACACCAGCAGCAGGTCGTCGTCACCGGAGCACAGCACCGCGCCGACCAGCTCGTCATCGTCGCGCAGGTTGATCCCGATCAAACCACCGGCGCGGTTGGAGTCGAAATCAGTCAGCTTGCTCTTCTTGACCAGGCCGTCGCGGGTGGCCAGCACCAGATAGGGCGTCGCAGCGTAGTCCTTGATCTGCATGACCTGGGCGATCTGCTCGTCGGGCTGGAACGCGAGCAGGTTCGCCACATGCTGGCCGCGTGCGTTGCGGTTGGCCTCGGGCAGCTCGTAAGCCTTCGCCCGGTACACCCGGCCCTTGTTGGTGAAGAACAGGATCCAGTCATGCGTGGAACAGACGAAGAAATGCGCCACGATGTCGTCGGTCTTCAGGCCCGCACCCATCACGCCCTTACCGCCGCGTTTCTGCGCCCGGTACAGGTCTGTGCGGGTCCGCTTGGCGTAGCCGGTGCGAGTGATGGTGACCACGACGTCCTCGACGGCGATCAGATCCTCGTTCGACACATCGCCGTCGTAGCCGGTGATCGTGGTGCGGCGCTCGTCACCGTGCTTCTCGACGATCTCGGCCAGCTCGTCGCAGACGATCTGGCGCTGCCGCTCGGGCTTGTCCAGGATGTCCAGGTAGTCGGCGATCTCCCGCTCGAGCTCGGCGAGATCGTCGATCACCTTCCGCCGCTCCATCGCAGCCAGCCGGCGCAGCTGGGTTTCCAGGATGTAGTTCGCCTGGATCTCGTCGACGTCCAGCAGCTCCATCAGACCGGTGCGCGCGTCGTCCACCGTCGGGGACCGCCGGATCAGCGCGATGACCTCGTCGAGTGAGTCCAGCGCCTTGACCAGACCGCGCAGCAGGTGGGCGCGCTCCTCGGCCTTGCGCAGCAGGTATCGGGTCCGCCGGACGATGACGTCGAGCTGGTGACGCACGTAGTGCCGGATCACCTGGTCCAGCCGCAGCGTGCGCGGCACACCCTCGACGATCGCGAGCATGTTCACGCCGAACGATTGCTGCAGCTGGGTGTGCTTGTAGAGGTTGTTGAGCACCACCTTGGCGACCGCGTCGCGCTTGAGCGTGATCACGATGCGCATGCCGATGCGGTCGCTGGACTCGTCGTTGATCTCGGCGATCCCGCTGAGCTTGGCGTCCCGGGACAGGGCGGCGATCGACTCGACGAGGTTGTCCGGGTTGACCTGGTAGGGCAGTTCGGTGATCACCAGGGTGGCGCGGCCCTTGGTGTCCTCCTCGACCTCCACCACGCCGCGCATTCGGACCGAGCCCCGGCCGGTGCGGTAGGCGTCGGCGATCCCGTCGGTGCCGACGATCAAGCCCCTGGTCGGGAAGTCCGGGCCCTTGATCCGCTCGACGAGCGCGTCGAGCAGGGTCTCGTCGTCGACGTCGGGGTTCTCCAGCAGGTAGACCACGCCCGCACCGACTTCGCGCAGGTTGTGCGGCGGGATGTTCGTCGCCATCCCGACCGCGATCCCCGAGCTCCCGTTGACCAGCAGGTTCGGGATCCGGGCCGGCAGCACGACGGGCTGCTCGGTGCGCCCGTCGTAGTTCGGCTCGAAGTCGACGGTCTCCTTGTCGATGTCCCGCAGCATGTCCATCGCCAGCGGGGCCAACCGGCATTCCGTGTTGTGGCTGACGAACCCGTTGGTGATGAACGCGTGGTCGTCGGAGTCCACCCGAAGGCTGTACACCGGCTGTACACCGGCGTCATCGACTGACGAAACCTCGGCGTAGTAGAAGCGGCCGTCGGTGAGCTCGTCGGCGATGTCTCGGGCGTCGACCGAATCAATATGAGAGAGGATCTCGTCCCGGCGGTCCCCCCAGCGCTCTATGCGGTCCACGTTGTTGCGGGACAGCCATGCCCGGTCGGCAGGCGTGCTGGCGCCGTGTGCACGCAGGAACGCACCGAGGCCTGGGACGTGATCCCGGCTCATCGATCGACTGCGCGCGCAGGCGCCGGTCAGGATCGTCGACAGCATCTGCTGCTTGGCCCCGATGAAACCGACCCGCGTGCCGAACAGCACGGCATCCCGTCGGTTTGTGATCACGACTTTGTACTCACCGGTCGCGTGGGTGTATCGGCGCGACACGATCCCGAACTCGAGCAGCAACTGCTGTACGTCGATGGCAAGCTGCGGGCTGCGGGTCGAGTAGGAGACTTGCACTGTGCTTCGGGGCAGCGCGGAGGTGGATCCGTCACCGGTGAAAAGCGCCTGCAGGAACGCGCGCTGCAGATCGGGTGAACCCGACCAGACGAACTCCGGGACCCTCTTCCCGGTACTGCGACCTGACACTTCGCTCAGGACGCTACGCCGCAACGCGCCGAGGTCTGTCGCCACCTCCGACCAAGACGGCGTACCCCACTCCGGTCGGGGGGTGCGCTGGATGACCACGCGGTCACCCGGGCGCACTTCCTCGAACAGCTTCCAGAGCAGAGTGGGCACGCCGAGCACATCCACCAGGCACAGCACGGGGTGGTTCGTGGTCCCGGTGAGCTGGTAGCCCTCGATGGTCGTCACCCGAAGCGTCTGCTGCTCACCGGAGTGGAACAGCGCGTCGGCCCGGACCGGGTCGCCGTGGCGGTCCAAGACCTTGAGGTCGATCGGATGATCGCTGTTCGGTCCGGCGCCAGGAACGATATCCGCGATCCGGACGCTTCCCCCCTCGGCGGTCCGCACCCGGGACTCCCCGATCACGCAGTACCGCATGGCAGCGGCCGGGTCGTTACCCGGGGAGCCGAAGTTGCCCTGGCCGTCGACCAGCGGGTAGCGCATCGACCACGGCTGGGCCAGCCGCACCAGCGCGTCGTAGATCGCCGAGTCACCGTGCGGGTGGTAGTTGCCCATCACGTCGCCGACGACCCGGGCGCATTTGACGGCACCGCGATCCGGGCGGAAGCCGGAGTCGTACATCGAGTACAGCACCCGGCGGTGCACCGGCTTGAGCCCGTCGCGGACGTCCGGCAGCGCCCGCCCCACGATCACGCTCATCGCGTAGTCGATGTAGGAGCGCTGCATCTCCTGCTGGATGTCGACCGGCTCGATCCGGTCCCCGTCCGGCGGCAGGGTGATCTCGGTCAAGGGGCTCGGTTCCCTTCAGTTGGCCGCTGACGTGCGCGCAACCCCCTCAGTCTATCGGTCACGCACTGTGCGCCCCGGCCGGACGCGCTCGCCGAATGGCTGATCAGGTACGGGCGCGTGGTAGACAGCATTTCTTGTACTTCAGGCCCGAGCCGCACCAGCACTCGTGGTTGCGGCCTGGCGGCCAGGCGGTCTCCCGCGGATGTTCCTCCAGATGCTGTGCGTAGCCCTGACGGATCTGCGGATCGGTGGGATCAACGCCGTTGAGATCAGCGTAGGTGGCCAGCCCGTCGGTGGTCCCGGCCAGCAGCGCCAACCGGGGACGACCGGACTCCGACCACAGCACCAGGTTTCGCTGCACCCTCGTCCGGTACTCGTCCCAGGTATGGCCGTATTCCTCGGCGAGCGCGGGCCAGCGCAGGAGCATCCGGTCGAACTCCGGCTGCGGCCAGAACAGCAGCCAGCTCCGGGTGACCGGAAGTGGTTTCCCACATCGGCCTTCCCGCCGATCATGATCGGCACCGACGATGGGCGTGGGGTGCGCATCAAGGAGACGCTGCGGCAGCAGCGGCTCGAGTATGCCCGAGCGGTGTACCGCGGCCACCGGCCACAACGCACTGAGGCCGAACTCGACCATCATGTGGAGTTGCGGCTCTTCCGTCAGCGCCGGCTCACCGCGGACCCGCCACGCTGCCGTCGGTGTTGGGGATGAACGGTTCGTTCACCGTGCTGGGCTTCGCCGAGCCCGACGAACCGGAGATCGCGTACACGGAGAACGCGGTAAGCGTCACGCGCGTGCACAAGGAGGCGGACGTCCGCGGGTATCGGCTGGTGTTCGACCGGCTGCGGTCCGAGGCGCTGAGCCCGCGCGACTCGGCAGCCCTCGTCGAGCGGCTGACCTGTGACCTCCGCGAGACCTAACGAGGCGAGCACCGTGCGTGCGTCCGACGTGCCCCCCACCAGCTGGCGTAAGAGCAGCCGCAGCACCGGTGGTGACGACCAAGCTGACTGCGTCGAGGTCGCCGAAGTGCCCGGCCAGGTCGCGATGCGCGACTCCAAGGACCCCGCCGGGCCGGTCCTGGCGTTTACCCGCGCCAAGTAGCGAGCCTTCCTCGGCGGCATCCGGGCCGGCGAGTTCGGCTGACCCTGGCCTCGGGTCAGCGTTGCACCGCGTCCGCGCTGAGCTGCGCGAGCGCCTCGTTGATCTCGTCGAGGTCGAAGCGCGCCGGGTCGTAGTCAACCGGTATCCACTCGCGGTACATCTCGTGCTCCGGGTGCTTCTCGTCGCCCAGTGCGCGTATTAGCTCCTCGAAGCCCCACGGGCCACCACAATCCTCGGGCGGGCACGTCCGCCGCCCGGTCACGCATCGCGGGTAGGTCAGCGCCGGGTCGGCCCGGGCGACGGACTCCACGGTGATGTCGTGCCACCAGTCATCACCGAAGTCGTACCAGTAGGCGAACCGTTGCCCGACCTGCATCCGGTCCAGCTTCCCGCGCTCCTCGTCCCTGGTCTCGTCGAGCATGTGCGCTGGGTCGGCGTAGTCCACGCCGTCCACCTCGAACTGGTGCAAGTGGCAGTCGTACCAGCCCATCGCCGCCTGGATGATGTGGTGCAGCTCGGCCAGGCTCGTCTTGGAGGGCACCTGCAGGCGTCGCCAGACTGGCGGCTTCATGTACCGCAGCGACACCTTGATCGTGTGGATGCTGGGCCGTACCGGCATCGGGCGACCCTATCTTGTGGCCATCCGTCTGCCGCTCACGGCTCATCAGGTTGATCGCTGCCTTCTTCCTGTGCCCATTCCAGCAGCGCATGCCCTCTGACAGTGAGCAGGCCAGCGCCTTCAAACGACATGAGCACGCGAAACAGCAGTCCCGGCTCGCGGGTCGCGCGGCGGCCCCGCCCTGACAACCCTACGTGCGCCGAGCTCGACACCAGTGCTGCCCGCGCGGCTTCGGACAGCACTGGTGTCGAGCTCGGCAAC
>JBOHGH010000122.1:0-13234 GCA_050699975.1 Pseudonocardiaceae bacterium | reverse complement strand
GAGCGGGCACTGCCCACTCCGGTGGCGGCCCGGTCGGCGGCCGCCAGCAGGACGCGGCGCGCGTAGTGGCGGTAGGTGTCGAGGACACTGCCGAGCGCGCGGTCGGTCTTCGCCAGCGCGGTGACGTTGTGCCGGTGGCCCTCCAGGTCCTCCAGCGGCTGGGCGGCGTCGGCGACGGCGTCCTCCGGCACCGGCGGCAGTGCCTCCTGCAGCCGGCGCGGGAGATCGGCATCGATCCGGTCCCCGACCCGCGGGTTGCGGACCTGGTGCAGCAGCGCGAGGTAACCGGACGGGTCGGCACCGCCGAAGAACCGGCGCGCGATCTCAGCGCGGTAGTCGGCCGGTGTGGTGAAGACGGCATCGGCGCCGAGCTCGGCGCGCAGCGCGTCGACGGCCAGCGGGATCCGCCCGGCGGTGAGGGAGAAGTCGATGCGGGCGCGGCGAGGCGTCGAGAACCACCACGGCGTGACCCGGTCGGTGCTGCGGTTGGCGCGGATGCCGCAGCCGACGGTGTGGTGGCGCACGCCGCCCGGCGCGGCGGGGTCGGCGCGGGCGAACTCGATCCACAGGTAGCCGGTGCGCTGGGTCTCGTCGGTGTCGGCGAGCATCCACGACCGGAGCACTCCGGTCTGCTCGCCCGCCGCGTCGATCTTGCGGGTGTCGGCCTCGAGCAGGAACGGCAGCAGCATGTTCATCGCCGTGGACTTGCCCGAGCCGTTCACGCCGCGCAGCAGCAGCCGCCCGCCCGCGAAGTGCAGCGTCTCGTCCTCGTACTGGTAGACGTTGAGAATGCCGGCACGGGAAGGGCACCAACGTGGGATTGTCGTTGACGTCACGATCCCTCCTTCGCGCTCGGATTTCAGGATGCCCGAGGGTACCGACAGTTCCGGCGCGGCCTGCCTCACCGTCACGCTGACTGAGGCGCCGCCGCCGACCTGGTCACCGCGTCCTCAGGCGCGGTGGCGGCGACTCGATGTCGCTGGCCGAGATCTGGTCCAGTGGCCGGGTACCCCAGACACAGCCATCCGGGTCCAGTAGTCGGGCACCTACTCGCGGATTCGGGTCTGAACAGCACATAGGCCACCGTCGACCATGCCCACCCTTCCGCTAACGCAAGCGCAGTTGCCGTTTCCTTCTGTTGCGACGACGAGGTGCTTGTATCGGGTGCTCATCGCCGCGGTGAGCTCGCCGACTCGCTCACCGTCGAGGTGGACCTCGACCACGTGGGCGCCCTTGTGCTTGCCGCGTGACACGCTGGACGACGCGAGTTCGGCAGCTACGCGCGTGAGCGAGCGCCGCGCTTCCTCAGCTCCGTGCACGTCGTAGAACGCCACGACCGTCCGACGGACCCGGTCCTTCGAGAACATCCACAGCGTGAGAGGTGCCCCGACCAGGAACAGCAGAGGTGACAGGAACATCAGTGCCATGGTGAGCGCCAGGCACCACGGCCAGAACAGCGCGGACCGCGCCGCGTCGTTGAGTTGGGCGACGAGGTCGCTCGACTCGACCTCTGTCATCTCGAGCGTGGTCGCTCCGGAGATGTCAGACAGCACAACATCGCTGGGTGACGGCAACCCGGAAATCGGGTGGCTTGGGCGGGCCACCGGCGTCGTCCGCACAGCTGAATTCCCCCGAGGGGACCGGACAGTGGCGCGGTAGGAGACCAGACCTCCGCCGAGCGAGATGTATGTGCCGCGGGGTCCGGCGCCGAGCCGGAATCCGGGAACGCCGACTGATGCACCGAGCCCCGAACGCGACATGCTCACGCGGAGGGGGCCGACTCCGATACTCGTACGCAGATAAAACGACATGACCGACCTTCGACGGTGGATCTCTCGGTTGGTCGTCGCCGAGGTGGGTCCCAGCGTTACTCGCCGGCTGCCGAGCGTCGAGGAGGACTGGGCGACCCGCGCGGTCGGCGGCTGAGTTCGACCTCGCCCTGCGGGTGCCGATTAGGTCATCCATCTCATGCGACCTGGGCATATTCGTGTATCAGGCCGCCGAGCCGATCCCGACGCCGGAGAGGGGTGCGGCATGGAGATGAGGGGAGAGGTAATGGTGTCGATGAACTTGCCGTCACGGTCGGGGCGCGGGCCACGAGCTGCTTCCGCGATGATCCCGTTCTTGGCCTTGGTTGCCTTGCTTGGCAAAAATGGCCTTGTCGATCACGACGTCCGCGGACTTGTCGGGCAGCCGCGCAGGCCGAGTCGAGCGAGCGCTACATCGAGCGGTCGCCGAGCAGGTGAAGGTCAATGCCAACGAGCCCCAGACCCGCCGAGCCAGGCCGGTACGGTCGGGCCATGCGCATCGTCATTGCTGGAGGACACGGGCAGATCGCCATGCGGTTGGAGAAACTGCTCGCACAACGAGGGGACAGTCCAGCGGGCATCATCCGCGATCCGAAGCAGGCGGAAGATCTGCTGACCGTCGGCGCGGATCCGATTGTGTGCGACCTGGAGTCGGCAGCAGTCGATGAGGTCGCCAGTCACCTGGACGGCGCGGACGCGGTGGTATTCGCGGCCGGAGCCGGGCCCGGCAGCGGAGCGGCACGCAAACAGACGGTGGACCACAGTGCCGCCGTTTTATTCGCCGACGCTGCTGAGCGGGCGGGGATACGCCGGTACCTGATGATCTCATCGATGGGCGCAGGCCGGGAGCCGCCACCGGGTACAGATCCGGTGTTCGCCGCCTACCTGCGAGCCAAGGCAGCGGCCGATGCCGACCTCGCCTCCCGCGCTGGCCTGGACTGGACGATTCTGCGGCCGGGGCGTTTGACCGACGAACCCGGCACCGGGCTGGTCCAGCTTGCCGTACGTACCGGCCGTGGGGCGGTACCGCGTGATGACGTCGCGGCGGTGCTCCTGGCGCTTTTGGGCACGCAGGCGGCCGGGATGACGTGGGAGCTAGTGGCCGGCAACACGCCGGTGGACGAGGCCATCCGAACGGTCACCTCCGCCTACCGCTCGCCGGTCGGCGGGGACGGCGATTGAGTGGGCTCGGCCTACGGTCCGAAGGCGGTCAGGAACCGGTCACGGAAGGCGTCCATCCGCCAGACCGGAGCCTGCGGACCGGGCTTGAGGCCATCCTGCCAGCCCCATCCGGAGATCCGGTCCAGAACGGCGCGGTCGCGTGCGACGATCGTGATCGGTACGTCCCGGCTGGCGCCGTCACCGGTGATTATCGGGGCGGGCTGGTGGTCGCCGAGGAAGATGAGCACGAGGTCGTCGTCGCCGTAGGTCTCGACATAGGAGATGAGGCTGTTCAGCGAGTACTCGACGGATCGTCGGTATTCGGTGCGTACGTGGGCGGGGCCCTTCGTCCATATGGTGTCCGGCGGATCGACCTCTGTGGCTATGGCGTCGAAGACCGAGCCATCACCGACGTGGCCCCAGTCGATGAGCTGGGGGATGAGCGCCCACGGCGCATGGCTTGAGACGAGGGGGATCTCCGCCATCAACGGAGCGCGGTCCGGCCGCCCGCGCTCGAGGCGTTCGAAGGCCGACAGCGTGTACTGGTCGGGCACGGTGGCCCAGCCGAGGTTTGGGCCGCGATACCCGAGGTTCCGGAAGTCGTAGACCTGGTCGTAGCCGTAGAACGCTGCCTCCGGCCAGTCTCCGGTGGTGCCCGGCATGACGGCGACCGTCCGCCAGCTCGCGCGCCGGAAAGCGCTGGTGATTGTCAGGCGGTCGCTCGAGACGAGGGTGCGGTAGCGCTGCTCGTTGTCGATCCACATGCCGGAGAGGAACGTGGCGTGAGCCAGCCAGCTGCCGCCGCCCGCCACCGGCGAGGTGAGGAAGGCGCTCCGGGAGGTGAACCCGGCCGCGCTCAGTCGACGATGCCCGCCGTCGAGTACTGCACCGACCTGCGACGCGAATTCCGGATCCTCGACCGCGTCGCGCCCGTAGCTCTCGACGAAGGCGACGACGACGTCCCTGCCGCGCAGTGCGGTCAGCAGCTCCTTGCCCGGGGTGTCGCGGTAAGCGTCGACAACGCCCTCCGCCGCGAACGTCTGCTGGTCCTGCAGACCGACGCGCACCTGCAGCGCACGGTCGTACAGGAGGGGCGCCGCGCTACCGGCGGCGACCGGCACGTCCGGGACGATCTGCGCGCCCAGCACGGCACAGATCATCCAGGCGACCGCGAGCACCGTGACGGTGCGGGTCGCGGTGGTCCTGCGCCGGACCACGAGCCGGGCCAGACGCCGGGTCGACAGCGTCATGAGGATGAGCACGGCCATGGCGAGCACCGCGGCGACGACGACGGAGCCAATCGCGCCGACCCGGCCGATCGAGGCCGTGAGGAACTCCATGGCGCTGTCTAACAGGCTCCAGTCGAGCACCAGGTCGAACGGCCGGGCGAGAACCGCGAAGAAGCCCATGTCGAGGATCTTCACGATGGTCAGCAGACCGAGGGCCACTCCGGCGAGCGTCGCCACCACCCGCCTCGCCCGCGCAGGCAAGACGAGAAGGAGGACGACGCCGAGGACGCCCTCGACCGGGATGCGTACGAACGCGCCGGGCGTGAGACGGCTGATCTCGTTCGGAGCGATGAGGGCGAAGAGCACGAGCAGACCGGCCAGGGCGGTTGTCACCCACGCTGCGACAGGGCGCTCTCCTCGTGGGTCGTCGCCACCTGTCACGCCGCTGAAAAACGAGAACCCGAAGATCCATCTGTGCGAAGCCCGGTGAGGGCTGGTCATGGCTGCGAAGCGGTCGGACGATTCGAGCTGCCCTGACCGTAAAGGAAGGTGAGCGTTGCGCCACAGCAACGTCACGTCACGGCCGAAGGACCAGACCAGCAGCGCCAGTGCCGTCGACACCAGCGTGACCGCGAGCGGGTGCGGCAGGACTTCGCTGGCGGTCACCACGAGGACGATCCCCTGCAGCGCAGCCACGGCCTTGGCGGAGTACCTCGCCGGCAGTGCCGACTGCATCCACGGCGCCATCCAGCTCGCCGCGACGAAGGCGTAGCGCATGGCGCCGATGGCCATCACCCATGGGCCCACGAGCCCGGCGACATGGACGCTCAGCACGAGGACGAGGAACGCGTCGACCTCCATGTCGAAGCGGGCGCCCAGCGCGGACGCCGTCCCGCTGCGCCGGGCGACCTGGCCGTCGACCGCGTCGAGGACGAGTGCCACCGTGGCGACGACGACGAGGGGTGCGACGGGAGTGTCACCGTTCCAGAGCCCGTCCGTGACGAGCGCGGTCACGACTCCGACGAGCAGCGCCCTCGCCAACGTGACGAGGTCAGCCGGTCCCAGCGTGGTGGCCCGGGCCCGGCGGACGGCAGCGGTCAGGAGGGCCAAGAGACCCAGGGTGTAGGCGGTACCGGCCAGCCAGCCCACCGGACCGAGGCCGAACCCGGCCGACAGCGCGGCGAGCAGGACGACTTGGGCGCCTGCCCCGGCGGCCTGCAGAAGACCGACCGGCCGCCGGGCTAGGCTCGTCATCGAGTCTCCATACTTCTCGACACGGATGCGACGCGGCTGGGGGCACCACGACGGTAGAGGGGTGACGTGGATCGCACCGAGCGCGCTTTTTGGCTCCGCGCTCCGGGCCGGGGCGAGATCCGTCCGGTCGTCCTACCGCGTCCCGCCCCCGACGACGTGGTGGTCCGCACACTGTACTCGGGGGTGAGCCGCGGCACCGAGACCCTCGTCTTCCGCGGCGGCGTGCCGGAGAGCCAGTTCACGGCGATGCGGGCGCCCTTCCAGGACGGCGAGTTCCCCGGCCCGGTCAAGTACGGCTACCTCAACGTGGGGGTGGTCGAGCACGGGCCACCTGCGCTGCTCGGTCGTGCAGTCTTCTGCCTCTATCCCCATCAGACCCGCTACGTGGTGCCGGCCGCGGCGGTGACGCCGGTCCCCGAGGGCGTGCCACCTGCGCGCGCGGTGCTCGCCGGGACGGTCGAGACCGCGGTGAACGCGTTGTGGGATGCGGCCCCGCTGGTCGGCGATCGGATCGCCGTCGTCGGGGCCGGGATGGTCGGCTGCAGCGTCGCGGCGGTGCTCGCCCGCTTTCCCGGCGTCAGAGCCGAGCTGGTCGACATCGACCCGGCGCGCGCAGCCGTCGCCGAGGCGCTCGGCGTCGGATTCGCCCTACCCGAGCAGGCCGCGGGGGAGTGCGATCTGGTCGTGCACGCCAGCGCCACGGACGCGGGGCTCGCGCGATCCCTCGAGCTGCTCGCCGACGAGGGGGAGGTCATCGAGCTGAGCTGGTACGGCGACCGGCGGGTCACCGTGCCTCTCGGCGAGTCCTTTCACTCGCGCCGCCTGGTGGTGCGCAGCAGCCAGGTGGGCGCGGTCGCACCGGCCCGCCGCGCGCGTCGCAGCCTCGCCGACCGGCTGACGCTGGCACTGCGCCTGCTCGCCGACCCGGCGTTCGACGCGCTGATCACGGACGAGAGACACTTCGAGGACCTGCCCCGGCTGATGCCCCGCCTCGCAGGCGGTGAACCTTCCACGCTGTGCGTCCGTGTCCTCTACGGGCAGGGGTAGGCATTGCCAGGAGGGCGGTCTTGTTCAGCATCACCGTTCGCGATCACGTCATGATCGCTCACAGTTTCCGGGGAGAGGTTTTCGGCCCGGCGCAGCGGCTGCATGGCGCCACGTACATGGTGGACGCGACGTTCCGCCGTGCCGATCTCGACGCCGACGGCATCGTCATCGACATCGGGCTGGCCATCCAGGAGCTCGGCGCCGTGCTGGCCGACCTCAACTACCGCAATCTCGACGACGAACCCGCCTTCGCCGGTGTCAACACGTCCACGGAGTTCCTCGCCAAGGTCATCGCCGATCGGCTCGCCGAGAAGGTGCATGCGGGCGCGCTCGGCGAAGGGGCTCGCGACCTGGCCGGGATCACCGTCGTGCTGCACGAGTCGCACGTCGCCTGGGCGAGCTACGAGCGCTCGCTGTGAGCGCGACCGCCCGCACAGCGGGCCTGCGCTCGGTGCACGTCATCGTGCCGGCTGACATCGACGACGTCGCCGTGCCCAGCGGCGGCAACGCCTACGATCGCCGCGTCTGCCGCGGCTTGCCGGCCACCGGCTGGTCGGTGCACGAGCTCCCCGTCGCCGGGGCGTGGCCCCGACCCGACACCGCCGCCCGCGCGTCGCTGGCCCGCACCCTCTCCACCGTGCCCGACGGCGCCGTCGCGCTCATCGACGGGCTCGTGGCCTGCGGTGTCCCAGACGTCGTCGTCCCGCAGGCGCGTCGGCTGAAGCTCGTCGTCCTGGTGCACCTGCCCCTCGGCGAGGAGGTGGGTCCGGCGCCCGGGCCTGCGGCGGAGCTGGCGGCCCTCGAGCGGGAAACCCTGCACGCCGCGAGTGCGGTCGTGGCCACCAGCCCGTGGGCGGCGCGCCGGCTCGTCGTCAAACACGGGCTCGCCGCCGACCGGGTCCATGTCGCTACGCCGGGCGCCGATCCCGCGCCGCCCGCCCCCGGCACCGACGGCGCGACCCGCCTGCTGTGCCTCGGGTCGGTCACCCCGACCAAGGGTCAGGACCTGCTCGTCGAGGCCCTCGCCGCCGTGGCCGACCTACCGTGGAGCTGCGATCTCGTCGGGCCGCTGCGCCGCGATCCCGCGCACGTGGCCGCAGTCCGGTGCGCGATCGAGCGCCACGGGCTCGGCCAGCGGGTACGGCTGACCGGTCCGCGGACGGGCGCGCAGCTCGCCACGGCGTTCGCCGCGGCCGACCTGCTGGTGCTGCCCTCCCGCGTCGAGTGCTACGGGATGGTCGTGACCGAGGCGCTGGCTCGTGGGATCCCGGTGCTCGCGGCCGCCGTCGGCGGGGTGCCGGAGACCCTCGGCCACGACCCGGACGGTCGGGTGCCGGGGATCGTGGTGCCACCGGCCAACCTCACAGCACTCGCTGCGGCCCTGCGCCGCTGGTTCGGCGAGCCGGCGCTGCGGGATGAACTGCGCCGCTCCGCCCGGCAGCGGCGCAGCGCGCTGGACGGGTGGGAGGTGACGTCACGATGCCTGGCCGGAGTGTTGGAACGGCTGCGTGGGACGCCACGCTGAGCGTGCCCGGATCGCCCGCCGTCGACGTGCTCGCGGTCCCGACGGATGCGTCGTGATGCGGAGGCTCTGGCCCCTTCTGCGAGTGCTCGTCGGCGTCGGCATCCTGGCCGCGCTCGTGGCGCGCCTCGGCACCGGCGCCTTCGTCGACGGGCTGCGGGCGACCGGGACCGGGTCAGTGCTCGCCGCGCTCGGCATCGGCCTGCTGACCACGGTGTTCAGCGCGTGGCGATGGTGCCTCGTGGCGCGTGGTCTCGGCCTGCGATTGCCGCTGGCGATGGCGGTCGCGGACTGCTACCGGGCGCTGTTCCTCAACTCGGTGCTGCCGGCGGGCGTGCTCGGCGACGTGCACCGTGCGGTGATCCACGGCCGGCAGGCAGGTGACCTCGGACGGGGCGTCCACGCGGTGGTGCTCGAACGGGTCGCTGGTCAGGTGGTCGTGATGGTCGTCGGGGTGGGTGTGCTGCTCGCCCAGCCGGCCCTGCTCGCGGCCGCGGTCGGCGACCTGGTCCCCGGCCGCGGGGTCACCGTCGGGATGGTTGCCGTTCTCGTCCCCGTCATCGCGCTCGGGGCCGTGGCGGTGCGTGGTGGGCGCACGTCGAGAATCCGCGACGTGCTGCGGACCGGCCTCGCGGACGCCCGCACCGGCGTGCTCTCCCGCGGCACCTGGCCGGGGGTGGTCCTGCTGTCCGTGGCAGCGCTGGCCGGCCACCTCACGCTTTTCGTCGTCGCCGCGCGGGCCGCGGGATGTCAGGCCACGCTCGGCGAACTGCTCCCGCTGCTGGTGCTGGCGCTGCTCGCGATGGGACTGCCGTTCAACATCGGCGGCTGGGGGCCCCGGGAGGCCGTCAGCACGGTCGCGTTCGCGGCGGCGGGGTTCGGCGCGACGCAGGGGCTCACCGCCGCTGTGGTGTACGGGGTGCTCAGCCTGATCGCCTGCCTTCCCGGCGCCGGGGTGCTGCTGCGGTGCCCCGGTCAGCAGGTGCCTGCTTCGTCGGCCGGCCAGCCAGCTGATGTCGTAGCCTCCTCGGAGCTCGTAGCGGCCACCGGTCCCGAAGGGACGTTCCATCGCCGACTACTAACGTGACGGGGGTGCTGATTCTCGTCCGACATGGGCAGACGGACGCCAACGCTCGCGGGTTGCTACTCGGCCGGGCCGACCCGCCGCTGAACGAGACCGGTCGTCGCCAGGCGCGTGCCCTGGCCGCGGCACTTCCGCGTGCGGCTCGCATCGTGTCCAGCCCGCTGACGCGCGCACGTCACACCGCCGCCGTGCTCGCCGGCGCCGCCCCAGGCGTCACGGACGCCGAGGACGTGGAGGTGGACGCGCGGTGGATCGAGATGGACTACGGCGACCTGGATGGCAGGCCTGCGACGGCACTGGACGAGCGGTCGTGGCGGACGTGGCGGCAGGATCCGGACTTCGTGCCTGCAGGAGGCGAGTCTCTCGCGGCGGTCTGTACCCGGGTGCGCGAGGCCTGTGTCGAGCTGGCCGATGACGCCGCGCGCGGCGACGTGGTGGTGGTCAGCCACGTCTCACCGATCAAGGCCGCGGTCACCTGGGCGTTGGGGGTCGGCGATGAGGTGGGCTGGCGGATGTTCCTGGCCGACGCCGGGGTGTGCCGGATCGACACCAGCGGCCCGGTGCCGCTGCTGCTTGCCTTCAGCGACGCGGGCCCCGTCGACAGAAGCGACCGGGCGGACCGCTGACCCGCGGAGGCCGACCTAGTGCTCCGACATAGCTCCGCAGTCTGGTTGGATCAGGCGGGCGTAGACGTCGCCGGAGCGGCCCAGCGGGCGGAAACGCTCGAGCAGCTGCACCAGGTCGGCCGCGTCGAGCCAGCGGTCGCTGGCGAGCCGCATCGTCTCGATGGGCGAGTAGTTATAGAGATACCCGCCCGCCGCCGCGCCGAGCCGTTCCACGAGGCCCATCGCGGCGAGGGCGGCGTCGTGCGCCGGCGGCAGATACTCGAAGGACAGCGCGCGCAGGGGCCGGGTGAGCCCCGCCAGCACGTCGACCTCGAAGCCCTCGACATCGATCTTGCAGAAGGCCGGCACGCCGTGGAGCGCGATGAGATCGTCAAGGGTCGCCACCTCCACCTCGACGGAGCGGTCCCACCGCACGCGGGCGAAGCTGCGGTCGGCCGCCACCGACTCGATCCAGTGGGGCGACATCGACGAGACCGTCGGCGTCGCGGTCGACAAGCCCAGCCGCGCCCGCCCGGCCTGGGACCCGGCGGCCCCCGCCACGATGGTGACGCCTTGATCACGGCCGAAGAAGAGACGCAAAATGCCCAGGCAGTCGGGCTGCGGCTCGACCGCGATCACCCGCGCCCCCAGCTGCCGCCAAGCACGCACCCGGCTCCCGACGTGGGCGCCGATGTCGAAGCCGACATCCCCCGGCCCGAGGAACTCGCGGTAGAACCGCAACATCCGTCGGTGCTTACCCGGCACGCCGTGGTACATCACCAGGGATCGTCCGATCCCCCAGGCGCGGCCGAGCATGCCCTGACCTTACCGCGGAACCGGTCCTCAAAAGATCGATTATCCTCCTCCGCTCGGAGGGGTGGGTAAAGAGAAGGTCCGTTGTAGTTAGCGTCCGATAGGTCGACGGTTCGAGTCCGACCTCCGGCTCCGGGCTGACGAGCGCGTTTCGGTCAGCGTCATGTTCTGCCACTATCGTCGCGGGGATGAAGGTCGCGGTGGTCGGCGCGGGAGTCGTCGGCCTGTCGGCCACGGCCTGCTTGGGGCGGGCCGGTGTCGATGTCGTATGTTTCGAACGGTCCGTCGCCGCAATGGGCGAGCGGTCGGCCGGCTCGTCGAGGATCTTCCGCCTCGCCCACGCCGAGCCTGATCTCGTCCGGCTCGCAATGTCGGCGCAGGACGGCTTCGCCCGGTGGACGGCGGAGGCGGACGCGATGGTCGACCGCAGCGGGTGCGTAATCAGCGGTGTCGACGTGGTTGACCGCGCGGCGGCGATGGATGCGGCAGGCGCGCCGTATGAGATTGTTGATGCACCGTCGCCCAGGGTGCGGCTGCCCGCCGTCGCGATCCCGTCGCCCGTGCTGGTCGACCCGGCCGGCGGTGTCGTCGACGTCGACGCCGTCCGAGCCCTCCTCCTCACGCAGACCGGGCACGTCGTCGTGCACGAGCCGGTCTACGCCCTCGACTGCGACGTTGCCGGGGGAGCGACGGTGTGGAGCCCGGGCGGCGGGAGCCGCTACGACGCGGTCGTCATCGCGGCCGGAGCGGGGACGTCCGCCCTGGCCGCCCAGGCCGGGATCTACACCCCGCCATCGCTGAGCCACCACGTCCGGTTCACCTTCCCCATCGAGGACTCGTCGCGATGGCAGGCGTGGATCGACAGCCCAGTCGAAGGCTTGGGCACCTACCAGCACCGCAGTGGGCCGGGGCAGTGGTCGATCGGCGGCTCGGTCGATCCCGCGCTGACCGCATGGGAAGTGGGTCGCGATGAGGCGACCGCAGCGTCCCGAGAGGCGGTGCTCGACTACGTGCGCGAGCGCCTGACGGTGCAGCCCACAATCCTCGACAGCCTCTACTGCACCCATGTCCCGAACATGGGTGACGGCATCGAGTTCCGACGGAATGGATCAGTCCTCGCCGTGTACGGGGAGAACCTCATGAAGTTCGCGCCGGTCCTGGGGGAGGCCCTGGCTGCGGCGACTGTGGACGGGGCGACGCCGACGGTGCGGCAACTCGTGGCCAGCTGACCAGATTGGCCAGCCGCGGATGCGCGTCGGCGTCGCGGAGCAGCTCGTCGTCCCAGCGCTGCCGACCGCCCTGAACCCGTAACAAGGCATGGCGCGGCACGGCACTGTTGCAGTGAACGATCGGCCCACCCGACCTGCTCCACCCGCTCGCCCCCAAGCCCCGCGAGAGACCTCTATATGTCCGGTTTATTGGGGTTTTCCAGGGTGCTGGACGGTCGGAAACCAGCGTTCCCGTTCGCGTCAGCCGGGGTAGCCGCCAGCTGCTCGCTGCTCCACCACCGCCCACCCGCTACCAGGCAGTGGACGCCCATCCTGCATCACGCTCGCGATTCCCAGGTCACGTCGGATTCCGTCGTAGAGGACCACCTCCGCGTCGAACTCTTGTTGGCTTTCGTAGGTCTCATCGTCGTTGTTGCCGTGCGTCGTGTAGTGACCCCAGTGCCAGCAGGAGTTGTACGCGGTGTCCGCTGCCGCCATCACCGCCGGGAGGCGTAGACACGGAGGTGCTCAAGCCTGCGCGCGGCCGCCATGTTCCACTCGAAGGGCAGTTCCTCGGGCTCGGCCCATGGCGTGGTCGTGGGCCATCCGCGCCATCTCCCGCAGTGTCTTGTAAAAGCCGATGTAGGCCTCGCGCCGTTGTTCGAAGTTGCGCAGTGCGTCCTCGCGAGCCCAGCGGTCTCGCTCCCGTTCCCGTTCACGGTTCCAGGCCAGTGCCTCGCGGCGATCGGACCGCCTCTGCGTGATGAACACGCCCGCGATCGTCCCGATGCTGGTGCCCAGGACGCCAATCACGGCAACGACGAGCGGCACCCAGAGCGGAGTCGTAGCCACGGTGCAGCACCGTAGAGCTGTCGAGCGGCCTCGCGGTCACCTCCTGCTCCGCAGCCTGGGGGGTACCGTCCACAACCAGGACGGCCTTAGCTTGCGCGGTGAGGAACTGCCTCCAGGTCGGACCCGACCGGCGAGGCGCGGGGTCGATGCCGGCGTCATGCAGGATCTGCCACACGGTGGAGGCGGCGATGCGGTGGCCGAGCCGGACCAGTTCGCCTTGCACGCGCCGAGTTCCCACGCGGGATTCTCGGCTGCCATGCGAATGACCAGCTTCTTGACTGCTGCTGCGGTCGGAGGACGTCCGGACCGGCGGCGTGCGGCGGAATCCCATTTCCGCGAGACCAGCCGACGGTGCCAGACCACGATGGTAGCGGGAGTGACCGGAAAGATCCCTGCCCAGCGGCAACGTGGCACGAGCCGGGAGAGGGCAGCCAGCCACATCCGGTCGACGGACCTGTAGTGCACCCGAGCGACCTGTCGGCGCACGGGGCTCACATGGCACGGATAGCGAGTAGTGGCGACTGGCACTATGAAGATTATTCAAAACCCCATGTGATTGAGAAGAAGAACAGTCCTCGAGTAGCGTCGTAGGCGTCGCGGTAGGTGCGATACGGACGACGGTAGTCGATGTGGAGGATCCGCCATGACTTG
>JBOHGH010000121.1:0-13324 GCA_050699975.1 Pseudonocardiaceae bacterium | reverse complement strand
ACCATCGCAAACTTCAAGACCTGGAGAATCATGCACACCGACTACCGTCGCCCCCTTGCAACATTCGCGACAACCATCTCAGCTGTAATCGGCCTGCACTTCTACACGGCCGCCTGAATAACCCTCCATCAGTCGGCATTAATCGACAGGTGGTATGAGGTGTCCGCTGAGCTGCTTACGCAGATGCCCCTATTGAACTGATCAACCAGCGCGATCTTGATACGCAACACGAGGAGGTCAATTGCCGCGATCTCCACGCGAGCAGGGGAGGTTGACGGTCGCTGACGTAGGGGCCTGGCTCTTCAAGTGCGCTCGATGAAGCTGAACGTCGCAAGCGTCGCCCTTATGTCGGACTGAGCATGACCCAGCTAGCCCCCGTTCTGCCACGTGAACGCGTCGTCGCGGACCCGCGAACGGCGCAGATGGAGGTCTTGCGTGTCGCTCGAGGGAGCAACCCTTCGTATCTGACGCGCAGCGAGCAGGCCGCGGTGGAGGAAATGATCGGCGGCTGGCCTCAGCCTCGATAGCAATGACTACGTCACCGAGCGAGACAAGGCTCATCGGCCGACGCGGCCCCGTAGTCGCGGTTGCAGGTGTGGTTCTTCGCTGCTCAGCCACCGCAGACGTTACCGAGGACCTTGCTCTACCATTCCCGAACTCGACGGCAGAGTTGTGCGCCGCCAGCGGAACGGCTCTGCTGTCGAGTTCGGGAGCCTGAGCGCAGTCGAGGCGTGCCGGTCACCAGATCGTGACTCGTTGGTCGGGTGGGCGGAAGAGTTTGTCGCCTTCCTTGACGTTGAAGGCGGTGTAGTAGTCGGGCAGGTTGCTGACGACACCGTTGGCGCGGAACTCATGGGGGCTGTGTGGATCGCTCAACAGCTGCGAGCGCAGTGCCTCGTCCCGGGTCTTGCCACGCCATGCCTGCGCCCAGCCCAGGAAGAAGCGTTGCTCGCCGGTGAAGCCGTCCATCACTGCTGCCGGCTGGCCGAGTGACAACCGGTAGGCCCGCATTGCCACCGCGAGACCGGACAGGTCGGCGATGTTCTCGCCCAGCGTGAGCTCGCCGTTGACGTGCTCGCCAGGCAGCGGCTGGTAGGCCGAGTACTGCGCGGTCAGGGCCGCGGTCCGTTCGGTGAAGCGCTGCACGTCCTGCGGCGTCCACCAGTCCCGGAGATTGCCCTCCCCGTCGTACTTGCGGCCCTGGTCATCGAACGCGTGACTGATTTCGTGACCGATGATCCCGCCGATGGCGCCGTAGTTGACGGCGTCGTCGGCGGTCGCGTCGAAAAACGGCGGCTGCAGGATCGCGGCGGGAAACACGATCTCGTTGCGCGACGGGTGGTAGAAGGCGTTGACCGTCTGCGGTGTGGTGAACCACTCGTCGCGGTCCACCGGCTTACCGAGCCGGTCAAGGTCGCGTTGGTGCTCGAGCTGCGCTGAGCGCAGCAGGTTGCCCACCAGATCGTCGCGGGCGACTCTCAGCTTCGAGTAGTCCTTCCATTTGTCCGGATAGCCGATCTTCACCGCAAGCTTGCTGAGCTTGTCCCTGGCCTCGGCCTTGGTCGCGTCGCTCATCCAGTCCAACCCGTCGATGGACGTGCGGAAGGCGTCGATCAGGTTGCTGACCAGGGTGTCCATCCGCTGTTTGGCATCCGGCGGGAAGTACTCCTGCACGTATCGCTGGCCGAGCAGATCACCCATCGCGCCGTTGACCGTGGCGACACCACGCTTCCAGCGTTCGCGGATCTCCTGCTGCCCGGCCAGGTCTCGGTTGCGGAACTCGAAGCGTGCTGTCACGAAGTCATCGCTGAGGTAGGGGGCGAGGTCGTCGATGAGCTTGAACTTCAGGTACGACTTCCAGTCCGCCAGTGGCTCGGTGGTCAGCGCGGTGCCTACGGCGGTGAAGTAGCTGGGTTCGGAAACGACGAAGTCGGGGGTGGTCACTCCTGCTGCGTCGAGGTAGACCTTCCAGCCCAGTCCAGGCGTCTGTGCCGTGGCATCGGCGATGGTGAACTTGTTGTAGGTCGCCGTCGCGTCGCGCTCCTGCGCTGCGGTCCACTGAACCTCGGCAAGCCGGTTCTCCAGGGCGACCACGCGGCCGGCTGCGTCGTCCGAGTCGGCGACGCCGGCCAGACCCAGGAGGCGTGCGGCGTAGGCCCGGAGTTGGTCGCGGATCGTCACGAACTGTGGATCTGATTTCACGTAGTAGTCCCGATTGGGCAGGGTGAGGCCGTTCTGCGAGACGTACGGTATGTATGCCGACGCGTTCTTGGCGTCCTGGCCGATGGACAGCGAGATGGGGCTGGGGACGCCCGTCGTAGCGCTCTCGCCGAAGTATCGGGCGAGGTCTGCGGCGGTGGCGAGCGCGTCGATGCGGTCCAGCGACTCTTTCAGTGGGGCGGCCCCGAGCGCGTCGAGCCGCGCGGTGTCCATGAAGCTCGCGTAGAAGTCGCCGATCTGCTGATCCGGCGAGCCCGCCGCGCCGCGGCGGGCGGCGCTCCCGTCGATGATCGCTCGCAGGTTCTTCTCGGACTCGTCGGTAAGCGCGACGAACGCGCCGTTCGTAGACCGGTCGGCCGCGATCTCGGTGCTGCGCAGCCATTGGCCGTTCGCGAACCGGAAAAGGTCGTCCTGCGCTCGCACGCCGCGGTCGTATCCGGGTAGCAGCAGCCCTGATCCGAGTGACGGTGGTGTGCTCCCGCAGGCCGTTACGACCAGCAACAGTGCCGCCAGTACGCCGGCCAGCAGTCGAGACCGATTCACCGCACCCCCCAAATGACAGAACATCGACCTTAGAACCAGACCGGTGAGAACGACATGACGTAACGGCGCACCGGCGTGGCGGTACTGACCGGCATGGCTGTCCCTGACTCACTTCCTGCGACCCGGGACGCGCTGCACCGGCTTGCCGAGCACGTGCTGGCTGCGTCGCGGTACGCCGCGACCGGCCACATCGGGCTGGTGCCCGCGCCGGGCGGGTTCGCGACCCCACCCTACGGATCGGATTCCACCGTGCTCGCCGTGGACCTCGACGAGCTGGTCGTCACCCGTGCCGGGCAGCAGCGCCGGACCCGGATCCACACCGTGACCCAGGCCGCGGAGTTCGCCGGTGTCCAGCCCGGCGCTCCCGAGCAGGTCTACCGCCCGGCCACGCCGCTTGCGCCGGATGCAGTGCTGCAGATCGACCGGGAGGCGGCCCGGCTGCTGGCCGACTGGTACCAGCTCGGGGCGCACGCGCTGGCCGCCTTCGCCGCCGCGGTGCCCGACGACGAGCCGACCCCGGCGCAGCTGTGGCCGGAGCACTTCGACCTCGGCATCACCGCCGCGCGGATCAACTACGGCGTCTCCCCGGGCGACGCGATGATGCCCGAGCCCTACCTCTACATCGGCCCGTTCGACACCCCGCCGCCCGACGAGTTCTGGAACGCACCGTTCGGGGCAGCGCTCGGGCACCGCGAGGTGGCCTCGGTCGAGGCGGCCGTCGACTTCTTCCACGCCGGCCGTGCCTGCGCCGGCATCTCACAGAGGAGCACATCATGAAGGGACTCGTCGGCAAGCGCGCCATCGTCACCGGCGGCAGCTCCGGGATCGGGCAGGCCATCGCCGTCCGGCTCGGGGAGGAGGGTGTCGACGTGGCGATCAACTACGTCGGCCGGCCCGAGGGCGCCAAGGCGACCCGCGACCAGATCCAGCACGGCGTCGAGTTGTGCATGAAGCAGCTGTCCGCCAGTGGCACCAACCCGATCCTCGTGGAGGCCGACGTCTCCGACGCCGTACCGCAGTCTGGATGCAGAACGCGCTAATCGGGGCCTCCTTTACCGCAGTCTGCATCCAGACTGCGGTAAATGTTGGCGGCTGACGAGATCGACTCGATCTCGTCAGCTAGTTGCAGGACGGTGGTGTGGTAGAGGTTGCCGGCGTCCTGGGTTAGCCAGTCCAGGTGGCCGAAGACCTCCAATGTGATCAAGCCGTGCAGCTGGCCCCACCATCGGATGAAGCGGTGCAGCGCCGCGGGGGGCAGCACGCTTCCCGGTGGCGCGAACTTCTGTTGGGCGGCGACGAGTTGGGCGCGCAGCGCCGGATCGACGTGCTCGTCGGGCATCGCCCGCAACTGCTCTGGGGACCAGCCGGCGAACACCACGCTGTGGAAGACGGCGCCGATACGCGCCGCGGCCGGCACGGGTGCGTCGCTGGGCGGCGGCGGTGCTTGGTAGTCAGGGATCGGCGCGCCGTAGATGAGCTGGAACTCGCTGCGGTGGTGCACCGACCAGTCCCGATACGCCAACGACGTCGCGATCAGGCGGTCCCGGCGCGCGCTGATCGGGTGCGCGTCGCGCGCCGCCTCCAGCGCGTCGGCCAGCCCGTTGTGGCCGTCCTCGACCAGCTCGGCGATCAGATGGTCCCTGCTGGCGAAATAGTGGTAGAGCGACTGGACGCTCAGTCCCATGTCTCGCGCGATCGCGCGCAGCGACAACCCCTCCGGACCGTCGCTGGCCAACCGGCTGAGCGCGGTGTCCTTGATCTCCTGCGCGACGGCGGCGCGACGGCGGTCCCGGTAGCTGAGCACAACGTAAGGCTAACACTGTCAGAAAGGCTTGACGGTGTTCAGTCCGCCGTTTAAGTTTAAGGCTGTCCAGATTACCGAACACTGTCAGGTAGGTGCCGTGATGTCAGCTCTCACCCTCGCGGCGCGCCGGTCGTCGTCCTGGCACCGGCCGTTGATGATCTTTGTCGGGCTGATGGTGGTGCTGACCGTGGCCGCCGCGCTGGGCGTGCTGATGGACGACCGGGTCCTGGGCGGGTCGCCGGTCTGGCTCAAGCCGTTCAAATTCGCGGTGTCATTCGTCATCTACGGCGCCACCATGGCTTGGATCATTTCCCGGCTAACCGATCGGCGCCGCTGGATGTGGATCCTGGGTGCGGTCATCGCGGTCACCTCAGCGATCGAGATCGTGATCATCGTCGGGCAGGCGATGCGCGGAACGCACAGCCACTTCAACGTCAGCACCGCGCTGAATGCCGCCCTCTGGTCCACCATGGCTACCGCCATCGTGGTTCTCTGGCTGGCCACCCTGGTGGTCGCCGTCTTCGCCGCCCGGCGCCGGTTCGGCGACCGGCCGTTCACCCTGGCGATCCGGTTCGGACTACTCCTCGCGCTGATCGGGATGGCGCTGGGCTTCCTGATGACCACGCCGACCCCCGATCAGCAACAAGCAATCGCGAGCGGCAGCATCTCGATGGTCGGGGCACACAGCGTCGGGGTGGCCGACGGCGGACCCGGTCTGCCGGTCACCGCGTGGAGTACCACGGGCGGTGACCTACGGGTGCCGCACTTCGTCGGATTGCACGCCCTGCAGGCCTTGCCGCTGTTGGGTTTGCTGCTCGCCGTCCCACAGCTGGGGCTCGACGAACGCACCCGGAGCCGGCTGGTGACCACCGGCGCGGCCGGTTATCTCGGACTGGTCGGGCTGCTGCTCTGGCAGGCGCTGCGCGGTCAACCGCTGATCGCGCCGGACGGCTGGACCCTCGGCGCCGCGGCCGCGCTGATTGCTGCGCTGGCCGCCTCAGTGGCGGCGGTCCTGTACCGGTCCCGCTACACCGGATCGCGCTAATCCACATCCAGCGGGCTCAGCGTTCCAAAAGTGGGGCAGATTACCCCGCTGAGCCCGCTGAATGCGCCTGGGCATGCCCCGGATCTCCGGACCCTTCGGTGATGCTCAGGATCGTGTCGATCAGCCGCTGGGTGCGGGTCTGGGATCGCAACCACGGCGGCAGATCCGGCAGCGCCATGATCTCGTCGGCGAGCACTTCACCGATCACGTCCGGCCACAACCGCTTGGCCTTCACTGCGGCCGCGGCCGCAGTCATCCGGTCCGCGGCATACCGGTCGGCTCCCGGCGTGACCGCGATGTGTGTGCCAGGCGGTTCTGCCACCGACACCGAGATCACCGGTCTGGTCGTCCTGAGCGTCATGCAGAACAGAGCGCCAACACCACCCCCTGCGTACCTCATCCTGAAGATTTCCCCGGTTCAGCCCGTCTCAGCTGGTCGTCGACGGCGGTTAGCTCGCTGATACGGCGGCGTCTACCGGTCGGACCGCGACATGATCAGCCGATGGTGGGTCTCCCCGCGTCGCACAAGTTCACTCGATCGGGGTTGGCCATGACGTACTTGTCCGGCATTGCTCGTCCTCCTTGATGTGTTGCTGTGCTGGTCGGGTGGAGAAACGATCACTCAAGCCCAGCTGGTGGATCCTGGTTTCGGTGAGAATGGAGCCGTTTGCTATGTCCACGCGCACCAAGGCCATCGTCGTGACCGTCGCGGTTGCCATCCCGGCGTTCCTGCTCGTCGGGGTGTTCTTCCCGCCGCCGCCCGGGCCGGGCCCGAGCAGCGGTCAGCTGCCCTTCTTCGTCGTCCTCAGCGCGCTGGACTCGCTGCTGCTCGGCGTCGGGGTCGCCTTCGTCGCGTTCGGCTGGAACATGGCTCGCCGTGTCGCCCCGGCGTCACGTGCCCGCTGGCTGGCGATATATGTAGCGCTGGCGTGACTGTGCACCGTGCGCCAGTTGCTGCCCGTTGCCGCTGAAGCCGTCGACCCTGCGGTTGTGTACGCGGATCTGCCGGTGGTATCAGGCCGCCCGGCGGTGCGCCTCAACATGATCGCCAGCCTGGACGGCGCGGCCACCGTCGACGGGCTGTCCGGCGGGCTCGGTGGACCCGCCGACCACCGGGTGTTCGTGGCGTTACGCGAGCTGGCCGACGTGGTGCTGGTCGCCGCGGGGACCGTGCGCGCCGAGGGCTACGGCCCATCAAAGGTGCCGCTGGCGATCGTCACCCGGACATGTGCGCTGGACCTCGGCTCGCCGCTGTTCACCGAGGGATCCCGCCCGATGGTCCTGACCGTCGCGACCGCGCCGCCGGCCCGGGTGGCCGCGGCACGCGAGGTCGCCGACGTGCTGGTCGCGGGAGAGCGCGACGTCGACCTGCACGCTGCGCTGCGACTGCTGGGCCAGGCGGGCCACCGCTGCGTGCTCGCCGAGGGCGGGCCAAGCCTCAATGCCCAGCTCGCCGCAGCCGATCTGGTCGACGAGCTGTGCCTGACCGTCGCGCCCTGCCTCATCGGCGGGGACTCGCGCCGGATCCTCACCGGCGCCCCCGCGGGCATGACAGGGTTCGCGCTGCACACGGTGTGTGAGGAGGGCGAGTACCTGTTCCTGCGGCTGCGCCGCGCGGCGTAGCGCCCCTTCCCGCTGCTCCATACTCCGATCTCACTTACCCTGAACTAGACAGGGAAGCACCACCACGAACCGCCGAGGCCCTGATCAACGGCGCGTTTGGACGTCACAGGTACATAACGTTTTGAGGGGTTCGCCGTGTTAAGTGATCCCGGCGACCCACCTTCAGCTCGGCGGTTCTTGTGACGGCCCCCACGTAAACCCGTCGATTGCGCCGAACCGAACACAGCGGGAGGATCGAAGATTAACGCGGACCATCGAAGATGGCCTGCTAACCGACCGGTCGGTTTCACCGGCCGGTCGCGGGTAGTTCCGGTTCCGCACCGAACTACCCAGGAATTGCGCGGGGGGTAATTATGGCTATTCATACGCAGCAAGACAGGTTGAATCGGCCGTACGTTCACGGCGAGTTGCCGGGGCCACGTTCGGCTGAACTCCTCGGCAGGCAGAGCAGCCGGGAGTCTAACGCCCGGGTGTATCCGCGGCACCTACCGATCGCGATAGCGGAGGCTGCCGGCAGCTTCGTTCGCGACCTCGACGGTAACGTCTTCATCGACTTCCTCAACGGTGCCGGTGTGCTGCCGTTGGGACATGGCCATCCGGAGCTGGTCGAGGTGGTGACCGAGCAGCTTGGTGTGTTCATCCATGGTCTGGACTTCCCGACCCCGGCCAAGGACGCCTTCACCGAGGCGCAGCTGTCCATGCTGCCGCCGGGTATGCGCGGCCGGATGAAGGTGCACTTCTGCGGGCCCACCGGGGCCAACGCGGTTGACGCCGCGCTGAAGCTCTGTAAGACCGCGACCGGCCGCGGTGACGTGGTCTCCTTCCAGGGCGGCTTCCACGGCACGACCCATGCCGCGATGGCGCTGACGGGCGTGGTGGCGATCAAGGCACCCGTTCCCAACGGCGTCCCCGGCGTCCACTTCTTCCCGTACTCCTCGTGCAGCAGGTGCCCGGTGGGGCTCACCCCGCAGACCTGCACGATCAACTGCGTCGGTTACCTGGAGCAGGCGCTGCAGGACCCCAACGGGGGGATACCGCTGCCGGCCGCGGTCGTACTGGAGATGGTGCAAGGCGAGGGCGGCGTCGTGCCCGCTCACCCCGACTTCGTCAAACGGGTGCGTGCGCTGACCCGGGCGCTGGACATCCCCCTGGTGGTCGACGAGGTGCAGACCGGCTGCGGGCGCACCGGTACCTGGTTTGCCTTCGAGCAGTACGACATCGAGCCCGACGTCATCATCGCGTCGAAGGCGCTCAGCGGTATCGGGTCCCCGGTCGCGATCATCCTGTACGACCAGCGGCTGGATACCTGGGCTCCGGGTGCGCACACCGGGACCTTCCGGGGCAACCAGCTCGCCTTCGCGGCGGGGGTGGAGACGATCCGGATCTTCCGCCGGGACGATGTGCTGGGCAACGTGCTCCGGCGCGGTGAGCAGATCGCCCGGACGCTGGCCGGGCTCGGGAACAACCCGTGGGTGCGCGAGGTGCGCGGCAGGGGGCTGATGTGGGGCATCGAGCTCGCTGATCCGCTGGACGGCCGGCCGGCCGGGGAGCTTGCGGGCCAGATCCAGGCTGCGGCGTTGCGCCGGGGGTTGATTCTGGAGCTCGGCGGCCGCAACGACTGCGTCGTGCGGATGTTGCCACCTCTCAATGTGACCGCCGAAGTCGTCGACACCGCGTGTTCGATCCTCTTCGACGCCCTGCAGGAGTGCTGCCCGCCGACCCCGTGGTCGCCAGGGTCGCTGCTGTCCATCAACTAATCGGGACTCGGGTATACCGCGCTTCACCGTCGGTAAACCCCTGGCCGTGTGGGAGCGCGGCCTGTTCAAGGGGGCCATCATCAGCACGGGGACAGACAACCTTGTTGATTTCGCATTCGGCAAGGCCAGGCCGACTGACCGCGTCCTGGTCTGCGAGGGGTCTGAGCACACGATCCGGTGGCGACCCGGCGAACGTCTCGATCACCTGTTCGAGGATCTTTGTGACCGGATGCGATACAGCGACATGCGTCGTGGCCGGCTCGCCGTGGACGCCGCCGACGTCGTCCTGACTTATGATCAGCTGGACGCGCGGGCAAACCAGCTTGCTCGCCATTTGCTGGCTCGGGGGGCCCGGTCCGGTGACCGGATCGGCCTGTTGTTCGACCACCCGGTGGACTCCTATGTCGGCATGCTGGCGGTACTCAAGATCAACGCCGCGTACGTGCCGTTGGATGTGGGATTCCCGCCCGACCGGTTGTCCTACATCGTGGGCGACGCCGCGGTGGGCATGGTGCTGTCGCTGTCGCACCTGCGTGACCGCGTGGGGCACCTCCCCGCCACGCCCCTCTATGTCGACGAGAACGCGGCACTGATCGCCGCGCAGGACGACCACCGGCTTACCGCTGTGGAGAAGGGTGACCCGGTCGATGAGCTGTGCTACATCATCTACACGTCGGGCTCGACGGGCCGGCCCAAGGGGGTGGCCGTCGAGCACGCCAGCATCTGCAACTTCGTCCGGGTCGCGGTCGAGGTCTACGGGATCGTGCCGGGTGACCGTGTTTACCAGGGCATGACGATCGCCTTCGACTTCTCCGTCGAGGAGATCTGGGTGCCACTGCTGGCCGGGGCGACCCTGGTCCCCAAGCCGGGCGGGTCCAGCCTGCTGGGCGAGGAGCTCCGCGAGTTCCTCGCAGACAAACAGGTCACGGGGCTGTGCTGCGTCCCGACGCTGCTGGCGACGCTGGACGAGGACCTTCCCGGTCTGCGCTTTCTGCTGGTGTCCGGCGAGGCGTGCCCGCAGGATCTCATCGCTCGCTGGCACCGGCCCGACCGCAGGTTCCTCAACGTCTACGGCCCGACCGAGGCCACCGTCACCGCGACCTGGACGTCGGTGCACCCGGACCGGCCGGTGACCATCGGTGTACCGCTGCCGACCTATTCCGCGGTGATTCTCGACCCGACCGGGGAGCACCGGGCTCTGTTGCCCGGGGAGGTGGGCGAGATCGGCATCGCCGGGATCGGACTCGCACGTGGCTACCTCAACCGCGACGATCTCACCGACCGGGCGTTCATCCCCGACTTCGTCGGGATCGGCAACAATCCCTCGGGCCGGATCTACCGCACCGGGGACCTGGGCCGGATCAACGACGACGGTGAGATCGAATACCACGGCCGGATCGACACCCAGGTCAAGATCCGCGGCTACCGCGTCGAGCTGACTGAGATCGAGTCGGTGCTGCTGCAGGTGCCGGGCATCGCGCAGGCCGTCGTCGATACCTACCAGCCGCAGTCCGGCACGTTGGAGCTGGTCGCCTACTACAGCCGGCGCGCCGACACCGCGGCGGTAGACCAGCAACAGCTCTATGCGCAGCTGCGCGGGCGGCTCCCGCGGTACATGGTCCCGGCTTACCTCGAGGAGCTCGCGGTCATCCCGATGCTCCCCAGTGATAAGGCCGACCGCAACAACCTCCCTGCGCCCAGCGGCCGGCGCAGCCTGGCCACACCGCACCCATCCGCCGGCCCGACGACCGACACCGAGAAACTTCTCGCTGAGGCGTTGGCCCACTCCCTGCGTCTAGAGCAGGTGTCGGTTGAGAGCCATTTCTTTGACGATCTGGGCGCCGACTCGCTGCTGATGGCGCAGTTCTGCGCGCGGGTCCGCAAGCGGTCGGACCTACCACCGGTGTCCATGAGAGACGTCTACCAGCACCCGACGATCCGTAGCCTGGCAGGCGTCCTGGCCGACGACGTTCCTGCCGGAGCCGGGCCACCGGTGGTGACAGCGCCGGTGGCACCCGCCAGCACCGAGCGATATGTCCTCTGCGGGGCACTGCAGCTCTTGTTGTTCCTGGGATCGTTGTACCTCGGCGCGCTGGTGCTGGACGGAAGCTTCAGCTGGATCGTCGGCGGCGCCGGGTTGGTCGACACCTGGCTGCGTTCGCTGGTGTTCAGCGCGGTGAGCTTCCCGGTGCTGTGCGCCTTGCCGATCCTGGCGAAGTGGGTTCTCGTCGGTCGCTGGAAACCCCAGGAGATCCCCGTCTGGAGCCTGGCCTACGTCCGCTTCTGGCTGGTCAAGGCCCTGATCCGGGCGAACCCGATGGTGCTGTTCGTCGGGTCGCCACTCTATGTGGTCTACCTGAGGGCGCTGGGCGCAAAGATCGGCCGGGGCGTCGCGATCTTCTCCCGCACTGTGCCCGTGTGCACCGATCTGCTCACCATCGGCGACGGGACGGTCATCCGCAAGGACTCGTCGTTCACCTGCTACCGGGCCAACGCCGGCCGGATCGAGACGGGCCCGATCACGCTCGGGAAGGACGTCGTCGTCGGCGAGGAGACGGTCGTCGACATCCGGACCTCAATGGGCGACGGAGCCCAGCTCGGCCACGCGTCCGCCCTCAACGCCGGCCAAGCCGTTCCCGACGGCCAGCGCTGGCACGGTACCCCGGCGCAGCGGTCCGACGTGGATTACCGAGGGGTCGACCCGACCCGCTGCGGCGCCGTCAGGAGGGTCTTCTACAGCCTGACGCAGCTGGTCAGCGCGGTGGGCCTGACCGGGCCGCTGGCGATGACGATCGTCGTCGCGCTACTTGAGGAGGTCGCCTTGCTCGCCGAGCTGATCGGCCCGGGTCAGGATGCTGTGACGACCGGGGCGTTTTACCGCGACGCGCTGGTGATCTCCCTCGTGTTGTTCTTCGGTGGGGTGCTCATCGGCCTCATCTACGTGGTCACCGTCCCGCGCTTACTGAACCTTGCCCTCAAACCGGACGCGGTGTACCCGCTGTACGGGTTCCACTTCTGGGTCCAGCGGACCATCGCGCGCACGACCAACAGCAGGTTCTTCACGTTCCTCTTCGGCGACAGTTCCGCGATCGTCGGCTACCTGCGCGCACTCGGATACGACCTCTGCCGGGTGGAGCAGACCGGGTCGAACTTCGGTATGGCAGTCAAGCACGAGACGCCGTACCTGAGCACGGTCGGCAGCGGCACGATGGTCTCCGACGGGCTCTCGTTCATCAATGCCCATTTCTCCAGCACTTCCTTCCGCGTGTCACGAGCATCGATCGGACCGCGCAGCTTCCTCGGGAACAACATCGTCTACCCCTCCCAGGGCAAGACGGGTGACAACTGCCTCCTCGCGACGAAAGTCATGGTCCCGATCGACGGTCAGCTCCGGGAGGGTGTTGGACTCCTGGGATCACCGCCCTTCGAGATACCGCGGTCGGTGCAGCGCGACGGCACCTTTGATGCCCTGAAGAGCGGCGACGAGCTGCGCCGCCGGCTGGGCGCGAAGAACCGGCACAACGCGGTCACCATCGGGTTGTTCCTGGTCGTGCGGTGGATCTACTTCTTCGCCACCACCGTGCTCGGCCTGGTCGCGGCGGATCTATATCACGGGCTCGGCGAGCTGGCAATCGGGGCGGCCATGGTCCTCGCCTTCCTGTTCAGCATCTGCTACTTCGTCTTCGTCGACCGCGCAGTCACGGTGTTCCGGGCACTGCAGCCGAAGTTCTGCTCGATCTACGATCTTCCTTTCTGGCGTCAGGAGCGTTTCTGGAAGGTGCCCGCCATGATGTACGTCCAGGTGTTCAACGGCACGCCCTTCAAGAACACGATCTGGCGGCTGCTGGGCGTCCGGATCGGCCACCGGGTCTTCGACGACGGCTGCTGGTTGACCGAGCGCAGCCTCGTCTCCATCGGGGACGACTGCACCCTCAACGCGGGGAGCACGATCCAGAGCCACTCACTCGAAGACGGCACTTTCAAGTCCGACTACATCACCATCGGCGCTGGCTGCACCGTCGGGATCAACGCCTTCATCCACTACGGAGTGACGATGGGTGACAGCGCGGCGCTCGACGCTGACGCCTTTCTCATGAAGGGGGAGGAGATCGCGCCGCAAACATGGTGGGGGGGCAATCCGGCCACGGGCAATCGGGCTCACGAGATTCGACCGGCCCACGAGGTTCGGGACGTGGACCCGGTGTGCCCGGCAGCAACGGCCGCCTCGGTCTCGATGGCGATGGCGATGGCGCCGAAAGTCGGGGCATAGCACGTGGTCGGGCGGTGCGTCTGGGTGCGGGCTCGGCCCCCGCCCCGCGTTGGGGCGGGGGC
>JBOHGH010000120.1:0-13437 GCA_050699975.1 Pseudonocardiaceae bacterium | reverse complement strand
GGTGGCAGCAGCGTCGCGAGCACGGCGTCGCGGGTCAGCGCGTGGCGCCATCTCAGCCGCCCGTCCTCGACCGAGAGCAGCGGTCCGCGCCAGGCGGCGTCACCCCGCACCGGCCCGACCGCTGTGGCAGCAGTCATGCCGCGCTCCTCCCGACCGGGGTCAGACGGCGACGGCGGTGGGGACGGCGTGCCCGAGCGCGGTCGCGAGGGCGGCGGACAGCGGGGCGGCGTGGTTGCGACATGGGCCGTCGTGGCGCCAGGCGACGACACCGTCGGGCCGTACGAGCACCGGCGGAGCACCTCGATCGGCACCCCGGCGGGCCGGACGGACGGCAGGCCGCGGTCCCAGCCGTCACCGTCGGGCCCGGCGAGCACGGTCAGCCGGTTCTCGAACAGGTCGAGGGTCGACACCCGGCGACCCCGCGACCGCAGCCACACGTGGGGGGCGCGCTCGCCGGGCCGAGCGGTGCGGTGGTGGCCGACTGCGGCCGGGGCGCCGTCGTCGGCGATCACCGGCGACCGGTAGGTGCCCCCGAGATCGCGCGGCAGCCCGTCGGCTGGATCGCGCTCCTCGCGCAGGCTCCGTACGGCGTTCGCCCGCCCCACCGGTTCGCGCTCGGCGGCGTAGCTGTCTAGCAGCCCGTCCCCGGCCAGGCCGCGGACCGCCCAGGCCAGCCGCCAGCCGAGCTCGTGGCCGTCGTGGATCGCGGTGTTCATCCCGACACCCCCGAACGGGGTCATGCGGTGCGCGGCGTCGCCGACCAGGAAGCCAGGCCCCGCGCGGTATGTGCTGGCCACGTCGGCGGCCATGGTGTAGCGCACCGCGCCGAGGATCTCCGGCTGCAGGTCGGGAAACCCGGTGGCCGTGCGCAGCAGTACGGCCCAGCGCTGCTGCGGCGAGCCTGCGCCGTCCGCGCGGCGCTCGCGGATGAAACCCCAGCGGCCGGCCCCCATTTGGCAGCAGCACACCTTCGGCGTCGGGATGCTTGACGAACACCAGCGCGTTCGTCCGGCGCTCCAACCGCGCGGCCAGGTCGGGCAGGAACAGCACCTGCTCGAACTCACCCACCTTCCCGAGGTGCTCCCACCCGATCCCCAGGGTGGTGCGCACCGTGCTGCGCGGGCCGTCAGCGCCCACGACGAACCGGGCCCGGACCCGGCCGGCCTGACCGAGCACGGCCCGCACCCCGTCAGAGGTGGTGCGCAGTCCCGTGAGCGCAGCGCCGAACCGGACCACGCCGCCCAGCCGGCGCACCTCGGCCACCAGCACCGGCTCGATATGGTCCTGCGGGCACAGCGCGGGCAACGCCGGACTCGCCGCCAGCGTGTCGCGCAACGGCGGATAAGCGAGCGGAACGATCTCCTGCGGTTCCTCGGCCAGGGTCCGGGTTACGGCGACCGTCGGATCGCAATCGACGCTGCCGGCGCGCACCGCCTCAGCGACTCCCCATAAGCGGAACAGCTCCATCGTGCGGATGCTGACCCCGGTGGCCCGCGGAACGGTCGAGGTGCCGGCGCGGCGCTCGACGACGAGCACCCGGGCGCCGTGGCGAAGCGCGGTGACAGCGGTGGCCAGCCCGGCCGGGCCGGCCCCGGCGACGAGGACATCGGTGGTGAACATGCAGACCACCGTCCGCGCCGGCGAGGCTACGGGCGTCGGTGCCGGATACCGATTTAAGGCGCAGCGCTACTGCCGTGGGTTGCGCACCCTGGCCCAGCACCGCGCCGGCGGGCACACTTACCCTCGCCCTCCTCAGTGTCTGCCCTTCACGAAGGGACGCTTGTCGGAGCCGTCCACGTTATTCCTGTCCCTCAAGAAATCTCGCATTGCTTCATCGAATTCCGGAACACCGCCACGATTACAGTCTACGATGATGCCCAGGCGCTGGGCAGTGCGCCAAACAGGTAATTCCGGATCAAATGTGACATTTCTGTTGCGAGCGGCTTGTACTAACATTACGAAGCCCTCGTAATCGTCATCTTCGATAGCCTGCAGATCTCGCAGAACAGCAGCCTTATTAATCTTCTTCCTTATCACCAGTCACCACCCCCTCAGGGCTGAGTGTGCTCTCGTTGAGCAACGTTGCCGGTAGAACCATTGATGTTACAGCATAATTAGATCATACATACACCAGCGATGACCGATCAGCCTACAGTTCTGGCTTGATTCGACTGTCAAGACCTCGCCAGCTGACTCGCTCCAAGCGCGGGGGCTCCTGGATGGCCAGAATCGGCTATTCCGGACAGATCGACCGGCCGGTGATCACTCCAAGCTCACCGCCGCGCACCTGTTCGCCGCCTGACTGCACTGACCGAGCAGCCTGCTACGTGATTCGGCCCCGCGTTGCGGTCAATGATCCCAGCCCGGAGGGCATGCCCCATCACGCACACGAGTGCCGCCAGGCTGTTGTCACCGTCGATCGGCTGCGCCCACCGGCGATCCAGCCGTGCGCGGCCCGCGCCTGTCATCGCTGGCTGCTGCTAGGGCGCCTGCGGGCTGTTCATCGCGTCGGCGGGCAGCGTGGCATTCATCATCGAGACGTTGTAGCGGTCGTACTGGGTCATCGTGAAGTAGATGTCGGATCCCGTCGAGTCCGGGTGCAGGAAGCCGCCGTAGAGGTGGGGGTACTCCTGAGACGTCGCGACCGTTATCGGCGCGCCCCACGGTCCGGTCGGCTGCGGGGCCAGCCGGACCACGATCGCGCCACGTGACTCGTCCATGGTCATCATCTGCCAGCTGGCGAGGGTCTCGTCGTAGCGGACCGACACCTCTCCCACGGGCCCCGGCACGATCGGGGCTGCGATCGCGCTGGCGCCCCGCTGCCACGCATTTCCGTTCCAGTACTCGTAGGCGGATGGGTCCAGCAACCGCTGCTCGGGCACCCGGGCGACATGCGCGTCGCCGAAACGGCCGTTGGGCGTGCCGAAGGCGTAGACGAAGCCCTCCCGCTGGGCATAGGCGACCATCTGGAAGTTGTCATCGAAGACCGGGGTGTTCGGGCGACATGCGTGGGGGGAGTCTGTCCAGGTCTGCCCACCGTCGTCGGAATACGCGATGCCGCTGTAGTTCGTGATCCATCGCCCGGGTGTGTTGAACTCCCGCACCGACATGTAGGCCAGGTAGTCACGCCCTCCGACGTTGACACCGCCGGTCGGGAGCCTGCTGATCTCGACGCCGTCGCGCTTGAGCGAGGGCAGCAGTTCTTTGGCGTGGCCGGGGCGGTCGGTGACGAAGTCGTTGAAGGACATGCCATCAGCCGGGTTCCGGTCGCTGCTGCGGGCCAGCGTGTTCGAGCGCCAATCGATCGCGGCCGGGTCTCCGACATCGCTGTCGTGACCGGCCCATCCGGCGCCGAAGGTGTCACCGAAGGCGGCCAGGATCTGTCCCCGCTCGTCGGTCCACATGATGCCGAGGTCGGTGCCCTTGATCTTGTAACGCGCCTCAGTGTCGTTGATCGACGCAGCGCCGGTGAGCACCGCAACCCGACTTGCCTGGTCCCGCGGCGCCGTATGCGCCGCCCCCAGCGGTGCCAGACCTACTGTGACTGCCGCGACCAGGACCGCCAATGCGGCTCCGCCTCCAGCGCGGTGACTGAGCATCATCCTCCCCCTATGAATGAACACCGCGGTTGCGCGGTGCATGGCATGCGCCGACGCTCCGTAGCAGCTAGCGACATTCCCAGCGCGCGAAAAGGCGGAAGACTGCCTGTCCCGAGGCACTTAGGAGCTAACGCGGGACTGGGCGTGAAGGTAACGGCGATCAGGTTGGTCTTCTTGGGTGAAGCCCATCAGGGTTCTGAGGCAAGCTCGCCGGCCACAACGGGATCCCGCTTCGTCACAGGGAGTGCCGTGCCGTCAGGGTGGGTTCTTCAGGGCGTCTGGCACGCTGTCGGCGAAGGTGAAGTGCTCCCGGAGCCCGGTGGCCTCCAGCGCCCAGTTGGCGGTCTGGGAGTTACACACCAGCCACAGGTCGAGATCTTCTCGGTTAGCGAGCTCGTTGGCCTCGAACAGCACGGACAGCCCGGCAGATCCCAGGAACCGCACACCGTCGAGGTCCACCACCACGACCTGGGCAATGACCATCTGCGCGGTCAGGAAGGCGGCCAGTTCCGGGGCGGTCAGCGCGTCGACCTCGCCCGTGACGGAAACCACACGAGTGTCGGGACCGTGCTCGGCCACCTCCAGACCCAGGATCTCGGCGGGGAAGTTGCCGCTCACACTCATCACTCATCACTCCCCACTCGCACGATTTAAGGGATGGATATCGGCCAAGATCGGGTTGCCGCGCCGCGGCGGAACTTGGGGGAGGGGGCGTCCACCGCGGCGCGGCGCCGCCGGGACCGGGGGAGGTCCCAGCGGGCTTCTCCGGGTTTGTGAGCCCGGATGACAATAGGAGACTTCAGGCGATCACCGCCCACCTGAGCTCATCCTGTTGATCTGGCGCCATTTCCACGCTCCCTTCTCTAGCTTCGGTGGCACCCCGCAGGGACGCCGGATCTTCCCTGATGGCCTGGCATCCGCTCCGGAACCGAGGCCGCAGGTTGCGGTCAGTTACCCCATGTCACTCAGGAGTAAACGTCGCCGAGGGCGTGCCCTCGTGCACAGCCCTTCGATCAGCTCGACGTGGCACGGTGTCCGCGTCGCCGCCACCCCTGGCGGGCCCCCCACCGGCGCAACTCGCGGCTGGTGGGTGGGCCCGCGAACTCGACGCCACCGACATTTCGCTACCGGGGACGTCGGTACGGTCGAGGTAGTCGCCGAGCCCGAAGTCGGGAATAGCCGCTTGAAGATCATCTTCATAATTAAGTAGTGCTGGAAGAATATTACGTGGTGAACGCATGTTGTCAGGGGGCCTTCTTCTGGCCATGGTATGGATACGCCGAATCGGCGATGTCGTCGCATGGCCATCCGACCAACGAGGGGGACCACAATGATCATGATCTGGGGGACCGTCCGACGTGGCTCGATCGCACTGGCGGGGACGTTCCTCGCCCTGAACATGACTGGTTCCAGCGCCACAGCCATGGTAGGCCGCAATAGCGTGGCCACTCCGGTGGCGGGGAGCAGCACACTGGTATCGGGCTCGGTTAGCCAGCATGCGCTGGCGGAGTCGCCGGAAACCGTCCGAAAGTGCGCAAACGGGCTGCTTTACGGGGCCAACAGTGGCACCTGCGACCCCGTCGTCCTCGTCAGCGAGTAGCACTTCCGCCAGCCACCAGTGTCAGGTAGCCCGCCCACCACCGTCCTCGAGACGACGTACGAGTCTCGACCCTTGGCGGACTCCGAAGCGCACCCAGGGCGTCACCCGACGTGGCCGGGGTGGGCGAGGGACATGGCTGTGGGACCTCGGGACCAGCCGGTAAACCTGCTCGCATCGGCTGAACGGGTGGTGTTGTCCGTAGTTCGCTCCAGCGAGTATCTGTGCGTCGCCACACGCCTCTATTTCTGCGAAGGCGGTCGGCGAGGGGACTGGCGAAGCCGGCCCCACACAACCTGGAGCGAACATGGAAAGCCCTGGCCTCTCCACCGAAAATGGTGACTTCTCCACCTCGCGACCCGTGGACACCCTCCCGCCGAAGCACTTCGAGCCGGGCGAGGTCGCGACGGAGTTCCATCCGGGGGACTTCATCCTCGTCAAAGGACACGGCCTGCAGGGATGGCTGATCAAATTCGGCCAGAAGATGCGGATCCACGGGGACGACCGGAAGTACGTCGACTGGGTGCACGCCGCGCTGATCGTGGATTGTGATGGCACCCTGATCGAGGCGGTGGGCACCGGCGTCAGGCAAAAGCCACTTGCCTACTACACCGAGCGGCACTACCAGATCTTCCGTATCAAGACCTCGGACGAGAACCGCGCGGAGGCGGTCGCGTTCGCCAGACAGGTGCTGGAAAACCACGCCAAGTACGGAATGACGACGATCATGAGCATCGCCCTGTCGATGCTCACTGGCGGCAGGCTGACGTTCTACATCGACGGCGAGTACGTGTGCTCGGGGCTCGTCGCCTGCGCGCTGGAGCGGACCGGCAGCTTGTTCAACCGTAGCGCGGTGAACATCACCGCCGCTGATCTGGCGAAGTACTTCGACCCTGCGCAGCGGCCTTACCTGGCCGGGAGCGGGACGCCGTCGCGGGTTTCGGTGCCGCCAAACGGCCCCGTGGTACTGCCGAAGACCGACCTGGCGAGCTGAGCGCGCGACCGGATCCCCAGTTTGCGATAGGTGTTCGACAGGTGGAATTCGATCGTCTTCGCGGAGAGGAAGAGCTGCGCGGCGGCTTCCACATTGGTGGCGCCGTCCGCGACTACCAGCGCGACCTGCAGCTCCTGGGGGGTGAGCTGGGTCGTTGAACCTTCGCGTCGAGGTCGCGACGCAATACCCGTCGCGCGGAGCTCGGCTTCGGTCCGCTGGGCCCACAGTCTCGCGCCGAGCCGGGTGAAAGTGCCCAGTGCATCGGCGAGCACCTGCCGGGCATCCGTCGGGCGACGGTGGCGGCGCAGGAACTCGCCGAAGCACAGCTGGCTGCGGGCCTGCTCGAACGGCTGCCGCGCCCGCTCGTGCCACTGCAGAGCCTCGACGAAAGCACCGTGCCCCTGATCCTCGTCGGCGCAAAGCAGGCCACGGCAGCGGGCGGCGACGGCGCATTCGGCCGGTCGACCGGTCCTCTCGGCCTCTCCGACGAGCACGTCGAACGCGCGCTGGGCGCGGTGCGGTTCCCCCGCGCGGACGTGCGCCTCGATGAGGTCACCCGCCCAACTGAGCAGTACTGGGTTGCCGAGCCCACGCGCGTAGGCGAATTCGGCGACGAAGGAGAGGTTCTCGGCGGCCAGGCCCGGATGACCCTCGCTCAGCTCGAGCAGGCCCAATGCCCGAGCCGCATGAGCCTCGACGACTCGAGCCCCGGATGGCGCCGCCAACTCGACGGCCGTGGCGGCGTGCTCCCGGCAGTCCGTCGCGTTGCCGAGGGTCGCTTCGAAGGTGGCCAGGACGATCAAGGCGTGCGGCAGTTCGGTCAACCAGCCAGTCTCCTCGGTGAGGCTCACCGCGGCGTGCGCGTGGGCCAGCCCCGCCGCCCAGTCGCCGTCGCGCCAGCACGCGCTCGCCAGCCACGACAGCTGGAAGGGCAGCAGACCCACGGCTCCCGCGGACCGCGTCATCCGGACCGCGGACTCGAGCCACCGGCGCGCCGACGCTTGATCCCCTACCGACGCGTAGGCGTTGGCGGCGACGACGAGGAGCTGGTCGATCGACAGCGGGTCATACTCCGGAAGGTGCTTCTCGCACCATGCGAGCAGTTCGCGCGCGGTGGCGCTGTCCCCGTCGACGGCCAGGGTGAGGGCCTCGACCAGCACCACCGGCAGGCGCGTCACAGCAGGCAGGTGCCGCACAAGATCAGCCGCGCGCCGGGCCATCTCCACAGCGAGACGCTGCTCGCCGAGCGTAGCGCTCAACAAAGCCGCCTGGCTGCGCATCAAGGCCGACCACGCGGGTTCGGCGATCTCGGTTCGGTCGGCCAGAGCGAGAAGGTCGTCGCGCGCTTCGATCGGTTGACCGCACCACATCTGAATGCGGCACTGCAGGTGTTGCACCATGGTGATCGCGTGCTGATCGTCCGTTTCGGCCAGCGCGAGTTCGAGCAGCGGCACGGCGGCCCCGACGCACCCGGCAGCCTGACTCGTCAACGCCGCGTCCAGGAGCCGCTGGGTCCGTGCCGGGCCAACCGGGCTCAACCGCGCCGCGCGTTCGAACAGGGCAAGGGCCGTAAGGTGGCTCTGCCGAGCGGCGGCCTTCGTGGCCGCGGCGGCCACCTGCCCCGCGATGTCCTCGTCGGGGCTGGGGGTCGCGGCCGCGAGATGGAAGGCGCGACGCTCCGCTGCCCCCGGGGTGCACCGCCGCTCGTAGACGGTGGCCAGGGCCCGGTGCGCCGTGCGCTTCCGCGCCGCAGTGGCCGCGTGGTAGATCGCGCTGCGGACCAGCGGGTGGCGGAAGCGGACACCGCTGGTGTCCTGTATCAGCAGTCCCGCGTCCTCGGCCGCGTCCAGGTCGCGCCGGTCGAGGCCCTGCTGGGCCAGCGCATCGTCGACTGCGTCGTCCGCCGAGCCCGCGACCGCGAGCAGCAGGACGGCGCGGCGGGTGTTCTGGGAAAGGCCGGCCATCCGCCGCTCGTAGGCGCGCACGAGCCGCGTGCGCAGCGGCACAGGCTCGACCGGTAACTTCGGTGACCAGGTGGTCGGCAGGTCCAGCAGCGCGAGCGGGTTACCGGCTGTCGCCTCCCACATCGCGCTGGACAGCGCGCCCCGATCGGTCACCAGCTGCTTGGCCGCTGCGAAGTCCAGGCCATTGAGCGGCATCTCCGGTAGCGCGGCCAACCACCGCTGCGCCGCCGGCGAGACATCGACGGCGCAGCGAGCGGTGAGAACAACCGCTATGCGCTCTGCGCGCATCCGGCGGATCGAGAAGACCAGAGCTTCCAGCGACGGGAGATCGAGCAGGTGCGCGTCATCCACCGCGATGAACAACGGTCGTTCGTCGGCGGAGTTCGCCAGCAGGGTGAGCGTGGCGGCAGCCACGCCGAGCCGGTCACCGTGCACGGCCGGACCCAGGTCGAGGGCCGCTTTCAAGGCTGTGGCCTGGGTATCTGGGAGCCCCGGCAACCCGTGGATGAGTGGCCCGAGGAGCAAGGACAAGGCGGCGTAGGGGATGTCGGTCTCGGCTTCGTGCCCGTCGACGCGGATCACTCGCAGATCGTTCGCGCCTTCGGCAGCGGCGTGCAGAAGGTGGGTCTTACCCATGCCCGGGTCGCCGCGGATGACCAGAGCTTCGGGGTTGCCCCGCGCAGCATTCGCCAGCGCGATCCGCAGCCGGCGATGCTCGTGATCGCGCCCAACCAGCATGGGTCGAGCCTAACGCGGCTGGAAAGTGGGAATGGAGAGCTTCGACGACGATCTTCTTCGTTGAAAGCGCAGCTCATCCGTAGTGTGCGCGGTCTGCAACGCTCAGCGCATGGACCTGCCGCCTCATTGGCCGCGGTGGGCGTGGGCTGGCGCCGTATCCGCTGTGCACACCCAGTGCGGCGAGCTCGCGGCGCAGCCTGGCGAAGCACCTGGCCCGAGTGGGTCCGATGCTCCCGATCGGTATCCCGAGCCGGCGCGAGATCTCGGTGTAGGGCAGTGGCGGATCGACCACGAGGAGCGCGAGAAGGTCCTGGTCGCGGCGAGACAGCCGGCGTCGCGCCATCTGCAGCAGCATCACCTGCTCGCTACGGAGCGCCTCCTCCTCGGGCGACCGCGGCTCGGTGTGCATCATGACGGTCCGGCCGTTAATACATCCGGTCAGGTGGGTCTCGTCGACGTGCGGGGTCTCTCGGCGACGGAGGTTGAGCGCTTTCAGGCACTCACGGTGCAGGATGCTGCGCAACCAGCCGCCGAGCGCCTGCGCGGTCCGCAGTGCCTTGATGTTCGCGAGCGCAGCCATCCAGGTCTGCTGCACGACGTCGGCGGCAGTCGGACTGTCCAGACCTCGGGCTCTGGCCGCGCGCTGCAGGCGATCGTCGAACCTGTCCACGATCTCGCGCCAGCTCGCCGCGCAGCCGGCTCTGGCTCCGGCGACAAGTTCCGCCAGATCGGTCTCATGGCTGACCCAGGTGGCGGTCGGGGTGGGAAGCTCGGTGGTCGTCACTGTCGCAGACCTTCGATCCGTTATGCCCAACCAGGGCAGATATACGATGTAGATCTAACGGTACGAAGGTCTGCCCCTTGGTCGGATCCGGAGAATCCCTAGGGTCTGCCGATCAGGGGTCGCTATCGGCGGTCGGGACGGCAGGCCATGATGGCGATGTGATGGAGCGCACTGCGGTTGGCGGTCCTTGGCCGGATCAGACTGTGCCGGGCCCGCTGTTCGGCTCGGACGATCTTGCAGACGCGAGCCGTATCGTTTCGAGCTCGATGCTGGCGACGCCGCAGTTATGCTGGCCTTTGCTGTGTGAGGCGGTGGGTGCGGAGGTCTGGGTCAAGCACGAGAACCACACCCCGATCGGCGCGTTCAAGGTGCGCGGCGGCCTGGTGTGCCTGGACCGGCTCATTCATGAACCGGCCCCACCGGCCGGGGTGGTCACCGCCACCCGGGGCAACCACGGTCAGAGCCTGGCCTACGCAGCCCGCGCCACCGGCACCCGGGCGATCGTCGTGGTGCCGGAGGGGAACAACCCGGAGAAGGACGCGGCCATGCGGGCCTTCGGCGCTGAGGTCGTGGTCGCGGGCCGCGACTTCGACCAGGCCCGCGGCCACGCTTGCGCGCTGGCGCAGGAGCTGGGCCTGCGGTGGGTGTCGCCCTTCCATCCCGACCTGGTGCTCGGAGTGGCCACCTACGCTGCGGAGCTGCTGAGTGCGGTGACCGACCTGGACACCGTCTACGTGCCAGTCGGGATGGGCTCGGGGATCGCCGGGCTGATCACCGTCCGCGACCTGCTCGGGCTGCGGACGGAGATCGTCGGCGTCGTCGCCGAGGGCGCACCCGCCTACGCCCGTTCGCTGGCCGCCGGCCGGGTCGAGACCACCGACCGGGTCGCGACGTTCGTCGACGGCGTGGCCTGCCGCGAGCCGGACCCCGACGCGGTTGCCATCATCGCCCGCGGTGCAGCCCGGCTGGTCACCGTGCCCGACGACGAGACCGCCGCGGCGATGCGGCTGATGTTGCGCGCCACCCATAACCTGACCGAACCGGCCGGCGCGCTCGGCCTCGCCGCGCTCATGCGGGAGCGCGACCTACAGCGCGGGCGTCGGGTCGCGGTAGTACTCACCGGCGGAAACGTCGACGCCCCGACACTCGCAACGGTACTGGCCGGCCGGACACCCGCTCCCTAGCCCATTCTTGCTACCGAGACATTCGGCTCCGAATGGCGATCCGGCGGGCCTTGGGAAAGCGATTCGGCTCCGAATGGCTATTCGAGGGGCGGGTTAGCGAACGGTGGGGTCGGGCTGGAAGGTCAGGTCCTCTGGGAGGAGAAGCAGTGTGATTCCGTCCGGGTTGACGTCGTAGAGGTCATGCAGGTTGCCCAGCTCGCCCGTCGGGAGGAGCGCTGTGTCGTCGCGGTTCACCGGATCGGCACGGATCCAGGTGTCGAACGACGCTAAGCCGACATTGCCGGCTCTGAAGTAGGTCACCAGTCGGCGATAAAGCTTGGGAAACATGATCAGTTCGGGCAGATCCGGCAGGCCTTGCAATTGCACGCGGGAATCGATTGTGACATCCTCCTGCGGCCAGAAACCGCTACCGTTCTGCCGCGCGGTTTTGACTAGCTGCCGCATTCGGCGAATGAGGTCCAGCGGCATGGTCGCGTATAGCTCGCCGTAGGCCAAGCCTTCGCGGACGAGCGCGGTGTTCACGCTGGTCTCCAGGATTGCCTCATCGACAAAGACGCGATCGCCGTCTACTGCTCCCAGGTCCGGCCGGCCGGGAAACACCAGGCCGAGCACGCGGCCGTTGCTCTCGATGCCGTTGGCGAGCAGATACCCAGGTACTGGGTGATTTTGTGCGCTTTTTATCTTGTTGGGCCGGTCCGGCCAGAACTGCACCTCGCCGAAGCCCATGAGCTGAAGCATCCGATCCCGTGCGGCCTGCGCGAACTGGAGGTTCTGGTGTTGGTTGAGGAAGTGGGTCTCCAGCGCGTCGATGCCTTCGAAACGCACACCGTAGGTGTCCAGGTGTCTGCGGTCCGGCCGCCTGCCGCTGAAACGGGGCAGGTTCTGCACCAGATCATCGCTATCGGGCAGGAAGTTGATCGTGTCGCCGTCCGGCTCGGGCCCGTTGCGGGGAAGATCGTCGTAGCGGATATAGAACTCACCGGTAATCAGGGTGTAGCGGGGTGCCGGCACGGAAAGTCTCCCCGACTCTCAAACGAATTATCCTGGACGGATCGGCCGATCGAGCCTACCGAGTCGCAGGCGGTGGGGCCCGAGGGCGGGGTGGTGGGTCACGTATCGTTGCTGGTCTGAACCCACATCGGTGGCCGCGAAGGAGTCCGGGTTGATCAGCACGATCGAGGTCGCGGATCAAGGAAGCACGCTGGCGTATACGTTCGAGGACCTGATGCGCTACCACGGCCCGGGTTCACCTGGGGGCGTGGCCCATGCGTTCAAGGTGATGGAACGGGTGCTGCCGCTCCTCGAGCCAGCTGGCCTGGTGGAGCGACACGAGATCGAGATCGAGACCGCCTTTGCCGGCCCAGGCGCCCGCGATGGCTTCGAAATGGTCACCCGTGCCGTGACCGAGGGCCGGTATGTCGTCGACGATGCGTTGGCGCGTCCCGAACTGGGGGCGACCCGCGAACGCTTCGTTTTCCGGCTCGGCTACCGAGGTCGCAGCGCGACGGTGGCCCTTCGCGAGGGATACGTGCGGGAGGAGTTCCTCACGCTGGCGCGCCGGGAGGGACGCACCACAGAGGAAGAGGGCCGTTTGACTGTCCTGAAACAGGAGCTGGCTGACCGGTTACTGGCAGACCCGGCGACCGACGTGTACGACGTCGATGACGGGTAGGGGTCAGCTGACCTTGCTCCAGGTGTTGCACCAGCGAGTCTGGAACGCGGCGTCGCTCTTGTCGATCGTCACCGTGGCTGGGCCAGCCCCGAGGTCGTTGGCGATGATCGAATTTGTGGCACCGCTGGTGTCCTTGAGACGCTCCCAGTAACAATCCAAGCTGCCGGACTCCCCGGTGGTCTGGTACGTGCCCGGGGCGATGTCGGTTCCGACCAGAAACCTGCCCTCGCCAAATGTGGTCGCCAGGTTCGCCGGTGCTGGCAGGGCAACCGGTACCGGGAGGGGCTGCTCCTGGGCGTGCGCCGTGGCCGTCGACGCTGGCTCGTCGCTGTTGGCGAGCATGGCGACGATGGTGAGGTTGGCGACGATGGCGATGATGAACGCGAGCAGCAGCCCTGCGGTGATCCGCGGCTTCTTGCGGGGCTCTGTCTCGTTGAGGGGCTCCGCCTTCGTGAAGGGCTCCGTCGCCGGGGCATCACCGCTCCCCGGATAGACGAAGACGGTCTGCTCCGCCGGGGGGACTGGTTGGACTACGGCCATGACGCCTCTCCCAATGACATGGTGGTGAGTTGGCCACCTACGTGCCCAGGGGCCGGTGCCTGGGGAATCGGTGCTCGACTCGTCGTCGTTACGGAGGAGCGTTACCTGGCTACTCTCCGTCCCAGGGTGGACCTAGCCAGGGTCCGGTAGTCGTTGGAGGTGCGCGCTAGCCGGATCTTGAGTGCACTCAGCCTCCCGAGCTCGACGCCAGAGCTGTTCGGTCGACCGTGGACAGCTCTCCTATCGAGTTCGGGAACCGGAGGGCTAGCCACAGGCCAAGATCTGCGGGACCGGCGCTGCGACGCCCGACATCCGCCGGGGATAGGCGCGATCGCCGACGCATAACCGTACGACTGGCCGTCGGT
>JBOHGH010000119.1:0-13486 GCA_050699975.1 Pseudonocardiaceae bacterium | reverse complement strand
ACGGGCGAGCAACTGCTCAACCAACGCCTCCGGCGACCCTGAACCCGACACATCAAGATCATCCCAGGCCACGACCCCAGCACTGGTTACGACACGCCGCCAACATCAACCAGCTGAACAGCTACCCGCGTAGGCGTCTGAGCTATACGAACACGCGGATCGGCAAGCGAGCCTGCTCACCATCCTGCGGCTTCGCCTCACGGGGGACAGGCTGGTACCATCTTCTGGTACGAGGAAGTGATGATGATGGCAATGTCAGCAAGCGAGGCCCGAAAGCGCCTGTTCCCGCTGATCGAGCAGGTCAACGATGACCAGGAGCCGGTAGAGATCGTCTCGAAGGCGGGCACGGCATACCTGGTGTCCGCCGACCAGTGGCGCTCGCTCATGGAGACAGCCCATCTACTCCGGTCCCCGGTCAACGCGGAGCGCCTGCTGCGCAGCATCGCCGACGCCGAAGCCGGTCGCATCGAGGTGCAGGAGTTGCTCGACCCGCAACACCATGTCGCGTGAAGATCAGCTTCACCCGCGACGGGTGGGAGGACTACACCTCCTGGGCCAACGAACGGACGATCCTCAAGCGGATCAACCGCATGATCGAGGAAGCGGCGCGTGACCCCGCAACGGGCATCGGCAAGCCCGAGCGCTTATCACATAACTTGTCCGGCTACTGGTCTCGCCGCATCACCGACGAACACCGCCTTGTATATCAACTCCGGGACGAAGAACTCATCATCGTGCAAGCGCGATACCACTACTAAGGGTGTACGTAGTCAGGTCGGTCGAGCCACGACCACCTGCGGGCGACAACTCGCACACTCAAGAATAACGAATGTCCAGGTCCTTGACCTGGACATTCGTTTGTGGAGGTGCTTGCCGCTTACTCGCACTCGGTGCAAGCTGCTGATCTGCGGCTTTGTCACACGCTGGGCTCTCACCGGCCCCTGTGCCTCGGCACCGAGCGCGAAGCGTCGATGGGGCCGGCACAACCACCTCGATGAGCGCGACACTGCCGAGTCGATCACTGCCTACCGCGAGGGCGCCACCGCCGTCTCCCTCACCGCTGCCCACGGCTTGAGCCTCAAGAGCGTCAAGCGCCTCCCAACCGCGTTGATGTGTCGCAGCAGTGCGAGCGTCGGGAGCAGGTGATCCGTACGGTCCAGGCCGCATTGCACGGTGGTACGCGAAAGATACCCAAGATCGGTGTTACGAACCCATCGTCGAACCCGGAGGCCCTTGTGGACACCGATCTGGATACCCTCGCGGTCGCACTGGATGTCAGGACCGACGACGACTGGGTCATCGACTCCACTGCGGTGGAGTGTGTCCGCTCACGGGATGCGTGGCCGGTGGCAGCAGCGCATCCCGATCCTGGATCTGCCGTTGCCGACGCCTGCGCCTGAGGGCGCAGTGGATCAAGGCATAACGCCACTGGCTGAAATGAGTGAGGACGATGAGCGATGCGAGCCCGTTGCGTGACATCGGGGAGCACCGGATACGCCTTACCGAACAGGAAGCCCAGCTCAACCTGCGCACGGTGCTGGAGCTGTGCGCGGCGGGCGAGTTGCGCTGCAGCGAGAAAACCAGCCGCCCCTCCGCGGCGACCGTCCACACTGTCGAGGAACATCTCGCGTACCGCGACTTCTACCTTCACGACCCGATCGCTTCGTTCTCCTGGCCGCTGCTGATCCAGGCCGGTGGACTTGCAAAGATCGAGGGCGGGCGGCTCCAGTTGACCGCGAAGGGCCGCGGCGCCCTGCGGAAACCGCCGGCTGAGGTCATCCGCCAGCCGTGGCAGCGCTGGCTGACCCACACGGTGATCGACGAGTTCAGCCGGATCGCGCAGATCAAGGGACAGCGCGCCCGTAACGTCCTCACCTCGGCTAAAACCCGCCGCCAGACGGTCGCCAAGGCGTTAGCCAGCTGCCCACCCGACGAGTGGATCGGCGTGGACGCCCTGTTCACAACCATGCGACGGGACAACCTGAGCCCCACCATCGCCCGCGGCGAGATGGCGCTATGGAAGCTGTATCTCGTCGACGCCCAGTACGGCAGTCTGGGCTACGACGGCTTCCATGCGTGGGAGATCCTCGAAGGCCGCTACACCCTTGCGGTGCTGTTCGAATACGCCGGCACACTGGGACTTTTTGACCTCGACTACGTTCACCCGACGGGAGCCCGGGAGGACTTCCAAGATAATTGTGGCGGTGACGATCTAGAGACGTTGAGCAGGTACGACGGCCTACAGGCGATCCGACTCACCGCACTGGGCCGCTACACCCTGGGCTGACCGACACATACCAGCCGCTCGCCAACAAGGCACAAGCCCAGCTGCTGAAGATCCTCGGTCGAGCTTCATCGCGGTGCGCCGCTGCACCTCCGTGGTGCTCGCCGTCAGCCTCGGCAGGTCCGCGAACCGGCGTTCCCGCAGCGTGTCCAGCACGGCCTCGTCGGTCCCGTCGAGAGACCAGAACCGCACGGGATCACGGATGACGTGGTTCCCAACCGGCTCGTGCCGGGAGCGCCACCAGTACGCGATGCCACCTTTGTCGAGCCGCAGGTTGTCCACCAGCCACGCCGTTCCCGGTGGTTGCGAACACCAGGGCACCTCCTCCGGCGGCAGGTTGAGCGCGAACGCCACGTGAGGCACTCGATCAGGTCGGCGCCGTTGAGGATCTCGCCGAAAACATAAGCCTCGTGCAGGAACGGCTCGTCAGCCAGGAAACGGAGCTTCTCTACGGCTCGACGATAACGCACGGTCACGTCGGTTGGCACGGCTGACAACGCTACGACGACTGTGGGCCGCAGCCCGCACTTGATCGAGCGAGCGGGCTCGGGCGTCTGGCGGCATCCCCGTCGGCCGCCGCTACAGTCTGGCCGCGGAAGAACACGGCGAGCACGCGAGGGGCCACATGGCGACCACGGCACGGGAACGACTGGCGGGATTGCTCGGCGATTCCGAACCGACCGGGTCGTTCAGCGCTGAGCTGCTGGCGCCGGCGCATCTCCTGCAGCTTGAAGTGGCTGGCGTCGGGCCGGTGAGCCTTCCGGTCCGCGCGCCTCTGGCGAAGAAGCTGATCGCGGTGGCGCGGTCGGCGATGTTCGGCCAGGGCGAGGAGACGCTGACGGACACCAGCGTCCGTGACACCTGGGAACTCACCCCGGATCAGATCACGCTCGGCGGGCCCGGCTGGACGGCGCTGCTGGACCGCGCGCTGGAGCACTTCCGTGACGAGCTCGGGCTCCCGCGGACGGCACGGCTGCGGGCCGAGCCGCACTCGATGCTGGTCTACGGCAAGGGACAGTTCTTCCTTCCCCACCAGGACTCGGAAAAGCACGACGCCATGGTGGGCACGCTGGTGGTGTCACTGCCCTCGGCACACACCGGCGGGGAACTGGTCATCGACCACGCCGGCGAAACCAGGGCCTACCGCGCCTCGAAGGAGGAGCTGACCCTCCTCGCGTTCTACGCCGACTGCCGCCACCAGGTCGCGCAGGTCAGGTCCGGGTACCGGGTGACGCTCACGTTCAACCTGCTGGCCGCCGCCGAGACCCCTGCTCCGGAGACCGGCCCCGCCACCGAGCTGGCGCACTGCCTGACCGAGCACTTCACCACGCCAGCCGCCCCGCGGTACGGCGGCCGCGACCTCGGCACGCCGAACCGGCTGGTCTTCCTGCTCGACCACGAATACACCCAGCGAGGCCTGAACTGGCGCCGGCTCAAGGGCGCCGACGCGGAGCGAGCCACGCTGGTACGCGCCGCGGCCGAGCAGGCCGGGTGCGACGCGGTGCTGGCGCTCGCGGAGGTGAAGGAGACCTGGGACGCCGAACCGTCCGGCAGCGCCCCCGGGAACGACTACGACTCTTACGAGGACGACGAGGACCCCGACGATTATCAGCTCCATTCGCTGATCGACGACGGGATCACCCTCGGCTGGTGGACCAGCCCGGACGGCAGCGGCGGCGAGCCGATCTCGCTGGATGTTCCCGACCACGAGGTGTGTGCCAGCACCCCGAGCGCGGACCTGCAGCCCTACCAGTCCGACTACGAGGGCTACATGGGCAACTACGGCAACACGCTCGATCGGTGGTACCGGCGGGCCGCGGTTGTCGTATGGCCGCGAGACCGGGCGTTCGCGGCGCGCGCCGAGGCCGGATCGCAGTGGGCTCTGCACGAGCTCCGCGACCGCATCGAGGCGGGAGACTTGGAGGGCGCACGTGTCGCGGCGGAGTCGCTCGCGCCGTTCTGGAAAAAGACCGCGACACAGGCGGGCCTGCTCGGCACCGCGCTGGACGTGGCAGCGGGCCTCGGCGTTGCCGGGACGGCCACGATGCTGCTGGAGCCGTTCCGGATCGAAACGCTCGCGCAGGAACACGCAGGCGGGCTGGCGGCGGCCGGGCGATACGGTGAGCAGTGGACGTGCAACGTCATCGACGGGTGGTTCGGGCAAAGGCACCACTACGGAACCGACCGGTACGAGTGGATCGACAGGCTGCCAGGGCTGTGCGGGGCGCTGCGTGCCGCCGGGACGCCGGAGGTGGCGCGGCTGCTGGCCACCAGGACCTGGCAGTGGATGGACGGCCAGCTCCAGTCCTGGACCACCACCGCGCGAACCGAATTCCGCCAGCCACAGCTGGAGATGCTCAGCTCGCCGCTGGTCCGGCTGCTCGAGGCGGCCGACGACACGCTGCGCGACGAGATCACGACAGCGCTGCGCGAGTCCGAGGACACCGTGCTGGAGTGCCTGATGCCGGCGCTGCGTTCGGCGCACCCGCGGCGACCAGCGGGGCTCGACACGGTAGCCCGCGACTGCGCGAAGCGGCTCGGCGCGATCATCGCGAGGCCGCCGCGTGACGAAGACGACTGGTCGATCGAATGGACCGGGTGCCGGTGCGACCTTTGTGACACCCTGGGGACGTTTCTCCGCTCCCGGTCGCGGCGGATCTTCGAGTGGCCCCTGGCAACCGACGGGCGGCGGCACGTGCACACCCAGATAGACTCGGCCGGGCTGCCAGTGCGGCATCAGACCCGGCGGCAGGGTCGGCCATACACGCTCGTGCTGACCAAGACCGACGTCCTGTTCACGCGCGCCAAGAACGCGCGGCAGCAGGCCGTGACCGACCTGGCATGGCTGACGTCGACGTGGGGCGACGCACCGGCGCGAAAGTAAGACGGCCTGTGCCGGGTACGGCATGCGCCGGTGAGCGTGGCGTGGGCGTGCCGTCTTCGAGGCCGGGTTCTCGAATCCGCCCGTGAACCTCGTCGGCGCGGATACCGTCACCCAACTGCTCGAGGTCACCGACGAACGGCAGGCCAGCGAGGCGCGGGAGTTCACGTTCGCCGCCACGCTGACCCGCGAGCAGCAGGGACGCCGTGGACAATCTGCGCGACCATGACCTCGGTGTGCTGGTCGCGCCACCAGGAGCGGGCGGCCGCAAGACCGACGTCGAACAGCTCACCAGCGGCTACGGGCTGATCGTCGTGGACGAGTGCCACCACATCCCCCGCCGCGGCGTTCGAGCACGCTGTCAAACAGATCCCGGCCCGTCGCTGGCTCGGGCTCACCGCCACCCCGTACCGCCGCGACAAGCTCGACGACCTGATCTCCCTCCAGCTAGGCCCGGTCCGGCACACCATCACCCAATCCACCCCAGCGGCCAAGAACAGCACGCCCCAACTCGAATTCGAAAAGACCACAGTCCGGCCAACGCCTGTGCTCCACGTGCACGACACCACCTACCGCTATCTCGGTGACGCCGACCCCACCACCTTGGCCGGTCACTCGATCGAGTAGGCGAACACCTTGGTGTCGATCCGACCACTGTGCTGAACCGCCTGCAGGAACGTGGCGTCCGCACTCGCGACACACACGGGCGAGCCAGATCTTGACACACTGGCAGCTCGGCGGTACGTCACAACCTCAGTAACTGCTGATACTTAACTATAACTTGATTTCTATAGAAATCATTTGTTTGGAACTAAAGTTTTACTGTAGGATGGGCTGGTGCCAGTTGATCGACGCGACCTCCGTCGGAGGCTCTTCGAGCTCGCCGCCGGACAAGGCGGCTACTTCACCGCCGCTCAGGCGAAGACGCTCGGCTACTCCCACCAGGCGCAGGCCCACCACGTTGGGGCGGGCAACTGGTGGCGCATTGATCGTGGCCTGTTCCGCCTCGTCGAGTGGGCTCCAGGCGCGCACGACGAACTCGCCCGCTGGACTCTGTGGTCGCGAGGACGAGCGGTCGTGTCACACGAGTCGGCCATGAGCGTGCATGGCATCGGCGAGTTCGAATCACGACATATCAATCTGACGGTTCCACCAGGATTCACCATGCGCAACGACGCCGTAGAACTTCACTACGCCGAGCTTCCCGCCAATGACGTCTCCGAACGCTCGGGATACTGGGTGACCACTCCACTGCGAACGATCATCGACATCGCCGCGAACGCACCCGATGAGGACCAGCTCGCCCGCGCCATCGACGACGCGCGGCGCGCCGGCCTGGTTACCAATCGCCGCCTCCGATCCCGCGCCGAGGCCCTTGACCCCCGCGCCGCGCTCTACATCGAGCGCGCGATCCAACAAGCTGAGACGCCATGACCTACCAATCGGCGCAGGCACTACGCACCGCATTGGAAAACCGGCTGCTGGCACGATCTAACGAGACCGGAGCCAGTCTGGACCGGCTACGCCGACGGGTGATGTTCGAGCGCATCATCGCCCGCATCCAAGCGGCAGAGCCAGGGCAATGGGTACTCAAAGGTGGCATGGCGCTCGAGGTTCGCCTACGTGACGACGCCCGGCTGACCAAGGACGTCGACCTCGGCCTTCGCGATGACGTCAACAGCGCGCCCGACCTCCACGAGCGACTTATCGAGATCCTCACCATTGACCTCGACCATGACTACTTCATCTTCACAGTCGGCCCGCCGGAACGGCTACGCGATGACAGCGGCGGATTCCCAACCTGGCGCGCCAAGGTCGGCGCGCAACTGGCCGACAAGCCCTTCGGCCGCGTCCAACTCGATGTGTCGCCCAGGACTCATGAACTTCACGCCACCGACAGGCTCGCCATACCCAACTCCTTGGCCTTCGCCGGTATCCCAGCCGTTGAGGTCGAAGCGGTCGACATCCACCGACATGCGGCAGAGAAGTTCCACGGGATGCTCCGCGACTTCGGGGAACGCGAGAACTCCCGAGTCCGCGACCTCGTCGACCTCACCATCCTGCTCAAACACGGTCTGCTCGCACCCGAGCGAACGGCAGCCGCAGTCCGAACCGTATGGCTCGAACGCAACAACACCGAACCACCGGGCGACCTCCCGCCGCTGCCAGAGTCGTGGCCGGACCGCTACCAGCGACTTGCAGCCAGCCACGCTGTTGACACCCCGCCCTACCCCGCAGCCGTCGCCCACGTAACCCGGCTATGGCTCCACATGTTCCCCCACGCCTGACCTGAACAACACCGAAGCCAGAGCGAGACACCTTGCGGGAGTAGAACACCAAGACAGCCTCTGACCAGCAGATTCACCACGAACCCACCATCACGCGAGGTGAGCGCCAAACCCACAAAACCCCAGGTCAACCGCGAAAATCGAACTCAGAGTGGAGATACTCACCGCTTACTCGCACTCAGTGCGAGCCCTTGACCTGCGGCTTTGCCACACCGTGGCACTCACCAGCCCCGTACGCGCCGCGAAACCGAGCGCGCAGCGTCCGTGGAACCTGCGCGAGCGCCTCGATGAGCGAGAGATCACCGAGCTGATCACCGCCTACCGCGACGGCGCCACCGCTGCCTCCCTCGCCACGGCCCACAGCGTGAGCCTCAGCAGCGTCAAACGCCTCCTGCACTCCGCTGATGTCCGCCGCGCACCGTCTACCCGAGAATCCACGGAGGCCACACCGACCGCCACGCATCCGTAGCCCTCTCCATGCCCGGCGTTCGTCGCGCGCGGTCAGCGGCATGAGCGGACGTCAACGAGCTAAGGCGCCATGTGCAGGCGAGGTCGGTCTCGACGTACCACAGGAACGGAGTACTCGAAGGGTTGGAATATCTACATTACGCTGGTATGCCGCCCTGCTGATGCTCGCTCCCTGGTGGCAGTGCGGCTCTAGACACTGCCTAGTCTTCGCGGGCGAAGTCCAAGAACTCTTGGTGCGGCGTACGCCGCTTATCCCACCTGTTCGTGGCTCGTTCTGGTCGATCGCGGTGCCTGGCGTTAGTCAACACAAGATGCTGCTTCGCGCGGGATATCGCGACGAAGAACTCGGACATTGCCGTGGTGGGATCGCCCCAGAAGAGCTGCTCCTCAATCCCGAGGACTACGACCTTCTCGAACTCCAGGCCCTTGCACTTGTGGATGGTCAAGAACCGGATAGCGTCCACCTCCGAAAGGCGCCGGAGCGCTTCGACGGCGTCTCCGTCAACGGCAAGCTCCCGGTCGAAAGCTCCAAGCGCCTGCTCGATCAGGTCGTCGAGCCGTGTGCCCTGCTGGTACCCGGTTGACAAGGCGGTCAGAACCGGCCGTGACACCAGTTGCAGGAACTCGTGGACGAGGGTCCTCCATGCAGCGGGCTCTCCCGTTTTGAACTTGGGGCCGCGTACGGTCGCTCGGGTCTTGCCGACCATCCGCTTCAACTGGCTGTCGAAGCGTGACGCCTCGTCCTCGGATGCGCTCGATCGGTTGGCAATCCTCATGAGTTCGGTGTACGCGTCGGGTTGCCTGTCCTCGGCGATCACGCGGACGAAGTTGAATACGAGTGCAGCTACTGGTTCCGCGGTGAGGTCCTGGCTCTCTTGCTCGTTGCGGAAGGGAATGCCTCGGTCTGCGAGCTCGCTGCCGAGCGCAGCTGCGACCAGGTGCGGCTGCTGGCGCACGAGGATGGCGATCTCGCTTGGTGCCACGCCCTCGTGGAACCAGTCGTCGATGAGCTCCGCGACGGCCAGTGCCTCGTCGTGCTCGGTGTCGAAGTCGAGCACCTCGATGACGCCGTCGTCTCCGGCAAGCTTCTCGTCGGGGCTGACCGCTCCGGGGTCCATCTGCGCGATCATTTGGTTCTGCATTCGTCGCAGCCGGGGTGCCGAGCGGAAGTTCTGGTACATAGGAAGCGGCCGGGCCGAGAAGTCCTCGGCGAAGGTTTGCAGTATGCCGTCCAGTGCGCCTGCCCAGGCCATGATCCGCTGCTTGGTGTCGCCGACTGCAGTCAGGACGGCCGTTGCGTGGCCGAATGCCGCCTTGATCAGCTGGTACTGCTGCCTGGTGCAGTCCTGGAACTCGTCGAGGAAGACGTGGCTGTATGTCTGGCGGATGCCTCCTTGGGCGTAGGCGTTGGTCTCGACGATCTCCAACGCCAGGGGTACCAGGTCGGCGAAGGTGATCTGCTCGCCCTCGATCCGGGTGTCGGGATCGATCCGGTAGTCCGGGTTGAGGGTGTTGTATCCGGTCAGTGCGGGCCGGAAGTTGTCGATCACGCGCTTGGCGAAGGCGTGGAAGGTGAAGCTGTCGAACCTGGCCGCGAGTCGTGAGCCGGAGCGACGGCGGACTCGTTCTCGCAGGTTGCGGGCGGCGTCGACCTTGAAGGAAACCGCCAGGATCCTGCGCGGGTAGGGGCACTGTCCGGTACGCAGCAGGAAGTCCGCCCGTTGGGCGAGCAGCTCGGTCTTCCCGGCCCCAGGTCCAGCGGCGACGACCACGTTCTCGTCCGACATGGTGACGGCCGACATCGCGTTTGGTTCGAGGACGAGGCCGTCGACCGGGTGCCACTGATCGGGGCGGATCATTCCGGCAGCCCAGCCAGGCTCGTGCGAACATGCTCGACGAGCCGAGCGAGCACGTCGGGGAGGTCCGCCAGCAGCTGCTGGTCATTCAGGTCAGCAAGAGCGGCCAGGTGCGCAGCGGGCTTGCTACCGAGATCGAACCTGTCGTGGTAGTCGTCGAAGAGCGCGAGGACGTCCTCGGGGAGGCGGTGTTCGTTCACATGGCTCTTACCGAGCACAGCCACGATGGTGTCCTGGTCGGGCTCGGTCGATTCTTCCGGCTCAGTAGGGTCGACGCCGTAGGCGTCGGGGTATGCCGCCAGCATCATCAGGTCGAGGTCGACCGGGTGGGAGAAGAAGACCCCTTGCCGCTCCAGCGCCTCGACGGGCCCGTGCCCATCCTTGAAGCTGGGGTCGACCAGTGTTGGGAGGTCGTGGTCGTCATTCCACTTGGGGAGCTTGCTGATCTGCTCTTCCGTGTAGGTCTTTGGGCGGACTGCGTTGATCTGCCTCAGCGCGTTGCGCACCCGTCCCCAGCCGCCGTGGAAGCGGCTGGCGTCGAGGTCGAGCAGTGTCGCGTGCGGGATCTGCAGCTCGTTGAGGAGGCGCCAGAAGTGATTGACGTGCCGACCGCCCAGGGGGACCACCGACACGGATGCGTCGTCCTCGGCGATGCCGACGGCCGCCAGGACACGTGGCAGGACCACCTGCTCGCTGTCGCCCTCACCGAGCACGACGAACCGGGAAAAGTACAGTTCGGGGTAGGCCTGCACCGCCTCCCGCACGTACTTGGCGGCCGACTCGTCCCCCTCGGGGAGGGCGACGCAGTGGACGGTCGTCTCCCGGGCAGCGTTCAGCCTCAGGAAGCAGATCGTGCGGGGATCGACACGGCGCAACAGGGTGGGCGCATGCGTGGCGATGAGGGACTGCACGTCACCGTGTGCGCATGCACCGCGTAGCTGGCGGATGATCCGACCGAGGTACTGGGGCGCGAGGCTGTTCTCGGGCTCCTCGAGCGCGATGACGGTGTGCACGGGCGGGCGCAGGCGGTCGGCGTCGAGGGAGGTCTCCTCGCCGTTGAGGACTCGCCGAGCGAGGGACTGCCAGGCAAGCACGAGCGAGATGTAGAGCAAGGACTTCTGTCCGTCGCTCAGCCGCTCGAAAGGCAGCGGTGCCCCGTCGTGCGTGGGCGAGAAGGTCACGGTGAGCAGGCGCAGTACTCCCTCCAGCTCACCCTGCCCGAAGGCGATCGACGGATCCTTGAAGTACGCGCCGCGGTGCAGCCCGTGCCACTGGTCGGTCAGCTGAGCGCCGATGCTCGCTACTGTGGTGTTCGCGACGAGCGATGCGGTGATCTGAGCGGTGAGGCCGGTCAGCGTCTTGTGTTCCGTCGTCCAGTCAGCGGCCCGCAGGGTGCGTCCGATGAGCGACGCCGTCGTATACGAGACGTGATCGGCAGGGTCCCGACGAGCGGGAAGGTAGTGCACCTCGATGTGCCCACGGTCATACCGCGGCATGTCGGCACAGCGAGTCGGCTCACCCGCCTCATCCGCCTCCAGCACGTACTCAATCTTCTCGTCGATGACACCGTCCGGTGCCAGCGACGCTGTCAATCGCACACGGGTCCGCGGAACCCCGTCGGCGGTGTCGATCGCCATATGCGAGAAGTTCGGTGGAACCGACGCATGCTGCCCGTCGGCTCCCGCTTCCGGGAACTCGACATCCACCTCCAGCCACACGGTCGGCTCCCCAGCTTGCGCCTCTTCCGCAGATTGGTCGACGCGCACGTGGAAGTCCCCAAGGCGGATCTTGCGCTGAGCTTCCAGCGGGCTGAATAGCCGCGACAGCGCCTCCAGGACAGTGGTTTTGCCCGAGCCGTTCGGACCGAGAACATACGTCAGATCATCGAGATCGATCGCCGTCGGTTGTGAGCCGAAGGACTGGAAATTGCTCAGCCGCAACGTCGTGATCTTCACCGGGTCTGTTCCCCTTCCTCGCTGCATCGACCCAGCCGTAGGGTATCGGCGACCTTCTCGGCGTTGGCCGACCGGCGGAAGACCTCGGGCAGGCAGCATGCGGTCGCGGCCGTCCATGTCCGGATCCGAAGGTGGCTCACGCTCGACGCTGGTCACGGTGCACGATGAGGTCATGGTGAAGACGGCGTACTTGTCGAGCTTTCAGGCGAAACTGACCGTATTGATGCGACCGTCTGAACCGGATGCCGTATCCACTCACCGGTGCGGGGCAGGGGCCTGAAATGGCAGCCGACCCGACTGAGGTAGACATCAAGGCCCGTGACCTGGTCCGCGAGCTCGTGTCAAGTCTGCACGATCTCCGGCACGTCGATCTGGACACATTGGGTGCGGCGCTGAGTCTGGTCATACCCACACAGCATCCGGACCCGTCGCAGGCCGGCGACGTGACGTCGCTGTCCAAACGGCAGCGGCTCGACCTGGCGTTCGACGCCATCGCACCGAGTGACTACGACGCCGTGTGCGCCCGCTTCCTCCAGCACGGCGATCTGACGATCGAGCTGAGGAACCGAGTCGAGGACCTGCTCTGGTCACGAGAGAACTGGCCGCGGATCACCGCCCGGTTCCGCCGCGAAGTAGCCGAGGCACTGGACGAGGTTGATGCGATCTGGTTGGAGGCCGACAAGTTGCTTGACCTGGTCAAGCGTCACTGGGTGCTGCCCTCGCCCGAGTGGTTGTTCGACTGGAAGGACCCCTACGAGCCGGTTGTCCGGCACATGATCCGCAACCCCGGCGACTGGACGACCATGGAGTTCTTCAAAGAGATCGGTGCTCTCGACGGTGGAGATCGCCGGTTCGCGCTGTTCGTTGAGGGGCTGCTGTCCGGTTCAGTGAATCCGAAGGAGGCGCGACAGCGGGAGTTGGCCGCAGCGATCTCGCCGATCCTTGCCCGTGCTGGCCTGAAGATCGTGGAGTCCGGCACGACGGACGGCTACCCGGACTTCACGATCGTCGCCGCGGGAACCCGACCTCGCCCAGCCCAACTTATCCTTTTTGCCGGCCAGCACGGCAAGCCCAGTCTACGGGTACGCGACGTACTCGATCAGAGCATCGAGGTACTCACCGGGGATGACACGGTGCTCGCGTATGACGTACCCGTCAGCGAACGCGGCCTGACCTGGCGTGAGGTCGAGTCGTGGTGGTCGCGCCGCCAAGGCATCCCGGCTGAGCAGACCAAACGTGAGCTTTGGCGACGTCTGCTGAGGGTCTGCAGCGACGTGTCACCGGCCCAGCGCGCTCTCTTTGTCGCGTACTACGACTACGCGAAGGACCACGACCCGCTGTTCGCGCTCTTGCCGGAGGTTTGGCTGCACTGGGACCCAGTCTCGCGAAGACAACGAGGAGAGGACGCCTATCTCAACCAACGCATGGACTTCCTGATGCTGTTGCCGGGGCTGAGGCGAGTCGTGCTTGAGGTCGACGGGGAGCGGCATTACGCGACCTCCGCTCACCAGCCGAGCCCCCGCATCTACAGCGAGACCACACGCGGCGATCGCGACCTCCGACTGGCCGGTTACGAGGTCTACCGCTTCAGTGGCTACGAGCTCAGCGAAGATCGCGCCGCAAACACTGAGGGTTATTCAGGCGGCCGTGTAGAAGTGCAGGCCGATTACAGCTGAGATGGTTGTCGCGAATGTTGCAAGGGGGCGACGGTAGTCGGTGTGCATGATTCTCCAGGTCTTGAAGTTTGCGATGGT
>JBOHGH010000118.1:0-13646 GCA_050699975.1 Pseudonocardiaceae bacterium | reverse complement strand
GGTCCACCAGCAGCGCCACAAGGTCGGCATATCGCGGGCCGTCTGCGCCTGTGGCTGTGTCTGCCCTGCTCGGGCGTTGTGACGAAATCGGGGTGTCTGCCAGCGACACACTCCCCGGAGATGGTGCAGTCGCCGTGTTGGGTTGTACCCTCACGAGTGAATCCAGTTCTTTGAGCGGAACAGATTTAGCGACGGAACCGAGTTGGTAGCTCGACCGCCGCACTTACTTTGAAGGCCCTCCAGCTTCCAGGCTGGGGGGCTTTCTTCATTCCTGGGTCACGGTGCCACCTCACCCGCAGCCGAGTCGGTAGGCGCGCCGCCCCTGACCGCAGCCGCCGAGGCAGTGTGCAGCTCCAGTAGGCCCAGCTCTCGGGCCTGTCTCATCCACTTATCTGCCGTGGGCTGCCCGACCGTCCAGCGTTCAGCGATAGCCCGCCGCGCACTCTTTCCCGAGGCCCTGGACTGTCGCGCCAGCTCTGCTACCTGCGCGAAGTGCTCGGGTCCGTGGGTTGGTGGACGCCCTGCGCGCTTGCGCGCTGGCTTCTCAGGCTGGTTGAACCTCGACCAATCCACTTCTATCGGGCCGGCATCGGGCAGCGCGTCGTCTTCTGGGAATACTTGCCCCAGCTCGACAGCAGCCGCTGCCAGTCGCCGCACAGGTATCGCGTGCAGATCGTCGGCTGTGATCTGACCGCCGTCCAGGGGAACTACCCGCAGGTCCAGCAGCACAGGACCGCCGATCGTGCGCCCTGCTCGAACCTCATAGGTGCAGTTATGTCCTGCCAAAGTCACATGAACCGGCCGAGGCGATCCCACGACTCCACGGACAGATCGAACATCGCCGCGCCGTTCCCCTGGCAATAGCTCGGAGCGCCGCCCTAATTCCGTCATAGCCGAAACAGTAGAGACCTACCGATAACACCGCAATAGTGGGGGCATGACCATCCATCAGCCGCCGACCCTGGCCGAGATCCGCGAGCGCCCCACTGTGTCGGTGCCCGAGGCTGCCGCAGTGCTCGGAATCAGCGCCCAGAGCGCCTATCGAATGAGCCGAGACGGACGCCTGCCCGTGGTGAGGCTGGGCCGCACCCTGCGCGTGCAGTCCGCTGCTCTGCTCCACCTGCTCGGAGCAGAGCAGACCGACACCGAGGGCACCCGATGACAACTACCGAAAGAGACGAAACAATTACTGCCGCAGCTGTTTTCGATCGTCATGCCGACCTCACGCCGCCCGAGTATGCGATAGATGACGCCGAGCCGTTCAGCGTGCAATACGCCCGAGTGCAGACACAGGTCGAACTGTGGGAAGCCGTGCGCCGATACGAGCAGCAGAACCGCAGCTTGGACGCGGAAGCCGCCGCCATAGAGCGCGCTCTGGACCGAGCCGAGCAGGCCGAGGCCCTGGACCCCGCCGAGGACCGGGAGCGAGCAGAGCGCCGAGCAGAGCAGGCAATGGCCGACCGTCGCAGCCGCGTCCACCTATGGGCGGCACAGCGCGGTCTGCGCTATGTCGTGACCGCCAGCACCGACCACAACGGGAACCGAACCGAGCAGCACCGCCTCACCGCACCAGCTGGACACCTGGACCTGGAGTTGGAGCCGTGGGAGTACGCCCGCCCCCTACTGCTGGACAGCCAGCAGGTAGTCCCCAGCGTCAAAGGCGACACCCTCGACGCCGTGGAGACCTGGCTGGGCCTGCCGCATGACCCCGCCGAGTCGGGCACACCCCGGCCGGCACGCACCCCCCGCGAGTAATCCAGTCCGACTGTTCCGCTCACACCCTTGGAGACCCACCGCATGAGCACCAACGACACCCCGCAGCTCGGACTGTTCGCAGATCCCAGCTGTGCCCGAGACGAGGCCGAGGCCCTGGCCCGCCTGTGGCACCTGGACGCCGAGCGCCACCTGGCCCGCATGATCGTCGCCGGCACCGACTTCGACGCGCACCACCTCACCGAGCAGGGCCTGGCCGATCCCCCGCGCCGTCGCCTCATGTCGGGCCTGTTCACCAGCGCCCACAGACGGGGCCTGATAACCAAGGTCGGCTATCACCCGTCCAGGCGCGCTACCTGTGGCGCTGTGATCGCTGTGTGGCGTGGCACCGACCAGGGCCGCGAGCACGCCCACCGCCTGCTCACCGAGGAGCCGGCGCGATGACCGACCCGACACCGACCGCGCTCACCCTGCGCGTGCATGGGCTGCCCTACTCGGAGATAGCCGCCCAGCTCGGACACCCCGACACCGACCACACCCGCCGTGTCGTGGGCGCCGAGCTGGCACACACGCCCTATGCCATGTTCGGGGAGTATTGGGCCGTGCATGTTCTGCGCCTGGACTCGCTGGTGGAGGTACTGCGCGCCACTGCCCAGACCCGGCACCCGACCGAGCAGACCCGCGCCGAGCAGGTACTGAGGGACACGCTCACCGAGCGCCAGACCACCCTGGAGGCCCTGGCATACCGACTGGCACAGCAGCGCGCTGAGAAAGCCGCACAGCAGCAGCCCGCCGGCCACCGCTCGACACTGGGAGCCGAGGCAGATCAGCACCAGATCCTGGCAGACCATGAGCAGGCAGATTCACGCATCGAGGACACCCGCCGATGACCACCCGGAAAAAGGCCGGCAAGAGCAGCCGCACCAGCCCAGCCCGCATAGATCACCGCGCCCGAGCTGCCGCAGCTGTGCGTATGCGCACCGAGGGCCTGAGCTACCGCGACATAGCCGCAGAGCTTGGGTTCACCAGCGAGAACGCCGCCAACAAGGCCGTCCTGTCTCTCATCAATCGCACTGAGACCGAGGCAGTGACGACACTGCGCGATCTGGAGGGCCTGCGCCTGGACCACCTGTGGCGCAAAACCATCCGAGGGATAGAGCAGAGCGAGCAGACCGAGCAGGGTGTGAGCGCGCCCCTCATCGGTGCTGCCGTGCGCATCAGTGAGCGCCGCGCCCGCCTGCTCGGGCTGGATATCCCTGCCCGCATGGATCTGCGCACTGAGACGGTGGACCTCGAGGGGGCCATGCGCGAGTTCCAAGAGCTTTTCCAGATCCACCCACGCCACCCCCTGACCGACCCTGAGCAGTGAGGACACCACCAGCCATGACCACAGCCACCCCTACGCCCCAGAGCACCCCCGACCTGACCGCCGCTGGGCTGGCCGACCGATTCAAAGGCGACGCACACAAGCGCATGAGGCAGGCCCGAGAGACAGCCGACCATCTGGAGGCTGTGCTGGAGTGCATCGACGCCGGCGAAATCACCGCGACCGCCACCGAGATAGCGCGCCTGGAGGGCGCTGACCTGGCCCTGCGCCTAATCACCACGCCGCAGCCGGCCGGCCGACGACGAGGCTCCCGCAACGAATAGCCCAGCACTCCCGCAAAAGCGCGACCTGCTCCACCGATCCCCCGGCCGAGCAGGTCGCGCTTTGCGTTGCGTGGCATGACCGCGAGCACCACCCGACCGAGCAGCCGACCACATCGCCTGACCAGCAGCAGACCTCTCACAGCATCAAGGCCGGCCACTGCTCGGACACCAGACCACCCGCGCACCGGGCACGACCGCGAGCAGGACCGAGCACCACACCAACCGGGCAGCTGCCCGATACGAAATCCCCCTACCGTTCTGTACCTGACGCGCCAGATCCCGAGCCGATCCCCCCAATTCGCTGTAACACTGAAACACTGTCGACCGTTAGTGTTACAGTTTCGGGCATGACCACCCCCCAGCGCAGCGTGATCCCAGGCCGGCGCACCCGAGCAGTAGCCGAGGCCCCCGCCAACACCGCCGTTGCCTACCTGCGCGTGTCCACCGACGAGCAGGCCCAGAGCGGTGCAGGCCTGGACGCCCAGCGCGCAGCGATCACTGCCGAGGCCGAGCGTCGGGGCTGGACCATCACCGAGTGGCACACCGACGAAGCACTCTCGGGCGGTCTGATGCCGTCCAAGCGCCCAGCCCTGCGCGCCGCTCTGGCAACACTCAAGGCCCGCAGGTCTGCCGCCCTCATCGCGTCCAAGCTGGACCGCGTGAGCCGTTCAATGGCCGACGCTGGCACTCTGCTGGACCGCGCCCGCAGTGAGGGCTGGCAGCTGGTGACCTGCGATCTGGCAGCCGACACCAGCACCCCCGCAGGTGAGGCAGCCGCAGGCATGATGATCGTGTTCTCCCAGTTGGAGCGTCGTCTTATCAGCCAGCGCACCCGTGAAGCCCTGGCTACGCGTAAGGCAGCAGGTATGCAGCTCGGGCAGCCAATGAAGGTGTCTGACTCTGTATTGCGCCGCGTAATCACCGAGGCCGCTGCTGGTGTGAGCCTGCGCAAGATCGCTACCGGCCTCATGGCAGACGGAATCCTGACCGGCTCGGGCAGCCCGACCTGGCACGCGCCGCAGGTCCAGCGCGCCATTGACTGCCAGCGTGGCCGCGAGATCGCCGCCGAGCTGTTCGCAACAGAGCAGGTCGCCCCGCGATGACCGCGCCAGCGCCGATCCATGGACGCCCTACCCGCCGCCCAAGTGTCCGCACCCTGCCGACCTGCCACTACTGCGATATGCCCGCCGCAGTATGCGAGTACGACCACTTCCCGCTACCGCAGCGTCACGGTGGCACCGAGACTGTGCCCGCGTGCATCAACTGCCACAGCCTCAAAGATCGAGTGAGCGGGGAGACCTGGCCGCAAGAGCAGGCCGACCGCGCGTTTGTTCGGGGTCGCATGGACCGGTTTGGCGGGCAACTTGCCCGTCGTGCGCAGACTCTCGACGGTCACCGGACCGGCGGGAGTCGGCAAGGCGACGCTGGCGCGTGCCGTCCTGGCCGGCCGGAACGTCGCCGAACTGGACGGTCCGACGGTGGGTGCCCTGGAGTCCGGGGCACGGCTGCAACGCGTCACCGACGCCGTCACCCGGCTCCGGCACGATCGCGGCGTCCTGTTGGTCACCGATCTCGACGCCCTGCTGCCCGCCGAGCCGGAACCGGTGTCGACGCTGATCCTCGACGAACTGCGTCGGGCGGTGGACACGCCGGGGGTGGCCTTCGTCGCGACGACCGCGCATCCCGACGCACTCGACGACCGCACCCGCGGTCAGGACGTGTGCGACCGCGAGTTGACGATTCCGCTTCCCGACGGCGCTACGCGTCGGGCCGTGCTCGAACTGATGCTGAAGCGGGTTCCGACGGACGCCCTCGACCTCACCGAGATCGCGTCGCGGGCACCCGGTTTCGTCGCGGCCGATCTCGCCGCCCTGGTTCGGGAGGCGGCGATCCGTGCCGCGTCGCGGGCGAGTTCCGCCGGCAGTGAGCCCCGCCTGGAGCAGGCGGACCTGCTGGGCGCGTTGGAGGTGATCCGGCCGCTGTCCCGGTCCGGGACGGAGGAATTGGCTGTCGGATCGGTCACGCTGGACGATGTCGGCGACATGGTGGAGACCAAGCAGGCTTTGACGGAGACGGTGCTGTGGCCGCTCCAGCATCCCGACTCGTTCGCGCGACTCGGAGTGGACCCGCCGCGCGGCGTCCTGCTGTACGGCCCTCCCGGTTGCGGCAAGACGTATCTCGTCCGGGCGCTCGCCAGTTCCGGTCAGCTGTCGGTGCACGCTGTCAAGGGAGCGGAACTGATGGACAAGTGGGTCGGCGCATCCGAGAAGGCGGTGCGCGAACTGTTCCAGCGGGCACGGGATTCGGCGCCGTCGATGATCTTTCTCGACGAGGTCGACGCGCTCGCGCCGCGCCGTGGGCAGTCCTCGGACTCGGGTGTCACGGATCGTGTCGTCGCGGCGCTGCTCACCGAACTCGACGGTGTCGAGCCACTCCGTGACGTCGTCGTGGTCGGGGCGACGAACCGGCCGGACCTGATCGATCCGGCGCTGCTGCGTCCCGGACGGTTGGAGAAGTTGGTGTTCGTGCCGCCGCCGGACGCCGACGCGCGGCGCGAGATCCTGCGCACCGCGGGCCGTTCGGTGCCGCTGGCCGACGACGTCGACCTGAACGCGTTGGCCGTGGATCTCGACGGCTACTCGGCGGCGGACTGTTCGGCACTGCTGCGCGAGGCGGCGCTGGCCGCGATGCGTCGTGACGTCGACGCCGCCGACGTCACCGCGGCCGATGTCGCCGCGGCACGCCAGTCTGTCCGGCCGTCCCTGGACGCCGCCCAGGTTGCGCATCTGCAGGCATATGCGGACGGGCGCTGACGTGCTACCCTCACCCGCATGGCGATCTCCCGTGGGGCACGCACGCTGGTGGTTCTGCTCTGGTCGGTACTGCTCGGTGCCGCGCTCGCGGCCGCACCACCGGCCGCTGCCGACGCGGGGACGACCTGGCTGTGCCGTCCCGGACAGGCCGGCGACCCGTGCGGCGGACGGTCGGGCGCACCGGTCGACTGCTTCTACGTCTACCCCACGATCTCGGCCCAACTGTCGACGAACGCGAACTTCGACCGGTCGCCGGAGGTACAGGGCATCGCGCGGCTGCAGGCAGAACCGTTCGGCGCGAACTGCAACGTGTGGGCGCCCGTGTACCGCCAGGCCACGTTGCGGAGCCTGTTCGCCGGGGCACCGGAGGAGCGGGCGGCCGCGCTGGAACTCGCCTACGACGACGTCCAGCGCGCGTGGGACGACTACCTGGCGAACCACAACGACGGACGCGGCGTCGTCCTGATCGGTCATTCCCAGGGCACGCGGATGTTGCGCACCCTGATCCAGGAGCGCATCGAAGGCACGCCGGTGCAGTCGCAACTGGTGTCGGCCCTTCTGCTCGGCGGCAACGTGACGGTTCGCGAGGGCGACGTCGCCGGAGGCGACTTCGAGTCGGTGCCCGCCTGCACCGACGCCGCCCAGACGGGTTGCGTCGTCGCGTTCTCGGCGTATTCGCGTATCCCCCCGGACATCCGGTACGGCACGTCGACCACCCCCGGACTCGAGGTGCTGTGCACCAATCCGGCTTCCCTGCACGACAATTCCGCGACGGCGCCGCTGCACAGCGTCATCGGGGGCCGTGACGTCGATTCGTTCCACGGTCACTGCACCGGCGGCGCCGCGAACGTGCTGCTGATCGACGGACCCGGCGCGCAGCTGCTGCCCGCGGTTCCGAACGAGTCGTGGGGCCTGCACCTGCTGGACGTCAACGTCGCGCAGGGTGACCTCGTCGACCTCGTCGCCGCCCAGACGGCGACCTACATGCGCTGACGCGTGGACTGAGCGTGAGTTCGGTAGCCAGGGCTACCGAACTCACGCACGGGCGTCAGCGCCAGGCGGCGAGGAGCTCGGTGGCGCGGGCGGCCAGGTTCACCTGGAAAAGGGGGCCGAAGCTGACGCGGCCGACGCCGAGCGACGCAGTCCGAACACGATGTCGGAATACGACCCGGTGTCGGTGATGATGACCTCCGGAATCCGCCCGCCGTGCTGGGACACGATCACGTCGATGGTGTGCAGCGAATCGCGAGGTGTTCCGCGCAGCACCTTGCCTGCCAGCCCGGCGGACTGGTCGTTGAGCATGTTCAACCAGGTGATGCCCAGTTTCCGGCCGAAGTACTTCGGGTTCGGGCGGGCGTTATGGGTGCGCACGGGCACCACGAACCGCATCCCGTCCACCGAGGCGACCAGCCCGCCGCCCCACGCTTGGGCCAGGGGGATGTCGGCCTGGGCGTCGACCAGCACGGCGTTGGCCGCCTCGATGGTCTCGGCCCGCACGTAGCACTGGTCGACGTGCAGCAGCCGATCCCTGGTCAGGGCGTCGACACCAGGCGTTGTCACCGGTTTGAACCCGACGTTCATCGCATAGGAACAGAGCACGGCCGCCACCGACAAGCCGAGGTCGGCGACGCGGGCCTCGTTGCCCGAGGTGTGGGTGAACGCCTCGGTGAAACCGGGATGCCAGCTCATCACCTCCGTGACCAGTTCCGGCAGGTCCACACGCGGGATCATCGCCTCCACCCGGCGGCGCAGGTCGACCAGCGACGCGGGCTCGGCCTTGGCGTCCAGCGCGGCGACGTGCAGTTTGCCGTCGGCGTCGATGCTGGCTGGGGTGTCCTCGCCCAGCCGTGCGGCCAACTCCCGATAAGCGGTCTCCAACGCCGTCGCGTGATCGGTCAGCAGCTGCGTCGGCGCGGCGGGCAGGCCCAGCGCGTTCATGCCGGCGTCACGCGCAGCCTCCCAGGCTTCGCCTGCCAGCAGGTGCGCCCGCGGGTCGCGCCACCGCGACGAACGCACCGCGAAGATGCTGCGGTGCTTGAGGTGTCGGTGGAACTGTTCCAACACGCAGATCGTGTAGGAGTTCCGGTCGACGGTGCCCTCCGGTCGGCCCGGCGTGTAGATCAAGCGCTTCCACGCGCCGACGATCAAGTCGTGGTCGACCTTGCGGGCGTCCAGCAGGTTTGCCGGGATCTTGCCCGACGACCTGGATGTCAGCAGCTCGGCGAGGGTCTTCATTGCCGCCAGGACGGCGGCGCCGTCACTGGTCGCGCCGAACTCGATCGTGTCCATCAGCATCGACAGGAACGGGCGGACCGTGGCGAACTTGCCGGCCAACTCGATCAACCGCTGCCCATCCAGCTCCGCGTCGTCGGCGGGCACCAGCTCGTCGACCGCCTGGACCGCGTGCCGCAACTCGGCCCGGGTGACGGTCTTCTCGATCATGTCCAACACCACGCCCAGCCCGACGTCCTGGTTGACCTCGACCATCTCCAGCAGCACCTTCACCGCTGCCGCGAGCTTGCCTGCGTTGCGTGACACCCTCGGATAGCGACGCAGCTTCTCCTCGCGAGACTCCCGCTCGGCCTTGGACAGAAGCTTCGTCGTCATCAACATGTCGAAGGTCTCCAACACGTCGTCGACCGCCCGCGCGCTCAACACAACGACCGTCGCGGCCAGCACCGCCAAGCGCTGCTCACGCGTGGGCAGCCGCCGCAGCGCGGCGGCCTTGCTCGCCAACCCGTAGGTCGCCAACCCCGTCAACCGACGCGGCGGGATCGCCCTCACGTCGATGCTGTCCACCCCGACCGCTTGCAGGTCGACAACCCTGCGCAGCGCCGCGAGCATCCCCTTCGACGACGCCTTGAACACGCCCTTGCGCAGCCGCTCCAGCTCGCTGACCTTCTGCCCGCCCTCCGCAGGAACCTCCAGCAGCCGCAACAAGGCAGACGCGGACTCCGAGGTCAGCTGCTCGCCGAGCTGGCGCCACAACCGGGCGTCCGCCGCGTTGCGGCCGTCGCCGATCAGCCGCTCCAACGTGGTGATCCCCGGCAGCAGCGCCTGACGCTTCCGCAGCCATGTCACTGCGTCGCCGAAGATCGCCTTCGGTCCGTCGCCGGTCATCCACGCCTGGTCGACGATCCACGACGTGAGCTCCGACTCCATCTCGCCGAACGGCTTGAGTCCGTACACCTGCTGGATTTCCCAGGCGTGTTCGAGCTTGGTCTTCTCCCGATCGGTGTACCGCTTCACCATCGACGGATCGGAGATCTCCAACTGCTCGGCCAGATACTCGATCAACGCGGGCGGGACATCCAGCGGATCAGCCAGGAACATTCCCAGGTGACGCACCGTCACCACCTGCACCGCGAACCCCAGACGGTTGTAGTCGCGCCGCCGCGCAGCGATCAGCCGCCGGTCCTCGTCATCCAAGTAGCAGTAACGCTCCAGCTCCTGCCGAGACAACGCACCGAACCGGCCATAGCCGCCCTCATCAGTCACGACGACATGAAATCACCTACAGCGCAAGGTCGCTCGGCGATTGCCCCTTAGCGCCGGATTTCGTCAATCTGCTCCCCGACCCCCTTGCCGAGCTGAGACAACACCAGAGCGCAGCAGGTGGGGGCGTGATTCCCGCGATTCTGTTCGTTGAGATGTGGGGGCTGTGGGATGACCAGCCGCACGCCGTGCCGCAGCACTGGGCCGAGCTGTCACCGCTGGCTCGGGTGCTGTGGGCGCGCCTGCTCTGCCTCCACCTGGACGGACTGGAGGACGGACTGGACACCAGCCCTGCCGCAGTCATAGCCACAGCCGCCGCCCGCACCGCCTGACCTCACCCGATCCCGACACCCTGGAGTCCCTGTGTTCCCTGACCGTCTGACCGCCGTAGCGACCGCCGCCCACAACGCAGGTGCCCGCGACCATCTGCACAACCTGGGCGCCGTCCACCAGGCCGCGCACCACGCCACGCTCACCCTGGACCGATACGCGCCCGAGCAGCTGCCCGCGTCCACCTGGGCCGCGATCCTGACCGAGTACAGGCGCGAAGCATGACCGCGCCTGCTGACCTGGCCGCCCAGATGATTTTTTCCCGCGATCGTCTGCGAGACATGCGCGAAGTCACCGCCGATCTGCTGAATCGCACCTACGCCGGACTGGACGCCGCGACCCTCACCAGGGACATACTCGGGCACCCGCTCACCGCCGAGCAGGCCCTCACCGAAGTGCATGAGGCATTAGCCGGTCTGGACCGCGCCCTGGCGATAGCCGATCACGCAGTGACTGACCTGCTGAGCTACACCGGCCGGGAGCTATAGGGGCGTGCCGCTGTACTAGTACCGCTCGGGACCGGGCAAGGTATCCGGCATGACCACACCCGTCCTGCCAGCGCGTATGACCACCCAGCTGGGCCTGCATTCGTGAGCGATGCCGCGACCAACCTCACAGGCTGGGCAATTGGAGCATCCGGCGCGGTGTTCGGGTTCCTGGCTTGGCGCGCCTCACGCGAGCGCCAACCGTTCCGACTCGGTGAGAAACACGACGACATCGTGCAGCTCACCCGCACGAAACGCCCGACCGTGCAGATCCTTGAGGTGTTCGTGTTCGGTAACCGGGCACTCATCACCCAGGACCGAGCCGCAACTGTGGAGTTCCGAAGACTGGAGCGAGACCAGTCCCTGATTCTCAGTGTGGAGGGCATACGGCCTGGTGAGAGCGTCACTGTGCGTTACCGCTATGTGTGGCCGTGGGATTGGTTTGCGAGCCGTCCGAGTGTCCCGCTGTGGCTTCACAAGCGCATAAACAGATCGACCGCGCAGGTCGCCAAACGCGAGGAAGCTCTGCGCGAGAATCACCAGGTGTGGAAGTACTGGAGCAATCACCTGCTGTGACTTACCCGGCGTGCCGCTGTAGTAGTGCCGCTCTGGACCGGGCAAGGTATCCCGCATGACCGACGCCCAGCCCGCGAGCATCACCGAGCGCCCCCGATGGTCTGCCAGTGAGGCAGCCCGACGCTGTGGAGTAGGCCGCGCCACCATCCAGCGCGCTCTGGACGCCGGCCGACTGCCTGGAGCCGTCCGCACGGATAAGGGCTGGCAGATCCCCCTGGAGGCCCTGCTGGCTGCTGGGTACACACCCGACCGTCCGAGCGCACCCCACCAGCCCACGCCACCCCAGGCCCGCCCTGCCCGCGAGCACCACCGGGCAGCCCCCGCCCCTGACCTCGAGCACGCCCAGCGAGTAGCCGAGCTGGAGGCCCTGCTGGCAACCGAGCGCGCCCGCGCCGATCTGGAGCACGCCCGCAGGATGGCAGCCGAGGCTCTGGCCGCAGAGCGCGCCGAACGCGTGGCCGACCTACGGCACGCCCTGCGCATGATCGAATCAGCGCCGCCCGAGCACCCGACCGAGCAGCCAGCCAGCACCGCGCCCGATCCTGTAACCCCAGATCACAGCCCGATCCGACGCCGCTCGGGTCTGCTGGGCTGGGTGCTCGGAGACTGACCACCCGGCAGCCGGCCTTCGGTATCCGAGGCCGGTCGAACCGCGGACTCACCCGCACCCGCTCACAGGCCCGCACAGCTCCACCACCGCATCACTCGGGTATTCATCCCCAGCGACCATCCCCAGGCCCCCAGCCACACGCGGCACAACCGCAGCATTGCGCCGCGTGTGGCCGACCCCTGGTGTTCTGCCCCTGTGGCTTGCAACCTGTGACCCCGCCGAGACCCGCGCACCCACACCGAGACCAGCCCGCAGAGCAGCCAGAGCCTCACCAGCCGCCAGCCGATCCGCCTCACTGCCCGAGTGCCACACCGCCCGCTCCGCAGCCACCACCTGCGCCAGAGCAGCCAGAGCAGCCCCAGCCCCCACCGCCACACCCGCAGCATCCAGGCCGACCGACCCACGAGACCACCGCAGCGACCGACCCCGACCTGAGCGCACAGCCAGACCAGCCCCCACCAGCGCATCCAGCGCCAACCGAGCGCCGTAACTGGGGTCACCAGCAGCCACGCCCGCCCCCGCAGCGAGCACCTGGGTTGTCTGCCCGACCTCACCGAGGAGCGACCACACAGCCCGCGCCCGATGCCCGAGCACCGACCACACCGGGGAGAGAACAACCGCAGGGTCTAGGGGAGTGCCCCCCATAGGGGTGTCTGCATCATGTGGCAGATCCCCCCGGTAAAGCTCCGCAGCCAATCCTGGAGTCCCGAGCGTGTACCGACTGGCCTCACTGGCTGGGCCGTCGTAGTGACTGCGCGCCACCTCGAGCACCCCCAGATCCACCAGACTCCGCAGCCGTCGGTGTGCCTCACGCGCCGAGCAGCCCAGCCACAGCGCCAGATCCCGCACCGCCACAGGCCGACCCACCAGCCCGCGCCCGTCCAGGTACCTGTGCGCGATCACCGCCACTACAGCCGCAGCCGCATCGTGATCCGTCCAGGTAACCGCCAGCTCCAGCCACGCATCACAGCGCGCTCTGTCGTCGGCACTCACCGCCCCCCGATACGACGCCCACAGCTGGGCCTGCCGCGTCCAGTGCGACCGACCCCGGTCTGCTCGGGCCGAGTACTTCCCGAACACCGACCGCGTGGCGTAGTGCTCTCGAGCCTCATCCCAGGACCGCACCCCGTGGCACCACAGCGCCCACGCCGCCCGACACGCGAGCACCGACCGATCCGCACCAGGACCAGGCACCAGCTCCAGCGCCGCCAGCTGCTCGGGCGTGAACCGATCCCGCCGCCGCCATGCCCGAACAGTCGGGCCGGCCGGCACCGAGACCGGGGCCGCACTCGGGCTGTGCGCCACGCTCACAGGTCGGTAATCAGTCGGTAGGCCCACAGCTGCCAGAGCGTCCAGAGCACGCCGAGCGGCCGAGCGTGCCGATAACCGCCGACCATCCAAACCGATCGGAACCGACTGCGCCGCAGCATCTTTCAACGACGCCGAACCTGGCAGACGCAACGCTCCACCGACACCCTGCCTATGGTCCAGCTGCCGAGCCGACACCCCTGCCCACAGCCGCACCTGCTCCACCAGATCCACCAACCGCGCGCGGGCCTGTGCGCTCGGGCAGCCGAACACCGCGTGTTCACTGTCCACCGATCCCGACGCCGCGAGATAGACCAGGGACGCGCCCACCTGCTCCGCAGCGTGCAGCAACTCGGACCGCACCACCGACGCGCACCCGTCCAGGTCCAGCGTCACCAGGTCGGGCCGTATCGGTGCCACCACGACGAGTCCGTTGGTGTGGTCTGCCTGGAGCATGAGCTGGGCCGCGTCACCCTCACCGACTGCTCGGGCCTGGTTGTCCCGGCCTGTGGGTTCAAGTAGCCGAGCGGGCTGGGTCGGGTCCACCAGCAGCGCCACAAGGTCGGCATATCGCGGGCCGTCTGCGCCTGTGGCTGTGTCTGCCCTGCTCGGGCGTTGTGACGAAATCGGGGTGTCTGCCAGCGACACACTCCCCGGAGATGGTGC
>JBOHGH010000117.1:0-13837 GCA_050699975.1 Pseudonocardiaceae bacterium | reverse complement strand
ACCAACGCCTCCGGCGACCCTGAACCCGACACATCAAGATCATCCCAGGCCACGACCCCAGCACTGGTTACGACACGCCGCCAACATCAACCAGCTGAACAGCTACCGACGATGAGGTTTTCCGCCGCAATCGCGCGTTGAAGGATGGCAAGGTGCGGGTAGTCGGTTTTCGGGTACAGCAGTTCGATAACGACGGGGGCATGATTGACCAGTCGGGCGGCAGCCACACCACGACGACGAGCGGTTTTCAGAGCCTCACGCAATTGGTCCATGTCGAGCGGGTGCGAATGCAGCATGCGATCACCTTCTGTAAAGTCATACCGGGTGATTATGCGTACATATGTTCGAGGAATCTTCCAGCGTAACCTCGGGTAACGGAAAACGGGAAGTGGTTTTTACGTTGGCATTGCTGGAAAGTGGGGATTGTTGGCGGGTAACCGCTCAACGGGGCGGTTTCTGGGGTCATTGGGTTTGTCGTCGCCGCTGCCGCATAGCGCGGCGTTGGTTGCGGATTCGGCGGCGGCGTTGCCGGGCGAGTTGGCGGGTGTGGCGCCGTGTCCGGCGATTTTCTCGGAGAATGAACCGGTTGGTTGCCGACAGCCGCACACCACCCAGCACCGGCAACCGGACACCCCTACGTGCGGTCAGCAACACAATGCCTCCCAGCCAGGCCCACCACCAGCCGCCGTGCTCTAGCGCGCCCATCGCGAGGGCGAACACGACGGCTGCGGTAAGCACGACCCGAGCCCCGGAATGCATTCACCGGCCCCATGCCTCATACGGGATAGGCAGCGGTGCGGAATCGATAATCTGGGCGATGATCGGCCAGTCGGCCAGCGATCCGGCGTCCCCAGGTTGGACCCCCAGCGTCATCAACATCTGCGCGGAATGGGCAGTGAGAACGTCGGCGGTGTCGGTGCTGATCTGCTCCGGCAGCACTGCGTCATGGGTGAGCACCACCCGGATAACACTGGCCAACAGCGCCGGAGCCAGCACACGCACCCGCCGTGGCGCGCCGATCTCAAGCGCCTTGACCAGGCCCAGCGCGGTAGGCGCGGGCATACCGGGATAGGCCTGCACTCCCAGGTTGGCGAGCATCTGCACCACGGCGGGTAGGGCTGGGGCCGCATTGGTGGGTATGCCTTCAGCTGCCAGTACCGCCGCGACGCTAGACAGCAGCGCACCAGCATCGTAGGCGCGGGCAGGGCCGCCTACGTGGCCGTAGACAGCTCCACCAGGTGGGACTTGTCCATGGGGCGGCTGGGGCCGCCCTATGGACAGCGGGGAGGCGCCCTGGTTACCCCTGATGCGGTCTTCCACCGCTTTAGCCAGGCGTTCTGCGAGCTGCCATGCCCGGCCCGCCGTCGCCCGCATCTGGGCGCGACCTTTCCGCACTCGCGCCACTGTCAGCGTCAGCGCCACCGCGAGTCCGACGATCAGCAGCACCAACCACTCCTGCGGCGGCTGTACTGCCAGGTACGCGCGCACCGCGAGCACCCACACCAGCAGCGGGCGCATCGCCCGCGCCTCCACGAACGTCTTAATCAAACTCCCCACCATGACCTCCCGTCCGTACCGGCCGCCCGCGCGGCGGCGTCCGCATACAAGCAGGTCAGAGAGGATTAGGTGGTGTCTACACTGTCGAAGTTCCTCGAAAATTACTGTCGAAGCTCTCGAAAAATCCGAAGTTCGAGCCCGGATCGCAACGCACGGGGTTGCTCCGTTCGGGGGAATCCCCGGCTGCTCTAGGGTCGCGCTGGGGGATGCACAGGTTGTACTAGGACGGACCGACGTGGTGACCGTTGTGAGGGGTGCCTACCCGATGACAGCAGGCGACGAGCTGCCGCCACCGCCCGAAGGCCTGCCACGTCCACAGGCCGAGGCGGATCTTGCCGCCTTCACCGCCGCCATGCGGGAGTTCAAAGACCTATGCGGTTTGAAGGGCTCCGCGTTCGGATATTCCGATTCCACGGTCTCGGGCTATCTCAACAGCTACGATGTTCCCTCAGTGCGCTTCGTCGGAGAATTCGTTTCCCGGTGTGCCGAAAAATGGAACCAGCTTTACCCTGACAAAACCGTCGATGTTGCTGCGGAGGTTCGCTACTGGCAGCGTGTGCGAAGGCGGATTGACCCTGAAGCACGCCGCGTGCGCAACGCTGCTCCGCAGCAAGAACCGCCATCGGGTCAGCAAGAACCGCCATCGGGTCAGCCAGCATCAGAAGATACGACCGGGGAAGGCCGCGTCTGGAAGGTTCTTCGCGGCGCGGCTTTCCTCATCGGTGGAGCCGTTACGGCTCTCGCTACCGCCCACACCGTCAAGAAGTCACAGATCAATACACGCCCGCCACCCCAAACGGGGGGAACATGGCGACCGCAACCGGTGCGGATGCCTCGCAGAAATGACCCCCCGAACACGTAACAGCTACACGCCGGGCCGACGGCCTCATCACCGCCACAGAAGCCGCCCGACTCAACGCGGGCCGGTAGGTCACGGGCTTGCGAATACCCGCCGTTCGGCACCGTCGAAAACTTCCTCCGCATACAGCAAACCGGACTCGTCCGAATACGTCGCCAATGCGCCGACATCGGCAGAAAGGTCCGCGTTCCCCTCACTGTAGCCCACGAACGGATCTTTTCCGGCTTGAACACAGAATTTGAGCCTGTCCCCGCGTGAAAGCCCGCCCCAACTCGAAGAGGAGCCACCGCCCTAGAAAGCTCTGTAGTTGTGGATGGGTGTCGGCGCATGCAGAAGATGCGCCGACACCCGCCGCCCGCTCCGCCGGTTAGTCGTCACAGCGTTCAGCGAGGGCATACGAAGTCCTGAACCGACGACAGCTATTAGGGCAAATAGGAGTATCGATCCAGGACACCACAGTTCCGGCTACCAGCCGGTTGGTATTGATAATTCCTGTTCATTTCTCATTCGTCAACGCTACGCGGTCGATTCGTGCACGAATTTAGGACGATCTGAGTGGGTAAGTCACCCCGAGCGCCTCCGGCATGCTCGCTACATTGAGGGCGGGCAAATAGGAGGTGTGCACTGATGCACGCGCTAGCGCGGCTTATCCATGAACGTCGAGCAGCTGATCCGTCGCTCAGTTATGCGCAGATTGCGAGGCTGTCCGGTGGGCGGATCACTAAATCGGCAGTGGGTAAGTGGGCTAGCGAGACCGAAGAACGGCTAGACGGTATACCCCAGCCGCCGAGCATTGCCGGTCTTGCGCAAGCTCTACAGGTATCCCAGTTGCGAGTGCTCTTAGCTGCGGCAGAGGCGGTGTTGACCGTCGTTCTGGATGACGACGTGGGAGTTGCTGTGCGTCATTGAGGTTGCGGACGGCGGCGGGGGCCGTGGTTGGTGTGTTGGTCTGTGTCGTCGTCACCGTCGGTGTGTCGAGCGGGTTGAGTTGAGACGACGACGGCCCTCCCGCTCCTGTCGTGGAGGACCGCTGCGGGAGGGCCGTGCTGGATGCACGGAGGCACCCGTTGGTGACGGTAGAGGCTGATCAGGTTCGGGTCGAGTCACGGTTGGTGGCGGGGCAGGTTGACTGCCCGGATTGTTGTGGTGCGCTGCGTCCGTGGGGGTGGGGGCGCCCACGTGTTGTCCATGGCCTGGCGGGGGTGCTGCATCCGCGGCGGGCGCGCTGCCCGGCGTGTTTGGTCACGCACGTGTTGCTGCCGGTCACGGTGTTGCTGCGGCGGGCGTATGCGGCCGAGGTGATCGGGGCGGCGTTGCTGGCCCGTGTCGTGGGGTCCGGGCATCGGGTGATCGGGGTGGTGTTGGGGGTTCCGGCGGCGACGGTGCGGGGTTGGTTACGGGTGACGGCGGCCCGGTTGGAGTCGACCCGGTTGCACTTGCTGCGGGTGGCCTGCCGGGCCGGGGTGGACGTGGCGGTGCCCAAGGCTCTGGGCTGTCCGTGGGGTGACCTGCTGGCTGCGCTGGGGGCGGCGACTGCGGCGGTGACCGGCCGGTTCGGTGTGTTCGGGGTCCTCGGTGCGGTGACGGCCTGGCAGGTCGCGGCGGCCTGTTCGGCCGGTCGGCTTCTTGCCCCGGGTTGGCCGCCGCCCCAGCCGGGTGTGGAGGGCAACACGAGTCGCCTCTGACGCTGCTGTGGTGTTGCCCGGAATCCTCGCGGGGGTTGCTGCCCGGCCGGTCCCGGTCGGGGTGATTCCCTTCTCGAATTGAGGTTTTTCGTGGCGCACGACCAAGACGACGTCACCCGCCGGGCGCGGGTGGGGCAGGTGGCGTTGTTCCGCTACCAGCTGATCTGCCCTGCGCTGGACCCAAGCCTGTCGACCAAGGCGCGGGGTGCGATCGTGCGGGCGATCGCCGCCCAAGCGCATGCCGGCCCGTTCGGCGGGGGGCACCGCTACTCCCGCGACACCCTGGATCGGTGGATCCGCCGCTACCGCGTCGGCGGCTTCGACGCCCTGACTCCCTCGATCCGCCAGCCCGGCGCCCGGATCGACACCGAGGTACTGGAGTTGGCCGTGGCGCTCAAGCGGGAGAACCCGGCCCGCACCGCCGCGCAGGTCGCGCGGATCCTGCGCGCCTCGACTGGCTACTCACCCTCGGAGTCGACCCTGCTGCGGCTGTTCCACCGCCGCGAGCTGATGGTCCCCGCTGTCGAGGGCGCTGTGGTATTCGGTCGGTTCGAGGCCGGGGCGCCCAACGAGCGCTGGGTCGGTGACGCGTTGCACGGCCCGCGCCTGGGGGGCCGCAAGACCTACCTATAAGTTACGTGGAATCACCCGGCAGGGTAGATCTTGCTGGGGTGCGCACCGGCGACAGCGCTGCTCCGTTGGGCGGGTTCATGACGGTGGTGCTGCGCGAGAAGTGGCCGGTTCTGGGACGGTGTGAGCGGGCTGCGGAGTGGCTGCAGATCTGGTCTGACCTGGGACGAGCGCCGCGCACGATCGACGCGTATGGCCGTGCTCTGGCCGAGTACCTGCAGGTGTGTGAGCGCGACGGGATTGACCCGCTGACCGCGAACCGTAGCCAGGTGGCGGTGTTCGTGCGGGAGCTGACCAGCCGCCCGAGCCGCAGAGGCGCGAACGTGCTTGCTCTGGATTCCGGCGCCGGTCTGGCCAACGCCACGCTGCAGCAGCGCCTGGTGGCGGTGCGGCTGTTCTATGACTTCCTGGTCGAGGAGGGTGTGCGGGAGTCCAACCCGGTCGGGCGGGGTCGCTACGCCTCCGGGGGTGGCCGCAGTGGCTCGGCTCGCGGGCTGGTACCGCGTCTGGTCAAGCTGCCGTGGATCCCGGTCGAGGCGGAGTGGCTGCGGGTGCTGGAGGTCTTTCGGGTCGAGCCGGTCCGCAACCGGGTCATGCTCGCGTTGGCCTATGACGCGGCCCTGCGCCGCGAGGAGCTGTGCGCGCTGCGCACCGATGATCTGGACCCGGGCCACCGGACGGTGCGGGTGCGGGCGGAGACGACCAAGATCGGCCGGGAGCGCGTGGTGCCGTACTCGGCGCCCACCGGTGTGCTGCTGGGCCAGTACCTGGGCCACCGTGCCACGATCAGCCGGGCCCGCGGCCTGTTGTTTTTGTCGGAGTCCCGCCGCAACCACGCCCAGCCGCTGACCTTGTGGACCTGGTCGAAGGTCGTCCGCCGTGTGGCGCTGGCGGCGGAGGTGCCGCGGTTTTCCACCCACACCACGCGGCACCTGTGCCTGACCGACCTGGCCCGGATGGGCTGGGAGATCCACGCGATCGCGTGCTTCGCCGGGCATCGCAGCACCGACTCGACGATGCGCTACATCAATCCTCGGGAATTGCACCAGACGGGAGAGAAACCGCAGGTGGCCTGATCAGTGGGGTTCCGGAGTGGCGCGCGTTGTCTGTGGTCGGCGTGTGGCTGACCTGGGGATTTGATCAACCGCGTCCGTCTGGTGCATGATTCACCCACTTTCCGAGGGGTTGGGGGCGGGTTGCGGCGGGTTGATCTGGCGGGTGCGGCGCACCTGGAGTTCGTTGATGGCGTGGTGCAGCTGCGGCCGGAGGACGCGATGGTCGAGGCGATGCTGTCGGGCTGGCGGGCGCAGCAGAGCGCTCGCGGGCTGCAGGAAGACACCATGGCGCCGCGGGAGCGGTTGGTGCGCCGGTTTGTGGAGTTCACCAACGAGTACCCGTGGAACTGGGGACCGTCGCATGTGGACGAGTGGGCGGCGTCGTTGACCGGGGAGAGTCAGCTGGCGCCATCGACGATCCGCGGTTATCAGACCGATCTGCGGTTGTTCAGTGAGTACGTCTGCGACGGCCGTTACGGGTGGGCGGTGGCGTGTGAGGAGGCGTTCGGCACGCATCCGGTGCCGATCTGCCACGAGTGGAACACGATCGCGCACCTCAACGATTATGAGGGCCGCCCGGAGGCGCGCCCGTTCACCCGCGGGGAGCTGCAGCGGTTCCTCGACTACGCCGATGACCAGGTCGAGCGGGCGGTTGCGGCCAAGCGCAAGGGCGCGCTGGCCGCCTACCGGGACGCCACCGTGTTCAAGGTTATTTACGGGTGGGGGCTGCGTCGCACTGAGACCGCGAAGCTGGATCTGGCTGACTGGGGCCGCAACCCAGCCGCCCCGGAGTTCGGCCGGTTTGGGATGTTGCATGTGCGCTATGGCAAGGCGGTGCGCGGGCAGCCGCCGCGACGGCGCAACGTCGCCTCGGTGATGGGCTGGGCGGTCGAGGCCGTCGCCGACTACGTGGACAACATCCGGTCCCGGTTCGGCTGCGCGGAGCATCCGGCGTTGTGGGTGACTGAGCGCGGTGGCCGGATCAAACCGGCGGAGATCAACGCCCGGTTCGTGGCTTACCGCGATGCCCTGGACCTGCCCAAAGCGCTATCCCCGCATTCCCTGCGGCACTCGTTTGTCACCCATCTGACTGAGGACGGGGTGGACCGGCGGTTCATCCAGGTTCTCTTGAGCCCACATGAGGGTGTCCACGACGTGCAACACGGAGCATTAGCCAGCGGGAATCTGCGTGCTGGAGGTGGTTATCTGCGGCCTTCCATCACGCAGATACCCCGGAGGTTCGATGCTTGTGCAGCGGGTGCTGATGCCCGTCTCGTCGCTTGAATCGTGGACGGTCCTCGGCGATGACGGGCCGGTAGTGCCGATCGAGCGCTACCTGGCCTATTTGACCGGCATCGAGCGGTCCCCGAATACGGTCAAGGCGTACGCCCATGACTTGAAGGACTGGTTCGTCTTCCTTGATGTACGGGGCCTGGACTGGCGCGAGGTCCGGCTGGAGGATCTCGGTGAGTTCGTCGCCTGGTTGCGCCTGCCACCGGCCGGTCGAAGCGGCGGGGTGGCGATGCTGCCCTCGGTCGAGCACCATTGCTCGGCTGGCACCGTCAACAGGAAGCTGTCGGCGGTCAGCGGTCTCTACACGTTCCATGCCCGGCACGGGGTCGAGGTCGGCGATCTTGTCACCGAGCTCCAGCCGGCGCGTCGGCGGCGTTCGGGATGGAAGCCGTTCCTCTACCACCTGAGCGGCGGCGAGCCGGAACGGCGGCGGGCGATCAAGCTGAAGGCTGCGCGCAAGCAGCCGACGATCCTGACCGCCGGGCAGGTCCAGGCAATCCTGGACGCGTGCACACACCTGCGGGACCGCTTGCTTTGGGTTTTCCTGTGGGATACAGGAATTCGGATCGGTGAAGCCTTGGGCCTGCGCCATGAGGACCTGGCCGCCGCTGAGGGCGAGCTGACGATCACGCCGCGGGCCAACGACAACAGGGCACGCGCCAAGTCGGCGACACCGCGCACCGTTCCAGTCAGCCCGGAAGTAGTTCGGCTCTACGCCGACTACCTGCACGAGGAATACGGCGACCTCGACTCCGACTATGTGTTCGTCAACCTCTGGGGCCAGCCGTTCGGACGTCCGTGGGGCTACCCGGCGGTTTACGACCTCGTGCAACGGCTGCGACGGGACACCGGCGTCGACTTCGACCCGCACTGGTACCGGCACACCTACGCCACCCGCCTGCTGCGCAAAAAGACTCCGATTGAGGTGGTCAGCACTTTGCTCGGGCACTCCTCGATTACGACCACTATGGACATATACGGTCACTTGTCTGTCGAGGATGCCCGCCGCGCTCTGGAGGCCGCTGGCTTCCTGACCGGGCAGGAGGTGCGGTGGTGACCGCGGCAGAGCTGACACCCGCACCGGCTGCGGTGTCGGGGTTGCTGGGCAAGCTCATGGCCACTGTCCGTCCGGAGTTCCGGGTGGACATCCTGGTCCCCGAGCGTGGTGCGTTGGTGTTCGACACCGCGCCCTGCCGGGTGCCGGGCTGTGTCCGCCAACCGCGGACCCGAGGGCTCTGCAAGGGCCACTACTACGCGTGGCAGCAGGAGGGCTGCCCCGACATCGAGGTGTTCGCCGCGGCGGCGTCCCCGGAGGGGCTGGGGCGTAAGGAGCTCACGGTCTGTGTTGTGCCGGGCTGCCATTTCGGCGGCGCCCGCCGGGGTTTGTGTGTTCGTCACCAAGGGTTCTGGGAACGGGCGGGAAAGCCCGACCGTGCGGCATGGCTGGCCGGTCTCGCCCCGGTTGATGATCCCGGCCATCCGGTCTGCGCGTTGTCCTACTGCACACTGTGGACGCAGGGACGCTCGCTGCTCTGCGTCAACCATCGGTCTCGCTGGGAGGCCGTGGGACGTCCCGACCTCGATGAGTTCGTCGTGCTCTGCGAGTCCTATGGAGACGACCGGTTCGACTTCCGGCCCTTTGGCGAGCGCCGGCAGCTCAAGCTGGAGTTGCAGTACGCGCTGCAGTGCCGGCACGACGAGCGGCGGATCAAGACCCATTCCGGCATCGCGCGTCCGGTCATCGCGCTGGCGGCTGCCAGCGGGGTGGGCTCGCTGCTGGACTGGACGATGCCGCGTTGGGTGGAGTATTTCGACGCCAGCCACGCCGCGAGACACGGCCAGAACGGGCAGCTCGCGTTTCTGCGCTACGCCTACCGGTGCTTGGAGGATCTGCACTGCGGCAGCGGATGGGAGGCCGAGTTCCCGCGGGATGTGTGGGAGCTTCACCGGCTCGGGATCGAGGGCCGCAAGCGGCTGCGGTTCGACGGGATCGGGCAGCCCTGGCTGCGCCAGCTGACGAAACGGTTCGCCCGCTGGCGGTTGAGCATCGGGCGTAGTCCCATCCAGACCTACGTCGACGTCCAGGCGGTGACGCGCTTGGCGTGGTTCCTGGAGTCCCCGCCGGTCAACATCACCAGCCTGGCCAGCCTTGACCGCGTGACGCTGGAGCGCTACCTCGCCGACCTGGCCACTGACACCCGTGCGGTGGGCTCGCGCAGCCGGGACATCAGCTCGCTGGGTGCCTTCCTCGACGCGATCCGCCGCCACGAGTGGGACCGCAGCCTGCCTGCCAGCGCGGCCTTTTATCCTGACGACTTTCCCAAACGCGAAAAGCGCCTGCCGCGCGGACTGGCCGAACACGTCATGGCTCAGGTCGAGCGGCCCACGAACCTCGACCGGTGGAACAACCCTGAGAGCCGGCTGCTCACGGTCATCCTGATGCGCTGCGGCCTGCGTGTCGGCGACGCCAGCAAGGTCGCGTTCGACTGCGTGGTGCGTGACGGCGACGGCGCGCCCTACCTGCGTTACACCAACCGCAAGATGAAACGAGAAGCACTCGTCCCGATCGACGAGGAACTCGAGAAGGCGATCATCGAGCAACAACAGCGGATCCTGCGCCGATGGCCCGACGGTAGTCCCTGGCTGTTCCCCGCCCCGAAGATGAACCCGGACGGGCGCAAACCCTTGTCGACGCACTCCTATCGCGGCCAGTTGCGGGACTGGCTGGGCCGCTGTGAGGTCCAGGACGAGCAGGGCCGCGCAGCGCACCTCACACCCCATCAATGGCGGCACACTTTCGGCACTCGGTTGATCAACCGCGATGTCCCGCAAGAGGTGGTCCGGGTGCTTCTGGATCATTCGTCTGGTGAGATGACCGCCCACTATGCCCGGCTGCACGACACCACCGTCCGCCGGCACTGGGAGGCCGCCCGCAAGGTCAACGCCAAAGGCGAGGCCGTCACCATCGACCCCGGTGGCCCGCTGGCTGAGGCGAACTGGGCCAAGCAACGGCTCGGCCGCGCCACCCAAGCCCTGCCCAACGGTTTCTGCGGGCTGCCCGTGCAGAAGACCTGCCCGCATGCCAACGCGTGTTTGACCTGCCCGATGTTCGTGACCACGCCGGAATTCCTGCCGCAGCACCGCACCCACCGCCAGCAGGTTCTGCAGATCATCTCCGCCGCCCAGGCGCGCGGCCAGGCCCGCTTGGTCGAGATGAACCAGCAGGTCCTGGGCAACCTCGACAACATCATCACCACGCTCGACGCCGATTCCGGCTCTGATGAAGGGGAGGCGGCGGATGCGAGCTGACAACACCCGGCACATCCTCGCCGCCGCCCAGCAACGTCACGAGCTCACCCGAGCCAAGGCGATCCAAGCCCTGCGGACCCTCGACGCCCAGGGCAGCCCGGTCACCTTCGAGGCCGTCGCCCAAGCGGCGGCGGTCTCCAGGTCCTGGCTCTACGCTCACCCCGACATCCGGGCCGAGATCGAACGCCTCCGCACCGCCTACCGTCGGGCGCCGGCGACGCCGGTCCCCGTCCGGCAGCGCTCCTCGGACGCCTCGCTGCTACGCAGGCTGGAAGCGGCCACACAACGGACCCGGCAGCTGGCCGAAGAGAACCGCAAGCTCCGCGAGCAACTCGCCCAGGCCCTCGGCGAGCAACGCGCGACGGCGAGCCGCGACACGGCGTCGGCCCGAGCCGCCCGGCGTCCCAATCCGGTAACGATCAGCCCCTGCTGAAAGGCCACCACCATGCACCCACCCGAGACGTCAAGGACAACGTCCACAATGGAACCGCGCAGGTCACAGGCCCGGATAACCCGCCAGCTCAAGATAATCCAGGAGTCGGTTGGGCACCGCTGCGACACCTCGACCGCGATCTACACCCACGTCAGCGGGGACTTCATGAACACCGCCCTGCGCAACGCCCTGTCCCCGGCCCTGGGGGAGTCGGGCCGTCGGAAGGAGCCGTGAATGGCGCGCGAACTGGACTACCGGTGGAACCTGCGGCAGGTCATGGCCTCCCGCGGCATGTTCGCCACTACCGATCTGTCTGCCCCGTTGGCCGAGCGCGGCATCCGGTTGTCCTCCAGCCAGGTCTACCGGCTGGTCGTAGAGCGGCCTGAGCGGCTGAGCCTGAAGGTACTGATGGCACTGCTGGACATCCTGGGCTGCACGATGGAGGAGCTGATCGAGCCGGTCGCGGCCGCCAAGCCAGCCAGCCGATCCAAGGCGGCTGGTAGCGCTGGGGCCGGGATCGGTGAGCTGCGGCCGAAGCGGGCCCGCATCACGTGAACCGACATCAGCCGATGAGCACCCCGTCGCCGGACATCCTCGCCGGCCCGCTCGCGGTCGTCGTCGACCGGGTCACCGCGATCGAGCCCGCGCTGGACCGCCCGGTGGTCGAGGCCGCGGTCACCGCCGTGGCCGCAGGCCGGGCCAAACGCCGGCGTCTCGCCCAAGCCCTGTCCGACCAGCCGGAGCTGCTGGTCCAGGGGCGCTCTCCGGCACCCCGCGTGGTCGGGGACCTGCTCATCGCGCTGCGCACCGCCGGCGCGGTGGTGGTCTCCCCGCCGATCTGCGCGGAGTGCGGCAAGGCGCTGCGTACCCTGCAGCGCCGCGGCCAGAACTGGTACTGCGGGGTCTGCGGGCCACGGCGGGAACGCTGCGCGGCCTGCGGCCAGATTCGGCCGGTGAGCGTCCGCGACCGGGATGGACGGCCCCGATGCGCCCCGTGCAAACCCGAGAACGAGGCTGATCCGGTGGCCGTCATCATCGACATTGTCGGCCGGATCGATCCCATGCTACCGGTGGACGTCGTGACCACCGCCATCGATGCGGCCGTGCCCCAGACCGGGCAGCGCTATCGGCTGGCCTGGGCCCTGGCCGACCGGCCCGAACTGCTCACCGGGGCTGGCGCCCAGGCGCCCGTTCCCTCGGTGCTGCGGCTGATCGACAGCCTCTGCCAGGCCGGGGCGACCAGCATCGTGCAGCCGCCGTGTCCGCACTGCGGACGACAGATCCCGCTGGTGAAACCCCGCGGCGGGGTACGGCTTTGCCGCAACTGTGTGGCCAAGTCCCGGGCCGAGCCGTGCGCGCGTTGCGGTGCCGTCCGGGAAACCGCCACCCGCGACGATCAGGGCCGGTCGCTGTGTCCGTCCTGCTTGATCACCGACCCGGCCAACCAGGAAACCTGCATCGACTGCGGCCGCCGGCGACCGGTCAGCACCCGCACCCCCGACGGGCCACTCTGCCCGGCCTGCCGGCCCACGAAGATCCTGACCTGCGACATCTGCGCACGACACGGTCCGTGCTTGATCTCGAAGACCACCGGCAAGCCGTGGTGTCGGGCCTGCACCCAACGCTGGGCCCGCTGCGCTGGCTGCGGCCAGATCGCGCCGATCCGCAGCGGAACCATCGACGAGCCGCTCTGCTCGACCTGCACCCGCCCCGATCCGCAGTTCTGGCGCACCTGCCCAGGCTGCGGGCAGCCGGGCCGGATCCACACCGGTCCGTGCGCCCGCTGCAACCTTCACCGACGGCTGCGTGAGCTGCTCGGCGACGACACCGGACAAATCTCGCCGCGACTGCAGGCTCTCTACCAGGCCCTCGCGGCGACCGAGCGGCCCGACACGGTGGCCGCCTGGCTGGACAAGAGCGCCGCCCCGGCGATCCTGCGCAGCCTCGACACCGCCCAACAGCTCACCCACCAACTCCTTGACGATCTACCCGCCGGCAGGGCGGTCGAGCACCTGCGCAGCGTCCTGGTCGCCACCGGGACGCTGCCGCCACGCGACGAGCACATGGCCCGGCTGCAACGATGGATCACCGCCTCCATCCTCGACCGAAACGACCCCGACGAACAGCAACTTCTGCACCGATACGCGGTCTGGCATCTGCTGCGCCGACTCCGCCGCCGGGTCGATGGCCGAGACACCACCCATAACCAAGCCGTGGTCGTGCGCCAGCACGTCAAGGCCGCTATCACCGTCCTTAACTGGCTCGCCTCCCACCACCTCACCCTGGCCACCGCCGGGCAGGGCGACCTCGAGTCCTGGCTGGCCAGCCAGGACGCCACCCACCGCCGCGAGGCCGGGAATTTCGTGCGCTGGGCCAAACAGCAGAAGCTGACCAGCCTGGACTTCGCAGCCACCAAATGGGGCGGCCCGACCCAGCCAATCGACACCGAGGCACGCTGGGCACACGCCCGCCGGCTGCTCCACGACGACACCATCAACCCCGAGGACCGCGTCGCCGGCCTGCTCGTTCTGCTCTACGCGCAATGGCCCGCGGCGATTAGCCGGCTCACCCTCGACGACATCGACATCAGCGAGCACGAGGTACGACTCCGGCTGGGCCGCGAACCCATTGTGCTGCCCGAGCCCCTCGGCGACCTCGTCCACAAGGTCATCACGACCAAACGGGGACACGCCGCGATCGGCGACCCAGGCAACTCTCAATGGCTATTCCCCGGCGGGCAGCCAGGCCGCCCGATCAGCTCCTACCAACTCGGCGAACGACTCCGCCAACTCGGCGTTCACCCCGGACAGTCCCGCTCCACCGCGCTATTCCAACTCGCCACCGACCTACCCGCCGCGCTACTCACCCGCATGCTCGGCATCCACATCACCGTCGCGGTCGCCTGGCAACGCGCCGCCGCAGGAGACTGGACCACCTACGCCGCCGAGATCAGTCGCCGACCAAGGCCATAAGGCAGGCATTCAGACAGTTCCAATATCCGACGTCGCCAGAGCAC
>JBOHGH010000116.1:0-14082 GCA_050699975.1 Pseudonocardiaceae bacterium | reverse complement strand
GGGTCGCCACGGCCCACCCCCAGGTCGGAAACAGCCCAACCCAGCAACCCTGGCCTCACCCCACCGCCACGTCATCCACCAACCCAGCCACCAGCCTCGGCGGTCAGAGGCGCAGCCTCGCTAGGTATCGCAGCGCCTCTGCCGCGACTCCAGCCGGCACTGTGGAGGCCGCCATCAGCTCCGCGTCCGGGCTCACCTCTCCACCCAGGACACCATCGGCAGGCCGAACGACGCAGCACCTCAAGCCCCGCTCCCAGGCTCGCCCGCCGAGCAATCGGAGCACCACCACGTCCACCCCATCGGGCAGCATGGGCAGCTCGGCGGGCTCGGTCCGGGCCGGGTTGGCGAGCCGGTAGCAGGCCCGGGCCGCGAGCAGGTCAGTGTCCGCGGTGGACAGCAGCAGGATCCGTGCGTCGTGCCTCAGTCCAGCAGGATCCGGCGGTGCCGCCAAGCGAGCCGCAGCAGGCCTGCGCCTGCGGCTTGGGTAGGTTCGTTGCTCGCGTATCTCTCGATGGTATCGGCGGTGAAGGGCACGGCGGGGATGATCGATCCCTCGGTGTTGGTGTCGGCGACCTGGCCGAACAGATCATCGTACAGCGGCGCGTCGATCGTCACGACGGTCAGAATGTCGGTGGCGAAGGTGAGCGGATCAACCCCGATTCCCACGCAGAACGCGCGAACCTCTGTGGTGTCGAGGGCTCGGGTCAAGCGGTCGGCGAAGGGCCAGGCGCCGTAGTCGATCGGTCCGCGGTGGGTCTCGTAGTCTTCGGTTCCTCCGCGTAGCTCCTCGGCGAGTTCGCGGACGATGGATCGCCACAGTGAGAGGTCGTTCTCGGCGTTCCACAGTTCCTCGCCGGCCGGTTGGAAAACACCCACCGGTAAGACCTGATAGAGACCGCCGGCATGCCCGACTCTGGTTCCGTCGCGGCGGTGCAGCGAGAACGTCACCGCGCCCGTCGTTCGGTCATACCGGAGGGTGAGCGTGCTGATGGCGACGTTGCCGGGTCGCCGTGCCAGGTCACAGGGGTTACCGATCGCGGTACGGAGATCCTGCGTCGTGATTTCGCCGAGTGACGCTGCGGTGAACTCGTGCGTGACGGCATCGCCCACGTCGATGCTGTCGAAGTAGCTGCCGTGTCCGAACTCCATGTGCGGGACCGAGTGCAGGTCTGCGCCCAGAAGGCGGTAGGTCGAGCGATTTTCGAAGATGGCGGGGGAGGCGAGTGCGGCAACAGTGTCGGAGTAGGTGCGGTACCTCGTGCCGTTAGCCCGGTCGGGCAGCAGTCGCTGAACGACGGGTTCAGTGCCAGTGATGCCGCAGAATACTGCGTCGGGGGTGTATTCCAGCTTGATGTGATCCAGCGCGATCGGCGTGTCCGGCAGCCAGGCTGGTGTGCTCAGTAGTGGTGTTCCTTCGACAGCGGCGGATTCCGGGTAGTCGCGGGCCGCTGAGACGGCCAGTGTGTACCGGTGGTCGCGTAGGTGGTTCCGGACGCGGAACCACTGCTGTTCGCTGTGGGTGAGTTGGCTGTTCAGGGCGTCTGGCTCCTACGGTCTGGCTGGCTAGAGGCCGAGGATGCGGTGGCGGTGACGCCAGGCGAGGGCCAGGCAGGCCGCGCCCGGTGAGGCCATCGGCTCCGAGCTGAGCAGTCGGCGTACCGATTCCTCGGTAAATGGGATTCCCTCGGTGGCGCGACCGTCGCCGATCGCAACAATTTCGCCTTCCTCGTTGTAGCGTGTTGCCGCCCCAAAGGCGCGAGTAAACACGTCGTCATCGATCACGACAACGGTCAGGATCGTCGCCGCGAGGGTCAGCGCGTCGAGCCCGAGACCGAGGACGAACGGAACCAGGGCGCCGCCTGTCTGGGCGTCCTCCAGGTCGCGGTACAGCGGCCAGGCGTGGTAGTCGATGGGCTTGCTTCGGGTGCCGTCGTGTTCGGGTGTGCCGAGCAGCTCCTCGGAGTACTCCCGCACGATGTTGCGCCAGAGGTCGAAATCGTTGCGCCGATCCCACAGAGCCACACTCGCCGGCTGGAACTCGCCAGCCGGGATCACGTCATACACCCCTGCGGCGGTAGCGACCTTCGCCGGATCACGCCAGTGCAGCAGGAAACTCGGCTCCGCCGGGTAGCGGCGTAGCCGGATCGTGAGGGTTGTCACCGCGGGGATGATCGCGCGGCGGGCAGGGTCGAACGGGTCGCCGATCAGGGTCCGGAACGGCAGCTCATCACGCAGCGGTTCGGCGTCGTCGGGGACGCCGTTGTGCTCACGGAGGCAGGCGATGGCCAGCTCATGGCCGAGCGCTTCGGACACGTCGAGCTTGTCGAAGTACGCCGCTAGTCCAAAGTGGAGAGGGCCTGCGCCGAGTGGGTCGCCGAGCAGGCGGTAACTCGGTCGTGATTCGAACAGCCGGGGCGGATCAAGATGCCGGACGGCCGAGGTGTAGCTGTCGAACCACAGGCCCGGAGCGCACAGCGGGCGGGTCGGCAGTGTTTGGTCCTCGCTTCCGTCGATAGTGACCGGATGCGGCTGTTCATCCAGGGTCAGCCGCAGTGAGCGCAATTCGGCCGGCTCGTCGGGAATCCAGCCAGAACCAGCGATCAGGGTCGTATCCGGCACCCGGTGCTCTGCCGGGTACAGCTGCACCGCGAGCCGCGCCAGCTCGGAGCGGTGCTGATTGAGCCACCGGCGTTCCTGACGCCACCGGGCTTGGTCAATAGCGACGGCACCGTCCACGTCGGCGCGCGGCCGGCCGGGGGACAACCCGAGATCCTCTGCGGAGATGCCGAGCACGGAGACCGCTCGCTGCCGCAGCTCATAGGACATGGCCTGGCGGCCGTTCTCGATCTGGCTGAGATTCTGCTGCGTCATCCCCAGCAGTCCCGCAGCCTCGGCCTGGCTACGGCCCGTCGACGCGCGCCAGGCCCGCAGCACGGCACCGGTATCGTCGGCCGGTACGCCGGTAGGTCGGTTGAGCCACTGCCCGGCAGCGGGGATGACGTCGTCGGCGTGGTTGCAGCTTGCGCACACCGCGTCCGGGTTGTACCGACTCAGCGGCGCACCACATTGCGTGCATTGCCCTACCGCCGCAGATGCCTCAGTAGCCGTCACTGGCTCTCTCCCTCGGTCGACGCGTGGTGAGCCTACCGGCCAGGCGCGGACTTCGGGACTAGCAGCGGACTAGCTCGGGACTAGCCCGCGGACCCCCTCCGAGCAGGCATTTCGCCGTTTGATTGGCGTGCGGGTCGAACGGCCCGCAACGACCGATCTGGAGGAACACCAGAAATGCAGTTGGAAATCAAGACCGAGGGCGTCGACTTCGTGGTGTCTCGTGCCCCCCAGCCCAAAAACGACAACGACGGCCGGCAGAAGACAGACCGAGACACCGGCGCGCCGTTGCACGTGACCGAGGTAGTAGCGATGGACGAGACCGGCGCGGAGGTCATCAAGGTCACCACGGCTGGGGAGCCGAGGGTTGCCAAGCGGCAGCTGGTCACGGTGGTCAAGTTGGTCGCGACGCCGTGGAACATCGACGGTCGCGGCGGAGTGGCATTCCGGGCTGACTCGATCACCCCGGTACCGACAACTCCGGCCGGTCCGGCCAGGGCTGCCACTGGTGCGGCTGGGTCGGGGGGTTCGTGATGCGCGCATCAACGATGAGCCTCGACCTGGCGCAGCTCAGCGAGATACACGAGCGGGCCGAGCGGCTTCGTGAGGAAGCGGCCGAGGCCGAGCGGGCTGCCTACCTGCACTGGCAGGAGGCCTACGGCGCCTACGAAGTCGCCCGCGACGAGGCGTCGACCGCGTGGACGGCGTGGGTTGAGGCCATCGCCCCGTAGTGCGGCGCCCGGCCGGTCGGGCCTGGAAACCAAGGCCGGCCGGGCGCCCCGCTCCACCCATCAATGTCAGGACAACAGGAGCTGTCATGAGCCTACGGCGGGGCGAGCACGCCCCGAATTGCCCGGGCGCGCTTGGTTACCAGTGCTCCGGCGGTGAGCACTGATGGACGTGCGCATGATCGCCGTGCTGGTCGCGGGTGCCGGGGTGTTGGGCGTCGTGGTGTGGTCGCTGGCCAAGATCGGCCAGGTACTGATCAAGGTTGCGGAAGCGCTGGCCGCTGCCGCGGTGGTGGCCTTCGCGGTGTGGCTGGTGATCAAAGCTGGGGTGTGGGCGATCCGGCAAGCGGTCACGCGATGGCGGACCAGCCTGACCGTGCTGGCGGTGTCGGCCTGGTGGCACTGGTGGGGCGGGCCGTCGCTGGTCCTCACGGTGAGCGTGGTCGCAGCCGTACTGACCGGGTGGCGGCTGATCGATCTGGTGTCCTTCGATGCCTGGGCAGGTCGGCATCTGCGGGCCTGGTGGCTGCGCTGGACGGTGTACGCACCCAAACTGCCCGACTGGTTGCAGGCCTGCGGCCTGGGTATCCAGTAGGACACCGGGCCCCTCGTCGTGGCCGTCACTCCCCTCGTTCGCGGCATTCGCCGCAACCGTCACCATGGCCAGGCGCAGCTGCCCACGGTGCTGGGCGTGCGCTCGGGTGCGTCCTGGGATGAGGTCCGCCTTCGGCTGGTTCCTGGCCAGAAACCGGAGGACTTCGACGACGCCGCCCGGGCGTTGGCCTGCGCCCGGGCAGTGGCGCGCTGCCAGGTGCGCGAACTGACACCCAATGTGGTCTCCCTCGATTTCCAGCGCCGTAACCTGCTCGCCGACCCGATGGCCTGTGCCGATCTCGCCGCGCTGGCCGGCGTGCCGGGTGCCGCTATTGATCTGCGCCGGGTGTTCTCCGGACACACCGAATATGGCCAGGACTGGCATGTGCCGCTGACCGGCTCAGCCAGTCACACCCTGACCGCCGGGGCCAGCGGGGCGGGCAAGAACTCAGTCATGTGGTGCCCGCTGGTCGCCATCGCCCCCGCGATCCGCGACGGGCTGGTCCAGGTCTCCGGCATCGACCCCAAGGGCATGGAACTGGCCTACGGGCGCCGGATCTTCCACCGCTACGCCGTCACTGGCGCTGAAGCACTCTACGTGCTCGATGAACTCGTCGAGTCGATGGCCGCCCGCAAGGCCCAGTTCGCCGGCTGGGTGCGGTCGGTGCCGGTCAGTCCTGAACACCCGCTGGAGCTGCTGGAGTTTGACGAGATCGGGGCGCTGACCCGCTACACCGATCGTAAGACCCGAGAAGCCATCACCGAGCGGGTCGCGTTGTTGACCACGCAGGGCCGCGCGCTGGGCGTCACGGTCCGCGGCTATGTGCAGGAACCCACCAAGGACACCGTGCCGGTTCGGGAGTTGTTCCCGCGGCGGATCTGCCTGCGCGTCACGGCCAAATCTCATGTCGGGATGGTGCTCGGCGATGGCGCCTATGAGCGGGGGGCGTGGGCCAACCGGATCACCGAAGCTGAAGCCGGTGTGGGGTACGTCTTCGGGGAAGGCATCCGCGAACCCCTCCGGGTGCGCGCCGGATGGGTCCCCGATCAGACGATCAAACACCTCGAAGCATTCGTCGCTGGCCCACCCAACCAGCCAGTAGCGGTGCCGGCGCTGTCCGCGTCCAGTCGGGGGCGGTGACACATGATCACCCCGACCTTCGCAGCGACATTCGTGCAGGCAGCGCACCTGCTCGCCACACACCTAACCGAGCACGACCTACCAGAACCAGCGTCCCTGGAAGTGATCAGCACCGCGCACCGAACGCGCCTCACAGCGCAGGTCCACTTCCTGACCGTGCCCAGAATCGCCACTGAATTGCTGGCCTGGGCCGACACCCTCACCACGGTCACCGTTCAGGCATGGCGACCGCCCTCCGGCGACCGGGTGCACCTATCGATTGCCAGTGCTCTGATCGGACCGGCCGACACCGTGGAGCTGACCATCTTCGGCGGCACCGATCACAACCCGGCCCTACTCGGCGACCTGGCGCCCGGTGAGCACCGGACCGTCACCCTCGGCCAGCTGCGCACCTGGGCCGCCGACACCTCACACCGTCCTACCGATGGCCAGGGGTGACCCGATGACCCCGCTCATCGAGCTGGCACCCCCGGTGATTGAGGAGATCATTCACCGGGCCGCCCGGCCGGACTTCGACCGCTGGTCCGAACAGCTCCAACACTGCGGCCACTGCTCCCGACCGGTGCGCCTGCGCGGTCGCGTCGTCCACCAGTCGGCGATCGGCCAGCGGTCGACGTACTCCACCGATGATGAGCCCGACCGGGTGCTGATGATCGGTGCGGCAACCGGCGGGCCGCAGTCTGCCCGTCGTGCTCCTACGAATACGCGGGCGACATGTGGCAACTTCTTTACGCTGGCGCCGCCGGTGGCCGAAAGGGTGTCCCGGACTCGATCCGGGCTCACCCGCTGGTCTTCGCCACGCTGACCGCGCCCGGATTCGGAGCGGTGCACACTACCCGGGCCGATCGGCAGGGCAAGCACGCGCGATGCCGCCCGGCCCGGGCCAAACCCACGCTATGCCGACACGGGCGGCCGACCTGGTGCACCGCCATCCATGGCGAGGACGATCCGCGGCTGGGCCAGCCGCTGTGCCTGGACTGCTACGACTACCCGGCGCACGCGGCCTTCAACTGGCACGCCCCCGAACTGTGGCGCCGATTCACCATCACCCTCCGCCGCGTGCTCGCCCGGCGGGCCGGCCTGACCGCAAAGGACTTCACCGCGCGGTGCCGGCTGTCGTTTGTCAAGGTCGCCGAGTTCCAGCGCCGTGCCGTCGTCCATTTTCACGCCCTGATCCGGCTCGATGGACCCGGCACCGACTTCACCCCGACACAGCTCAACCTCGACGCAACCGACCTCGCGCATGCCATCCGCGAAGCGGCCAGCCTGGTCCGGCTCACCGTCGACATGCCGGACGACGCCGGACTCGAGCTGCGATTCGGGGAGCAGACCGACATTCAGCCGATCAATGGTGGCCCGGCCGGCGAACTAACCGCGGAACGAGCGGCCGACTACATCGCCAAATACGCCACCAAAAGCGCCGACGACTTCGGTCTCGGAGACAGGCGCATCACACTGGAGACGTTGCCGCTGCTCGACGTCAGCGACCACGTGACGCGTCTTGTGCAGACCTGCTGGCAGCTCGGCGAACACGAAACCTACAACGGGCTGAGCCGGTGGCTTCACATGCTCGGCTTCCGCGGCCACTTCGCCTCCAAGAGCCGCCGTTACTCCACCACCCTCGGCGCCATCCGCGGCGAGCGACGCGCCTACCGCCAACGCCAAGCCGCCGAACACGCGCGCGAGCTGCTGCCCGACGAGCAGGACACCACGCTCGTCGTCTCGCACTGGGAGTTCATCGGGGTCGGCTACCTCACCACCGGCGACGCCGCCCTCGCACTGTCCGCAGCCGCCCGCGCCCGCGAACAACGGCAAGCGGCACGAGAGGCGGCGTAGGTCCACTACAAGACGCTATGGGAGCGACGGTGGCGGAGGAATATCTGACCATTCCGGAGGTCGTTGCTGAGCTGCGCGTGCCTCGATCGACTTTCTACTACTGGCGTCAGCTCGGACGCGGACCGAAGGCGCTGAAGCTGCCTAACGGCGATGTTCGTATTCGGCGCTGTGACCTGGATTCCTGGTTGTGTGATCTAGAGGAGTGTTTGAGGTGAGTAGCTACGAATTTCGGATGTGGGGCATCCGAAAACGTGATCGGCAGAAGCCGTATCAAGTCCGATGGCTGGTCGCTGGCCGGTCGCACGCGGAGACATTCTTGACTCGTGCGCTGGCTGAGTCCTTCCGAGCCGAACTGATGGCGGCTGCGCGTGCTGGGGAACCATTCGACGAGGTCACCGGGCTGCCGGAATCGAGGGCGCGAGATGTGCCGTGGTTTGACCATGCGGTGTCCTACGTGGACGCCAAGTGGCCGCGGGCGGCGGCGAAGTCCCGCAAGTCCATCGCGGAAGCGTTGACGACGGTGACTATGGCGCTGCTACTCCCCCGGCGTGACCGGCCAGACGATGCCGTGATCCGCCGGGCGCTGTTCGGCTGGGCATTCAACTCAGGGCGCCGAGCCGCCGGCAAGCCATCAGCCGAGGTCGCGGAGGCGCTGGCCTGGGTGTCGGGTGCCTCGCGGCCGGTGTCGTCGCTGCGCGATCTGGCCGTGATCCGCAGCGTGCTCGACGCGCTCACGGTGCGCCTGGATGGCAAGCCCGCTGCCGCGACCAGCGTCTACCGCAAGCGCGCCGTGTTCTACAACGCACTCGGACTCGCCGTCGAGCGGCGGCTCTTGGCTACCAACCCGGTTGACCAGGTGCAGTGGACCGCACCCGACGTGGCGGAATCGGTGGACCGCCGAGTCGTCGCCAGCCCCAAACAGGTCCGCGCGCTGCTCGACGCAGTGCGGTGCCAGCCTCGCCGGGGCGAGTACCTGGTGGCCTTCTTCGGGTGCCTGTACTACGCGGGCATGCGACCGGCCGAGGTGGTAGCCCTGCGGGCGGGCGACTGCGAGCTACCGGCGTCGGGCTGGGGACGGCTCCAGCTTGCCCGATCGGAACCCTGGGCCGGTCAGGAATGGACCGACAACGGCGAGGCTCGCGACCGCCGCGCGCTCAAGCGCCGCGCACCCAACACGGTAAGGACCGTGCCGATCCCTGCCGAGCTGGTCGGCCTGCTCCGAACACACCTGGAGACCTTCGGCACCGGGGATGCCGGAGGAGTGTTCCGCAACGAGCGCGGCGGACCGTTCAACGAGGCCAGCGCCCGACGAGTCTGGGCCAGAGCACGACTCTCAGCTCTCACCGAGGAACAGGTCCACTCACCGTTAGCGCGCAGGCCCTATGACCTGCGCCATGCGGCAGCCTCGCTCTGGCTCAACAACGGCGTCCCCGCCACCGAGGTCGCCCGACGACTCGGCCACGATGTGGCAGTGCTGCTCAAGATCTACGCCAACTGCATCGACGGACAGGAAGGAGAGATCAATGACCGGATCACCGCCGCTCTCACGGCCCCCCACGACCATGAGACACTGCCCGAGGCGCCGGCCGTGGACACTGCGGCCCAGCCAAACCCGCGGACCAGACGCGGACCAGAGCCAGCACGATAGGCTCCGGACCCGCCAAGACCGCAGGTCAGCCCTCGTAGCTCAGGGGATAGAGCATCGGTTTCCTAAACCGTGTGTCGCAGGTTCGAATCCTGCCGGGGGCACGAAACCAGAGGCACAAAGCGGCCCTGAGCTGCCAATTCGTCGTGTCGAGCGTGGTGCGAGCTCGGAAGTCTCGGTCCTTCGTGACCACAACTCGATCGCTGTCATCCCAACCTCGGCGATTCGGGCATCGGTCGTGCGGTTGTCGTCAGGCAACTCCAACATATGCAGCGCATCGTGTCCCGAACTGCTCAGCAACCGCGCGAGCCGGGTGGGCAGCTGAGCGTCGACGAGGAACTTCACGCCGCGGCAAGGGCGCCGAACTCCAGCGCGGCGAGGAGATCATCACGCTCGAGGTCCGGGTAGTCGGCGAGCACTTCCTCGATCGTCATGCCCGACGACAAGAGCTCGAGAAGGTTCTCGACGGGATATCGCAGGCCACGAACCGTCGGTTGGCCGTGGCAGACCGCCGGGTCCGACACGATGCGATCCAGCCTGGACATGTCACAACGGTACCGCTACGACATGCGAACGCGGTGAGCCCGCTGCCAACTCATGATCGTGCCGGCGTCGAACCGGGTCAGGTCGCCACCACGGGGCTGCGACGCCCTCCCATCGACAGCCACCACGAAGATCCGTGGTGCGGTTCGTGGTGCGAAGCATCATGCTGCAGGGCCAACAGCACGAAGTGGTGGGAAACACAAGTCACCCAAAATCGCTGGTAAAGACACCGCTGGCACCGTCGCAGCTCTTCCTAACCGTGCGTCGCAGGTTCGAATCCTGCCGGGCCACCCAACAGAACTGTGACCACACTGACCAGCGGTTGACGGGTTCGTCACTGATCATTTCGGCTTGTTTGGCGCTGTAGCAGGGCCAGATAAATCTTTGAGATGACCGTGCCCGACACCGCCGGGTCGTGCTGCTCGGTCCCGAGGGATGAACGAAGATCGCCAATTTAGCTGTGTGACGCGGCTGATGGTGCGAACCCGGCCGTCGAGGACCGCGCCAGCACCCAGGCGCTGCACAAGTGTATCGATAATGATACGATCGCGCCATGTCGAGGGGTGGAGCGCTTGCCGTGTTGAGTCCTCTCGTGGCCGAGCAGTGGGGCATGGTGACCGCCGCTCAAGCCCGTCAGCTAGCGGTATCCCGCTTGGACCTCAGCCGTCTGGTGCAGGACGGCACCTTCGAGCGAATCGAGCCGGGCGCACGGGTCTACCGACTGACCGGCAGCCCCCCGGATCCGGAGCTGGACCCGCTGCGAGCGGCGTGGCTCCAGCTCGGTGCAGGAACGCCGGCCGCGCAGCGGCTCCGAGGGCCGGACGCGGTGGTCAGTCACCGCTCGGCCGCAGCAGCACTGGATCTGGGGGACCTGCTGCCGGACCGGCACGAGTTTTACTGCCGGACCCGACGTCGGCTGCGACGCAACGACGTGCGGATCCACGTCCGAGAGGTGCTTTCCCGCCAGGACTGGATGATCGTGCGTGGCCTTCCCGTCACAACGGCCCGAAGGATCGTCGCCGACATGCTCCACGACCGCGAAGATGAATCCGCAGTCGCCCGGATCGTCCACGACGCGCTGCACTCAGAGCTACTCACCCCAGCCGAGCTGGAGGACAGTGTCCATGGTCACGCTTCCGCCTATGGCGCACCATCAGACTCCGCGATGGTTGCCGCGCTGACCGGACCCGCGTGGGGTGAGCGGCGTGAATAACAAGAGGGGCTCAACGACGATGCGCAATCAGCCAGGAGTCGGCAGCGAGCTGCCCTATGCCACCGCTGCTGCGTTCCGCGCCGCGCTCAAAGCGAAATCACCGAAATCGCTCAGCACGATCCACGCTTCTCCGTAGCGGAGCTGCAGCGACAGTTCGCTTATGACCGGATCCTGAGCCGCTGCTTCTCCGCCGATGACGCCGATCAGTGGATGCTCAAAGGCGCCGGAGCGTTGCTCGCCCGGTTACCCGGCACTCGACACAGCAAGGACATCGACCTCTACCACGCCGAACGGTCCGCAGCGCCCGATGCCGCCGTTGCGGCGCTCGCCCGCGCAGCCGACCGCGATCTCGGGGATCACTTCCGGTTCGAACTCACCAAGACCACCCCGCTACAGGAGACCGCGAAAGGCCGACGGGTTCACCTCTCCTCGTACCTGGGCAGCCTGTACGCAACCTTCCACGTCGACGTGGTGGTCGACACCTCCCTCAGCGGCGAGCCCGACAAGGTGCCGCCCCTCACCCCGCTCCGGATCGACGGACTACTCCGCCCGCCCTACCGCGCGTTTCCCCTGCCCGACCACTGTGCCGACAAGCCCTGCGCGATCATCGCCACCAGTCCCTCCCGGCCAACCCGTCGCAGTGTGGTGCCCGCCCTCGGCACCACACCACGCGCGACAATCCGCACCGGACAGAACCACTGCAGTCGACGTCAGCGGGCACTGACCGGAAGAATCCGATATGACCGCGCCTCGCGACGCCTGGCCCCCGCATTGGAGCACTGCATGCCTCTGGATCCGACGGCGCGCGACCCGATCTTGGATCGCGCGATCCGCCTCTTCCAGTACCTCATGCGTGTCCAGGAAGTCCGGGACGAGCCGGCCCGCACGGTGGAGGCGTACCGCCGGGAGGGAGCCGTCCTCTGGTTTGGCGACCTCCCTCACCACCCCACGGTCCGCAGCGCGACCGACGAGGCCGAGCCGGAAGCCGGGTCGCCGTTCTTGACAGTGGACCGCACGCCTCGGCTCGCCCCGCCTGCGCCGGACGACCGACTCGCCGTGTGGCTGGACGGTCCCTGTGACGACCCGGACACCGAGCCCTTGCTCCGGAGCTCGATCACCAGGGCGGGTAACGAGACAGTGGAGGACGACCAGCTGTCCGGGCAGGTCGAGCACCTCGACGAGCAGCCGGAGATCGCCGAGTCGTTCCGGAGTTGGCTTCGGGACTGGCGAGCGTGGGCGGAACAGGAGCGGCGCGACCGGCCGACCCGCGAGCTCTACAGCGAGCTCTTCGCGATGTACGTGAATGCAATCGGACACGCCGAGGAGCTGGAGCTGGTCATCGGCGTCGGCTGCCTCGCGTGGACCCCTCCCGACCATCCGACGGTCCTGCGGCACTTGCTGACCGCCCCCGCCGCCATCGAGTTCGACGACGACTCCGGACGACTCACGGTCGTGCCCGCCGAGGCGGTTGAGGCCGCCTCGGTCGAGGTCGAGATGCTTGACGCCCGACTGATCCCTCAGCCGCAGCAGCTCAACGAGTCGCGGGCGCGGGCCCGCGACTTCGCGGGCAATGTGCTGGATTGTGCGGAGGCGGGCGGAATTGTCCGGCGGATCGTCCACGCCCTGTCCCCCGACGCCGAGTACCAGGACGTCGACACGCCGCCCACCCAGGCCGAGCACCCGGTCGCCGCCTTCGCCCCGGCGCTGATCCTGCGCAGGCGCGCTCGCAAGGGACTCGTCGAGATCTTCCGGACCATCGTCGACCAGCTGTCCTCCGGACAGCCGGTGCCCGCAGGCGTGCTCCCCCTCGTCGACCTGGAGTACGTCCCGTCGCTCGACTCCGAGTCGAGCGACGGTGCCGTCGTGCTAGTCGAGAACGAGCCCTTCCTGCCGATGCCGGTCAACGCCCGCCAGCTGCAGATCATCGAGCGGGTGGACACGCACGCGCAGACCCTCGTGCAGGGTCCCCCCGGCACAGGCAAGACCCACATCGCCGCGGCTTTGATCTCGCACCTGCTGGCGCAGGGCAAGCGGGTGCTCGTGACAGCGCACACCGACCGAGCATTGAAGGAGGTCCGCGCCAAGCTCCCCGAGGCCATCCGCCCGCTCGCTGTCTCGGTCGTCGGAAGTACCCGCGAGGACATGTCGGACTTGCGGACTGCGGTCGAGCGGATTGCCGCGGCCGCTGCGGACCACGACGCCGCGCAGGCGCGGGCCCGGGAGGATCGTGCGCTCCGGTCGATCGAGGAGCTGCGCGGGCGTCGGGCGAAGGCGCACGCCGACCTGCTGGCCGCCCGCGAGGACGAGGTGCAGACTCATGAGTTCGCCGGATACCGCGGGACGCTCGCGGCCATCGCCCGCGAGCTCGCCGCCGACGCGGATCGGTATCGCTGGGTGAACGAGTACGTCGACGACGTCCCAGCCCCGTTGTCCTCCCCGGAGATCGTCGAGTGGCACGCGCTCGTCGCCGACCCGGTCCTCGCGACCGACGAATCCGACGCCCGCCTGCGCGAGTTCGACCCGGCAGGCCTGCCCGACCCGCGGCGGTTCGCCGACATCGTGGCGATCGAGGCCGCCGCGACGGAGGCGGACCGCCGCCTGCATCAGCAGCGGTCCCATTCCGCGGCCAGTGCGGTGCAGCAGCTTCCCGCGGACCAGCGGGACGGCCTGCGCAGCCGACTGGACGCGCTCATCCACGAGTTCGAGTACCTCGCGAGCCGTCGCGAGCTCTGGATGGCCTCCGCGCTGGCTGACGTGCGTAGCCGCAGAGTCGACCTTTGGCGCTCGCGGCACGACACCATCGTCACGCTGATCGGCCGGGCGGCACCACTCGTGCAGACCATGGGCGCTGTCACCGAAGTGGAGCTGCGCAGCGGTGATGTCTCGGCCCTGGTCCCACTGGCCCGGGCGTTGCATGAGCACCTCGCGGCTGGCCGGACGCTCAAGGTCGGCCCCGACGGCCGCCCCAAGATCGGGGCATTCGCGCCTAAGCCTGTCAAGCAGGCGGCGCCGCTGTTCGACGCGGTCCTCGTCGACGGGCTCCCGCCGACGACGACGGACCAGCTCTGCGCGTTCCTGACCTGGGTCGAGGCGACGAAGACGCTTACCGCCGTCGACCGCGCCTGGCCCGCGGATGTCGTCATCCCACTAGATGGTTGATTCCGTGAAGTTGGTGTTAGTGGTCGTAGGCGGTTAGTGATCGCTTGCTGGTGATGCCGGTGGTCCAGTTGTGCCAGATCCCGGCGGCCATGGCCAGCAGGCGCTGTGCGACGCG
>JBOHGH010000115.1:0-14102 GCA_050699975.1 Pseudonocardiaceae bacterium | reverse complement strand
CGGCCTTGTCCAGCGGGTCGTTGCCGTTACCGCACTTGGGCGACTGCACACACGACGGGCAGCCGGCCGGGCACTCGCAGGCGACGATGGCGTCTCTGGTCGCAGTCAGCCACGGGGCGAGTGCGGTGTGGCCCCGGTCGGCGAACCCGGCGCCACCGGGATGCCCGTCGTGCACGAACACCGTCGGCTGCCCGGTGTCCGGATGCAGCGCCGTGGAGACGCCACCGATATCCCACCGGTCGCAGGTGGCGACCAGGGGCAGCAGGCCGATCGCGGCGTGCTCGGCGGCATGCAGTGCTCCGGGCCAGGCGGCCGGTGCCAGCCCGGCGCCCTCGAGCAACTGCTCCGACACCGTGTACCAGACCGCTCTGGTGCGCAGCGTGGCCGCCGGCAGGTCCAACCCGACAGCATCGAGTACCTCGCCCGACGGCAGCCGTCGCAGGTAGCCAACGACCTGTGAGGTCACCTCCACCTCGCCCAGCGCCACCGACACCCCACCCGAGCGCCGCTGCGCCAGTACTGACACCACCCGGATATCGGTGATGGAGCGGGCCGAGGTGTGCCACGCCGGCTCTTCGGGATGCACCAGCGCGACACCGGCGTCCAGATCCAGCTCTTCGACCACGAACGAGTCCCCACGGTGCAGATACACCGCGCCCGGGTGCACCGCCGTGCACGCCGATCCAGGGTCGACGGTGCCGAGCATCCGACCGGTGCCGGCCTCCACCACCGCCACCTGATGCCCGCCGGAGCCACGGATATCGACCTCGGAGTGTGGGCGCTGCCGTGGCGTGGCCCAGTACCAGCCGCCAGGGCGGCGGCGCACAGCCCCGTCGGCGACCAGCTCAGCGACCACCGACCGGGCCACGTCGCCGCCCAACGAATCGACGCAGGCTTCGGTGAGCGGCAGCTCGGCGGCCGCGCAGGCCAGCTGCGGTCGCAGCACGTAGGGGTTCGTCGGGTCCAGCACGGTCGCCTCGATCGCCGAGCCCAGCAGCGCCGCACTGTGGTGCACCAGATAGGTGTCCAGCGGGTCGTCCCGGGCCACGAACACCACGAGCGCTCCGGACCCGGCCCGTCCGGCTCGCCCGGCCTGCTGCCAGAACGACGCCCGGGTGCCGGGGTAACCGGCCAGCACCACCGCGTCGAGCCCGGCGATGTCCACCCCCAGCTCCAGCGCGTTGGTCGAGGCCACCCCGAGCAGCTCCCCGGAGTCCAATGCTTTCTCCAGCGCCCGGCGCTCCTCGGGGAGATAGCCCGCCCGGTAGGCGGCGATCCGGTCGGCGAGATCACCGGCCGCAGCGGCGGTCAGCGCCCGCTGGGCCCCCAGCGCGGTCAGCTCGGCGCCCCGGCGGGAGCGGACGAACACGAGGGTGCGGGCGCCTTCGATCACCAGGTCGGCCAGCAGCCGGGCGGCCTCGGCTCCTGCCGAGCGGCGCACCGGCGCCCCGTTCTCGCCGGTCAGCTCGTCGAGCAGTGGTGGCTCCCACAGCGCCACGGTGCGCTCACCGCGCGGGGAGGCGTCCTCGGTGACGGCCACCGTGTCCAGGCCGGTGAGCCGCGACGCCGAGGATCCCGGGTCCGCGACCGTCGCTGACGCGAGCAGGAATACCGGATGCGCGCCGTAGCGGGCAGCGACCCGGCGTAACCGGCGCAGCAGCAGGGCGACGTGCGAGCCGAACACCCCCCGGTAGGCGTGGCACTCGTCGATCACCACGAAGCGCAGCCGCCGCAGCAGGCGCGCCCAGCGGTCGTGGCGGGCGAGCAGGCCGTGGTGCAGCATGTCCGGGTTGGTGAACACCCACCGGGCGTGGGCGCGCACCCAGTCCCGCTCGGCCATCGGGGTGTCGCCGTCGTAACCGGCCGGCCGCATCCCGTCCAGCCCCAGCGCGGTCACCGCCCGGATCTGGTCGGCGCCCAATGCCTTGGTGGGAGCGAGATACAGCGCGGTGGCCTGCTGGTCGGTCAGCAGCTCGGTGAGCACCGGCAGCTGGTAGGCCAGCGACTTACCTGAGGCGGTACCGGTGGCGATCACGACGTGGCGGCCCGCTCGGGCCAGCTCCGCGACGGCGACCTGGTGTGCCCACGGCGCCGCCACACCCGCCATCCGAAGCGCTTCGCGCAGCTCGTCGGGCACCCAGCAGGGCCACTGCACTGTCGTCGCCGCCCGAGCGGGAATCGTCACAGCGTGCCGCAACGGCGACCCCCCGCCGACGGTGGTCGGATTGCCAGCAGTGGCGAGCAACCTCCGCAGCAGGGCCTGGCCGTGCTCCTCACTGCGCTGCACCGCCTCCGCCTCCCGCTCGCCGGCATCTGCTCCACCCGCACGCTAACGTCATCACCCCTTGCGTCATCACCCCTTGGCGGGGCTGCGGCGTGGGTGCGCTGTTGCTCCCGAACTCGACAGGGGAGCTGTCCGGGGTTGATCAAACAGCTCCCCTGTCGAGTTCGGGAGACGGGGAGCGGTCGAAGGTGATCGGCACCGGCCGACGTGAGCAGGGACGGCAACGCCTACACTGACCGGCCGTGACGCCGTTTTACCCACGGCGCAGTTCGGTGTACTGCACGGCAACCAGGAGGACGGATGTCCGGGTTCATCCTCGCCCAGTACGGGGATCTCGAGCTGAGCGGGGGTGACTACACCGTCGTCGGCGTGATCGCCGTCGTCGCTTTGGCCGCTCTGGCCGTCGGCGCCGTCCTGCTCCGGGAGGTGCTGGCCGCCGGTCAAGGCACCCCCCGCATGCAGGAGATCGGCCGGGCGATCCAGGAGGGCGCCTCGGCTTACCTGAACCGGCAGTTCAGGACGTTGTCCGTGTTCGCCGTGATCGTCTTTCTGGTGCTGTTCGCGCTACCCGCCGAGACCGTCGGCGAGCGGATCGGTCGCTCGATCTTCTTCCTGGTCGGGGCGCTGTTCTCGGCGTCGATCGGCTATATGGGCATGTGGCTGTCCACCCGTGCCAACATCCGGGTCGCGGCGGCGTCCAACGAGTCCGGCGGCCGGGAGAAGGCGATGCGGATCGCGTTCCGCACCGGCGGAGTGGTCGGGATGGCCACCGTCGGGTTGGGTCTGTTCGGTGCTGCCCTGGTGGTGCTGGTCTACGCCGGTCAGGCACCCCGGGTGCTGGAGGGCTTCGGCTTCGGTGCCGCGCTGCTCGCGATGTTCATGCGGGTCGGCGGTGGCATCTTCACCAAGGCCGCCGACGTGGGTGGCGACCTGGTCGGCAAGATCGAGGCGGGTATCCCCGAGGACGACCCGCGCAACGCAGCCACCATCGCCGACAACGTCGGCGACAACGTCGGCGACTGCGCGGGTATGGCCGCGGACTTGTTCGAGTCCTACGCGGTGACGCTGGTCGCGGCACTGATCCTGGGTACCGCGGCATTCGGTCTCAAGGGCTTGCTGTTCCCGCTGATCGTGCCGGCGATCGGCGTGGTGACCGCGGTGATCGGCGTGTACATCACCCGGGCCCGGGCCGGCGAGCCCGGGCTGCGCGCGATCAACCGTTCCTTCTACATCTCCGCGGCGATCTCGGCGGTGGCCTGCACGGTGGCCGCGTTCCTCTACCTGCCCAGCCGCTTCGGCGGGCTCACCGGTGTCACCGACGTCGACGGTCAGCCGATCGGCCAGGTCGCCGGCAACCCGGCTCTCATCGCAGCGATCGCCGTGATCATCGGCATCGTGCTGGCCGGGATCATCCTGTGGCTCACCGGTTACTTCACCGGCACCGAGCACCGGCCGGTCCGCGACGTAGGCAGCAGCTCGCTGACCGGTGCCGCCACGGTCATCCTGGCCGGGATCTCGATCGGTTTCGAGTCGGCGGTGTACACCGCCCTGGTGATCGGCGGCGCGGTGTACGGGGCGTTCCTGCTGTCCGGGTCGGTCACCGTCGCCCTGTTCGCGGTCGCGCTGGCCGGGACCGGGCTGCTGACCACGGTCGGTGTCATCGTGGCGATGGACACCTTCGGGCCGGTCAGTGACAACGCCCAGGGCATCGCCGAGATGTCCGGCGACGTCAAGGGCGAGGGAGTCGGCATCCTCACCGAGCTCGACGCAGTGGGCAACACCACCAAGGCCATCACCAAAGGCATCGCGATCGCCACGGCGGTGCTCGCCGCGACGGCACTGTTCGGCTCCTACCGGGACGCCATCCTGTCCGCGGCCGCCAGCCTCGACCTGGACGAGGCGTTCAACGTCTCGGTGCCCAACGTCCTGGTCGGCCTGACCATCGGCGCCGCCGTGGTGTTCATGTTCTCCGGACTGGCGATCAACGCGGTGTCCCGGGCGGCCGGAGCCGTGGTCTACGAGGTGCGCCGCCAGTTCCGGGACAACCCCGGGATCATGGACGGGTCGGTCCGGCCCCAGTATGGCCGGGTGGTCGACATCTGCACCAAGGACTCGCTGCGTGAACTGGCCACCCCGGGCCTGCTCGCTGTGCTGGCCCCGGTCGCGGTGGGCTTCGGCCTCGGCGTCGGCCCGCTGGCCGGCTACCTGGCCGGGGCGATCATCACCGGTACCCTGATGGCGATCTTCCTCGCCAACTCTGGTGGCGCCTGGGACAACGCCAAGAAGCTGGTCGAGGACGGCAACCACGGCGGCAAGGGTTCCGATGCGCATGCGGCGACCGTCATCGGTGACACCGTGGGTGACCCGTTCAAGGACACCGCGGGCCCAGCGATCAACCCACTGATCAAGGTGATGAACCTGGTCGCGGTACTGATCGCCCCCGCGATCGTCGCAGTCAGAGGAGCCGGGGACGTCTCCACGCTGCAGGCTACCGGGATCGCCCTGGCTGCTGCGGCGGTCATCGTGACAGCGGTCGTGATCTCCAAGCGGCGGTCCACCTCGCTGGTCGACGCGGCGCCCGCTGAGGTCACCGCGTAGCCGGTCCACTGGTCTTCCGTCACGGAGGCCTCAGTTCGTCGTTGCACCGTCGTGCTCCCATCTCATTGCCGGTCCGGTGTCATCGCACTTGCGCTCGCCCTCACCCTCGCGGGGTGCGGCTCCGGCGACGCCAAGAACTCGGGTGATGCCAAGAACTCGGGTGACGCCAAGCCGCCTGTTTCCCAGGGTTCCGCCGAGCCGGTCGCCTGGGTGGGCGCGTTCTGCGGTGGCCTCAGCGGGGTGATCACCGGAGCCGCTGCCGTGGGGAAGGCGGAGGCAACACCGCAGGGCCAGAAGGACGGGCTGCTCGCCTTCGCCGACAGCTCCCAGCGGGCGATGGCCGACACCGCCCGCAATCTCGAGCAGGTCGGCCCGCCGAAGATCACCGACGGCAAGCCGATCCATGACACCGTGGTGAGCTTCTTCAAGACTGCGGCCGAGTCGGTGGCCGGCCAGCGGGCGAAACTCGCCGAGTTGGACCCGAACGACCCGGAGTTCGTGGAGAAGCTCAGCCGCCTGGCCGGTCCCGATCTCGGCGCGGCCAGCGCCCAGGTCCAGCAGCTGACCAGCAACCAGGAGCTGTTGCCCGCATTCCGTGCTGCGCCGGAGTGCCAGCGGCTGGGCAGCCCGAGCTGACTCGGGTCGTGGCTCGCTGAGCTGGCCGGAGAGAGCGCGACGCTGCTCCATTCGGGCTGTAGCCGGGCTGATGTGACCCGCGTGGCGTAACGCAGGATGCGACTGTCTGCGGCTTGGTGTGCGACGCTGGCTGCCCCCTGGGGTTGCCGGGTTGTGCACACTGGGGCGCGGGGGTCGGGGCATCAGGAGTCGTACACCGAGGTAGGTCGAGCGTGGCAACATCGAAGACGGCAGGTCCGGGCGGCGCGTCCGGCGCTCGACGGCGCGGCAAGGCCGCTGACGGGGCGGGGTCCAAAGGGGCAGGGTCCAACGGTGCGCAGACCACGGGCGCCAGCCGTCGTCTGGTGATCGTGGAGTCGCCCACCAAGGCCCGCAAGATCGCCCCTTACCTCGGTTCGAACTACGTGGTCGAGTCCTCCCGGGGGCACATCCGCGACTTGCCGAGGGGGGCCGCCGACGTACCCGCCAAGTACAAGGGCGAGCCCTGGGCGCGGCTGGGCGTGGACGTCGACAACGCCTTCGAGCCGCTCTACATCGTCACTCCGGAGAAGCGGTCCACCGTCACCGAGCTGCGCGACGCGCTCAAGGGCGTCGATGAGATCTTCCTCGCCACCGACGCCGACCGTGAGGGCGAGGCTATCGCCTGGCACCTGCTGCAGACCCTCAAGCCGAAGGTGCCGGTCCGCCGGATGGTCTTCCACGAGATCACCGAGCCGGCCATCCGCGCAGCCGCGGAGCACCCCCGCGACCTGGACCAGGACCTGGTCGACGCCCAGGAGACCCGGCGCATCCTGGACCGGCTCTACGGCTACGAAGTCTCCCCGGTGCTGTGGAAGAAGGTGATGCCGAAGCTGTCCGCCGGGCGGGTGCAGTCGGTGGCCACTCGCATCATCGTGCGGCGCGAGCGTGAGCGGATGGCTTTCGTGTCCGCGTCCTACTGGGACCTGTCCGCCGTGCTGGACGCCGGGCAAGACGCGACGCCCCGCACGTTCGGTGCGCGGCTGGTGGGCGTTGACGGCCGCCGGGTCGCCACCGGACGGGACTTCGGCCCCGACGGTCAGCCCAAGCGCGCCGACAGCGACTTGCTGATCGTCGACGAGGTGCACGCCGGACGTCTCGCCGAGGCGCTCGTCCAGGCCCGGCTCGCCGTCTCGAGCGTTGAGGAGAAGCCCTACACCCGGCGGCCCTACCCGCCGTTCATGACCTCCACGCTGCAGCAGGAGGCCGGCCGCAAGCTGCGCTTCTCGGCCGAGCGGACGATGCGCACCGCCCAGCGACTTTACGAGAACGGCTACATCACCTACATGCGGACCGACTCCACGACGCTGTCCGAGACGGCGATCACGGCGGCCCGGGCCCAGGCCCGCGAGCTGTACGGCGAGCGGTACCTGCACGGCAGCCCCCGGCAGTACACCCGCAAGGTGAAAAACGCCCAGGAGGCGCATGAGGCCATCCGGCCCGCTGGGGAGAGTTTTCAAACGCCCGGCCAGGTGGCGAACACCCTGGACACCGACGAGTTCCGGCTCTATGAGCTGATCTGGCAGCGCACCGTCGCCTCCCAGATGGCCGACGCCCGTGGCACCACGATGAGCGTGAAGATCAACGGTGTGGCGGCGACTGGTGAGCAGTGCACGTTCGCGGCATCCGGTCGCACCATCACCTTCTCCGGGTTCCTCAAGGCCTACGTCGAGACCGTTGATGAGGAGGCCGGGGGAGAGACCGACGACGCCGAACGCAGGCTGCCGCGGCTGTCCGAGGGTCACCCCGTCACCGCCCTCGAGCTGGAACCCGAGGGGCACACCACCACCCCGCCACCGCGCTACACCGAGCCGAGCCTGGTCAGCGCGATGGAGGAGCTCGGCATCGGCCGCCCGTCCACCTACGCCTCGATCATCAACACCATCCAGGACCGCGGGTATGTATGGAAGCGCGGGTCGGCGCTGGTGCCGTCCTGGGTGGCCTTCGCCGTGGTCGGACTCATGGAGCGGCACTTCGGGTGCCTGGTCGACTACGACTTCACCGCCGCCATGGAGGACGAGCTGGACTCCATCGCAGCCGGTACGCAGCAGCGCACCGACTGGCTGACCGGCTTCTACTTCGGCTCGGAGCAAGGCGGCGCAATGTCGGTGGCCCACTTGGGTGGGCTCAAGAAGCTGGTCGGGGTGAACCTCGAGGAGATCGACGCCCGCGAGATCAACTCCATCCCGCTGTTCACCGACGATGCGGGCCGCGACGTCGTGGTCCGCGTCGGGCGCTACGGCCCTTATCTGGAGCGAGTCATCGACGGCGGGTCGCAGCGGGCCAACCTGCCCGACGACCTGCCACCCGACGAGCTGACCGCCGAGATCGCCGAGAAGCTGTTCGCTACCCCGATGGAAGGCCGCTCGCTGGGAACCGATCCGGTGACCGGGCACGAGATCGTGGCCAAGGAGGGTCGCTACGGGCCCTACGTCACCGAGGTGCTACCCGACCAGGGTCTGGACAAGGGCCCGGACAAGGGCTCGGCGAAGAAGCCCAAGCCGCGGACCGGCTCGCTGCTCAAGTCCATGAACCTGGAGACGGTGACCCTCGACGATGCGCTGCGGCTGCTCTCGTTGCCCCGGCTGGTGGGTAACGATCCGGAGACCGGCCAGGAGATCACCGCGCAGAACGGCCGCTACGGGCCGTACCTCAAGAGGGGCACCGACTCCCGGTCCTTGACCGACGAGGAACAGATCTTCACGGTCACCCTCGATGAAGCGTGCAAGATCTACGCCGAGCCCAAACGCCGAGGCCGCCAGGCCGCCGCCAAGCCGCCGCTGCGCGAGCTGGCCCCGGATCCGGTGACCGGCAAGCCGATGGTCGTCAAGGAGGGTCGCTTCGGGCCGTACGTCACCGACGGCGAGGGCATCAACGCGTCGCTGCGCAAGGGGGACAGCGTTGCGCAGCTCACCGACGAGCGCGCCGCGGAACTGCTCGCCGAAAAGCGTGCGAAGGGCGCCCCCGCGCGGCGCTCGTGAGTGCGAATCGGTGCTAGAGCTTGCTAGAGTTATAGCGCCGATTCGCACTCACGACGGTTTCTGCGACCATGGCCACCATGAGCGAGCCGACATCGGACGCCTTGTCCGGGTTCGATGGCACCCAAGCGCCTGAGCCGCTGGCCGACCCGTCGATCTGGCCGGGACATGGGCCCTGGGGGGACGTGCCGAAGTTGCCGATGTGGCGGCCCCCCGACATGGACGACACCGCGCTGCGGGAGGCGATTGCCGCGGTGCTCGGTGACGATGCCGGTGCCCCCACTCAGGCGGTAAATCAGGACCCTCCTGCGGCGCCGGCACCGGAGGCTGAGCCGCAGCCGACGGCTCCGGATGCCAAAGTCGCGGATGTCAAAGTCGCGGATGTCAAAGTCGCGGATGTCAAGGTGGCAGCACCGCCACCCTCCACGGCGTCAGCAGGAGCACCGCCAGCAGGAGCACCTTCCGGGAGGCACGGCACCGAGGCGTTCGGGCGCTCGGTTCCGCGCCCACCACCGGTTTCCACGCTGATCCCGCCCGCTCCGCCGCATCCGCGCCGGCCCGGCGGGCTGCGCTACCGCCCACCGATGGCGGGCGCGTCCCGCGAATCCGCGCCGCTGACCGACCTCCGTCGCCGGATTAGCCGGGAACGTATCGACTCGCCGCTGCGGAGCCGCTCGGATGGGGGCGCGACCGCGTTCGTTCTCACCATGTTGATCATTATGGGCCTGCTCGCATACTACGTCGTCACTGGCTTCCTGGACGCCGTATCCAGATTCCTGCCGTGACTGGCCGTTCCCATCGAGTGGGCGCGGCGGGGTTGTCGGGGTGCCGCTGAGCCCGCCAAGCCTGCCGAATGCAGATGCGTGGCAGACTCTGCGCGTTGCTGACGGTAGCTGAGCGGGAGCTGTGATGTGATGCGTGTCGTCTCGGCCGTTCTGGCGCTGGGCGCGGTGCTGGCTGGTTGCTCGGCGGAAGGCGGTCAGCCCGCCGGCACGGACGCGACACCAGCATCGGCGGCCAGCGCACCGGCCAGTCCGGTCCCGCCGGTGCGAAATCCCAAGAACCTGGCCGGCATCCCGCCGTGCCTGCTCTTGACCCCGGCGCAACTCGAGGCCAACCGGATCGACCAACCTGGCCACCCCAAGGACATCCTCGGCTCCGCCGGATGCGAGTGGGGGGACCGGGCGCGCACCCGCGAGATCAGAATCTTCGTCGACCTCGGCAACGACGTGCTGCCCAACGTGTACGCCAAGCGGAGGGCCTTCCCGGTCCTGGAGGTGACTGAGCTGGCGGGTCATCCGGCTATCCGCACCAAGGACGACGCTGACAGCACCACCTGCTATTTCCGGGTCGCTGCCGCGGAGAGGCAGACACTCATCCTCGGGTTCACGTCGCTGGGGCAGGGCGGGAAGGAGCCCTGCGGGCCGGCGAAGACGATCGCCGAGGTCGTCATCGGTAACCTGCCACCGCTGAAGGCCTGAGGAGGGACCATCTTGGCCCCCGTCTCGCCTTCAGGTCGCGCAGCGGCTGGCGCACCTGTTGACTCGATTCGGAGGTGAAGTGGGCGTATCGTCGCTGAAAGGGACAATACGGAATTATCACAGCTAAGGACGCGGAGCAGCATGGATCCCCCGGCTGAGCACCACCTGGCGGGGTCCACTGCGGGCCGGGTGCGCGGTGTGCTGGCAATTCCCGCGTTCCGCCGGCTGTGGGGGGTCACCGCGCTCACCGCGACCGCGGAGTGGCTGTCCCTGCTGGCCTTGACCGCGCTGGCCACCCAGCTCACCACCGGCTACCAGGCGCAGAGCTTCGCGCTCGGGGGAGTGGTCGCTACCAAGCTGCTGCCCGCAATGGTGCTCGGCCCGCTGGCCGGGGCACTTGCCGACAAGCTGGACCGCCGGTACGTGATGGTGGTCTGCGATGTGCTGCGGGCCGGGCTGTTCCTGTCCATCCCGCTGGTCGGCGAGCTGGCCTGGCTGTTCGTGGCGACTTTCCTGATCGAGGTCTGCGCAATGTTCTGGATCCCGGCCAAGGACGCCTCGATCCCCAACCTGCTGCGCCGCCCCGACCAGGTGGAAACCGCCAACCAACTCGCGCTGATCATGACCTACGGGGTGGCCGTGCTGGTCGCCTCCGGGGTGTTCACCCTGCTCTCCAAGCTCGGCCCGGTGTTCGAGCTGTTCCCCGGCGCGGAAGGGTCGGCCTACCTGGCGCTGACCATCAACGGCATCGCCTACGCACTCTGCGCGCTCGTTGTCGGCACCCGGATCCCGGAGATCTCCGGCCGGGTCGGGATCCGCCCTGGCGCCCAAACCGGCTTGTTCGCGATGTTGCGCGAAGGCGTGGCCTTCGTCCGCGGCACCCCCCTGGTCCGCGGCCTGGTCACCGGGATCGTCGGTGCCTTCGCCGCGGGTGGCGCCGTCATCGCGTGCGCGAAGCTCTACTCCACCAGCTTGGGCGGTGGAGACGCCGCCTACGGACTGCTGTTCGCGTCGCTGTTCGTCGGTCTGGGCCTGGGTATGGCGATCGCGCCAGCGGCAGCCCGCCGGATCCGGCACCGCCGGTTGTTCGGGCTCGCGATCATAGGGGCTGGGTTGGCGCTGGTCGCGGTCGCGGTGGCGCCGCATCTGGTGGCCGCGCTGGCCGCCGTCGTCCTGGTGGGCTGCGCCGCGGGGATCGCATTCCTGACCGGTCTGACCATCATCGGCGCGCAGGTTGCCGATGAGATGCGCGGGCGCACCATCGCGTTCGTCCAGTCGCTCGTCCGGCTTGACCTGCTCGCTTCGATGGCCCTGGTCCCGCTGGCGGTCGGGCTGGTCCAGCAGCGCACCATCATTGTGTTCAGCGAGCCGGTGACCATCGACGGCACCCGCCCGGTGCTGCTGTGCGCTGGACTGCTGGCGGCCACGGTCGGCTTGATCGCGCATCGCCAGATGGACGACCGGCTCGACGGGTCACTGCTGGGCGACCTGCGTGCCGCGCTTCTTAAGGGCTCCCGGTTTGCCCGGCCAGGAGGCCGGGGATGAGCGTGTGGGCTGGGGTGATCGGCCAGGATCCAGCGGTCGCCACGCTGCGAGAGGCCGCGGCGATCGGCTCCGACGGCGCCGGGCCGGCTGCTGCGATGACCCACGCCTGGCTGTTCACCGGCCCGCCCGGCAGCGGTCGTTCGGTCGCGGCGCGGGCCTTCGCCGCCGCGCTGCAGTGCACCGATCCGGAGCACGGGCCGGGATGCGGCGCCTGTCAGGGCTGCCGGACCACGCTGGCCGGCACCCACGCCGACGTCCGTGAGGTGGTACCCGAAGGCCTGTCCATCTCGGTGGCTGAGATGCGCGCGCTGGTCGCCGGCGCGTCCCGGCGGCCCTCGGCCGGCCGGTGGCAGGTGCTGCTCATCGAGGACGCCGACCGGCTGACTGAGGGCGCCGCGAACGCCCTGCTCAAGGCCGTGGAGGAACCTCCACCGCGCACTGTGTTCCTGCTCTGCGCGCCATCGGACCACCCCGACGACATCGCGGTGACGTTGCGCTCGCGCTGCCGGCCGGTCGGTTTGCGGACCCCGCCTGCAACAGCGGTCGCCGAAGTGCTGGTACAGCGCGACGGGGTGGACGCCGACACCGCGCGGTGGGCCGCCTCGGTGTGCGGTGGTCACGTTGGCCGGGCTCGCCGGCTGGCCAGCGATCCCGATGCCCGGGCCCGCCGAGAGGCGGTACTGCGGGTACCGACGGCGCTGCGCTCACTGGCAGACGTGTTCACTCTGGCCGATGAGCTGGTCGGGGCAGCCGAATCGGAGGCCAACGGCCTGACTGCGACTCGCGATGCGGTCGAGACCGAGGAGCTGGAGACGGCCCTGGGGGCCGGCGGAACCGGCAAGGGTGCGGCGGCGGCCACTCGTGGCGCCAAGGGCGCCATCCGCGACCTGGAGCGCAGGCAGAAGTCCCGGGCCACCCGCACCCAGCGTGATGCGCTGGACCGCGCGCTGGTCGACCTGGCCGGTTTCTACCGCGACGCTCTGGTGACCGCCTGGGGCGCCCCGGTGGCGCTGACCCACCCCGACCGCCTTGCCGACGTCACTACCGTCGCCGGCCGGATGCCTGCGGAGGCGTTGCTCCGCAAACTGGAAGCGGTGCTCGGCTGCCGCGAGGCGCTGGGGCTCAATGTCAAGCCGCGGATCGCCGTCGAGGCGCTGACCAGCGCGTTGGGCAGCGAGTAGGCTCGCAGGGCGGGTGTCGGTGACACCATTACACTGGGCTGCGCTGTCAAGCAGCGTCGCCGCCTTAGCTCAGTCGGACAGAGCGGCTCACTCGTAATGAGCAGGTCCGGGGTTCGATTCCCCGAGGCGGCTCCACGACTCTGACCTGGGTAAACAGCTCAGGTAAGGGTCTATTGTCGACGGATTGCGCACTCACCAGCCTCGTCCCTTTCGCCTGGTACAGGGGATCTGGCGAGAGCTGCTGGCCCATCCCGGCCTGAGTGATGGTCGCCGAGGAGCAGCGGGACGGCTACCCACTCTCGTAGGTCAGCTCGCCCGACGCCGCGGATGCAGCGACCACACAAGACTGGGGTGGCCGTCGTGGATGACGTCGGCCGCTCAAGTGGTTAACATTGATGCCAGCCGGGCACCGTGGGTGTCGGGCGAGCCGCAAGGCCAGGTGACCTGGGGCAGACCGGGAGCCTGGCCTTACGCATATTCGGGGCCTAGCAACTGGTGGGCACTTCCAGCACATGCACGCGCTCGCCTAGCAGCTCAAGCTGGACCGGACTGCCTTGGCGGCTGGCCCGGACGACGCCGGCGACCACATCGGCAACCCACAGCAGTGGCTCGGCGGATCCGGGTATGTGGTCGACACGGAAGCGAGCGCCTTTGGGCAAGCCGAAGCGGGCGCCCTGGACTGTCGCGACGTCTCGGCGGTTGAGGTCGGCGGCCCGGGCCTCGATGAGCAGGTGTTGCACCCCGAATCCATGTAGCTCACCGACCAGCGCCGTCAGGCATGCTGCGCGTGCTCGTTCCTGGCGGCGACGGGGCACCGGACTACCGACGGCAACGACGTGGAAGCCCTCGATTCCCGCGACGCGGTGGGCGGCGTCCTTCTGCTGAAGCCGATCCATCTCATGCCAGTGCAGCTTTGTCGTCCGCCGCGATCCCAGCAGGCGCCGCATGAGCTCGCGGGCCGGCTGCTGGGCTCGGACCTCGAGGACCGCCGCGGCGAGCACGTAGAAGCCCTCGGTCGGGTCTTCCCGGAACGACTCGTCTGCGAAGGCCATCGGCGGTGTGGTGGGTGGCAGGCCCTGCAGCATCCGCAGAGACTACGGCGACCCGTCGTCGGGCCCGGCATGGTGTGGCCAGCCCGCCGTGGAATCAAACGTGGTGCGAACTCTGGTCTAACGGTGCTTCTATTGCACCCAAACGTGTGAGATGTGCAACTGTTGTCGCTGGCAGAGGCCAGAGGTGGCGTGGTACGGCCTCCTCGTAATGAGCAGGTCCGGGGTTCGATTCCCCGAGGCGGCTCCACGACTCTGACCTGGGTAAACAGCTCAGGTAAGGGTCTATTGTCGACGGATTGCGCACTCACCAGCCTCGTCCCTTTCGCCTG
>JBOHGH010000114.1:0-14135 GCA_050699975.1 Pseudonocardiaceae bacterium | reverse complement strand
GTTGATCAAATCCCCAGGTCAGCCACACGCCGACCACAGACAACGCGCGCCACTCCGGAACCCCACTGATCAGGCCACCTGCGGTTTCTCTCCCGTCTGGTGCAATTCCCGAGGATTCAGGTAGCGCTGGGTCGTGGTGAGCGACCCGTGGCCGGCGATCTTCCGCAGGACGTGCACGGGGACCCCGGCATCCGCCATCCACGTCAGACCCGTGTGCCTCAGATCGTGGCGGCGCAGGTGCTCGTAGCCGAGCGCGGTTACCACCTCGTCCCAGTGGGTTGCGTCGCGGAGGACGGCGGTGGTGATCCGGCCGCCGCGGGGGCCGGTGAACAGCCTTGCCGTGGGGTCCGTACCGGCTGCAGCGACCCGGTTAGCCACGAGCTTGCGCACCTCGGCGATGAGCGGGACGGCGCGGGCACGCTTGCCCTTGGTTCCCTTGTCGATCACACCGCCCGGTGACGGTGTGGTCTGCCGTCGGACAGTCCAGGTCCAGGAGGAAGTGTCGACGTCGCCGACCCGGACCCCGGCCACCTCGCCGATGCGAGCCGCCGTGCACGCAGCGAAGATCACGACGTGGCCCCAGCCAGGGAACTGGTCTGCGGAACGAGCAACGAGCGCATCGGCAAGCTCCGCAAGGGACGACCAGTTTGGCAGGGCAAGCGAGCGCGGGTCGTCGAGTTCGTCTTCGAACCGCTGATACTCGCGCTGCCAACCGGTGATCCGAGCCGGGTTACGGTCAATGATCCCGTCGCGTAGCGCCTGCTCCATCACGCGAACGAGGACCGCCAGGCTGTTCTTCACCGTCGAGCGGCTGCATTCGTCAGCGATCCAGCCGTGCACAGCCCGGTCGACGGCGCCATTGGTAATCATGCGTACCGGGAGGTGGCCGAGCGCCGGCACGACCCGCTTGCGCCAGCCCGACAGGTACGGGTCGAGGGTCTTGGCCTCCAGGCCGCGAAGCGCCAGGGACATGTGCGCGGTGCCGTAGTCGGCGAGCTTCATCGTCGCGGCCGCTGGATCGACACCGCCGAGCGCCGCGCGCCGGAGGTCTGCGATCCAGTCAACTGCCGCCTCCTCGGTATCGAAGGCCTCCGATCTGGACACTCGGCGCTTGGACACCGGATCGATCCACCGGACCCGAGCCCGGAAGGCTGCACGCCGGTCGGGCCGTTGCTCGACGTCCGCCGACAGCGAGACGCCGGTCGGGGGAGTGACCGCACCCATCAGGCAGCCCTGCCAGGGTCAATGCGGCGGCTCAACAGCCAGTGCTCGACGTCCCGCGCGCTGTAGACCGTCACACGAGACGAGAGTCTGACGAACGGTGGTCCCTGCACGGGACGGGACGTACGCCAGCGGCGGATCGACGATGCGTCCACGCCTAACAGGTTTGCAAGTTCTTCGGTCGAGTACCACCGGCCGCCCAACAGTTCGGCCACGTTGTCCTCGTCGTGGGACGGGTCCATTGGTCGCTCCCTCAAGCGGCTTGATCGTCAGTTGCCGAACAGTTTTTGCCGGGTGATGATCCGTTTGTGGCGAGTTGCGCGGCGGCGTATTCGGCTTTCCATCGCTGTCGTTCGGCGATGGCATGTAGGAGCAGTGCGGGTCGGGGTGGGACGTCGGGGTCGGTGGGGGCGGGGCGTTCCCACTGGTAAGGGCCGTCTTCGGGGCCGTGGGCGGGTTGGATGCCGGCTTGTTGGAGGAGTTGCCGAACAAAGGCGCCGCGTTCGGCGCGGTGGTCACTCAGGGTCTTGTTGGACCACTTGCGGGAGACCAGGACGCGGCGTCCGGCGATGCCGAGGTGTTCGGGTTTGTGGGCTTTGCCCTTGCAGCGTCCTGGGGTCATGGTGTGTCGGGCACCGTGGGGTTGGATGCCGTGGAGCAGCCATATTGGGCACCTGGGTGAGCAGGGGGTGTTCTGTAGTTCGGCGTGGAGCCGTCGGGCGTGGTCGCGTTGCTGATCCGTGGCGGTGTCGCCGAGTCCGGCGGCTTGCCCGATGCTCTTGGCGAGGTACTTGCTGAGGTATCCGACGTGGCGATCAGCTTCCTCGGTGCCGCCGAGGATGCCTTTGACGTGCAGTTGGGTGCCGAAGCGGACGACGTGGGCGGGTTCGGTGAGGTCGTCGCAGGCCTGTTCCCAGGTCGGGAGCGGCCGGCCGGTGTCGGGGTCAGTGAAGCCCTTGGCCCGGGTATCCCACGCCGGCCGTCGGCCGTCGGTGTAGACAGGTTGGTCGTGTGCCGGCCACCACACCTGGTGATAGGTCGCGGCGACGATCTGCCGTAGCTCGGCGCGGGGGATCGCGCCGCGGATGGCGGCGTGGAAGTGTGGCGCGCCGCGCTTCTGTGGTTCGACGGTGCCGAAGTACTGCACGTCCCAGCCGACACAGCGGCGGGTGTTCTGCCAGAACCGGTCCAGTAGGGCGGGGAAGTGGATGGCGTCGCGGGCGGCGCGGCGGTAGTCATACTCGTCGGGGTCCGCGGCCGCGCCGTCACCATCCACCCGCCCGTAAGAATCCAGGGTCAGCGTGAGAAAGGTGGAGGGCCGGTAGCGCCCGGCGAATACTCGCCCCAGGGTTCGTTTCTCGACGGGGCGGCGGGGCAGGTCCGGCGCGTCCTGACGGCGGCGGGTGGAGCGCTTGATCGGCTTGGGTGGTGGGTCCAATGGGGACAGTCGGCCGCGTACCCTGAGTGACCGTAGTTCGGCGTCGAGTTCGGCCACGGACTCGGCGATCTGCTCACAGGAGGCCTCATCGCCGACCTCGCGGCATTCGGCGTGGACGGCGACCAGGTCGGCCCGGGCCGCCAGCAGCGCCTGCTGCTCCTCGGTCGGTTGTGCCCGCTCGGTGACCGGCTCGGCGTCGAGGTGCCAGCCTTGGCGGCATTGCACCATCCGCAACCGCCGCGCCTTGTCCGCGCACGGCCGGCACTGATCTTCCCGGGTTGAGCCGCAGGGGACGGGGACGACGTCTACCCGGCCGGTGGTGGTGTCGATCCGGCGCATCGCCAGCGGCCGCACACAGACTCCGTGCTGCTCGGCCAGTGCCAGGGCGACCTCGGCTGTCAAGGGCAGCGCGGCTCGCTGCGCCCTGGTCATCCCCGTCACGTCGACGGGGGCGGATGGAATGGACGTCATCAGACGGTCACCTCCCCGAGGGTGGCCCGCTCGCGCAGCACCGCCAGCGGCACGGTCTTGCTGGCGTCCGGGGCGAGATCCGCGCCGAGGCCGTGCCGGGAAAACGGCACGCTGCCGTAGACCCGGATGGACACGCCGCCGGGTAGCCGGCCGATCACCGACAGGTGCACACAGTCCCCAGCGGGCACCCGCCAGGCCTCGGCGGTGACCTCAGTGAGGGTGTCGGCCCACGCCAGCAGCGCGCCGGCGATCTCGGCTGATTCGCGGCGGGCGAGCTGCACGGTCACGTTCGATCCGCTGAAGGACGCGACCACGTGCACCGACCACATCGGCGGCAGGTCGAATGCGGCCAGGTGAGCGCGGAGAGAGTCCAGCAGATCAATCGCGGTGGTGGTCATCACGCGGCTCCTCTCCCGGTGGGCAGCAGGAGGGTGGGCGCTTGGTCGTGTCCGGCAGTCACGTAGGCGGACAGCTCGTCGAGATCGGTGTCGGTGGTGTGGAAGGCTCGGGCGCGGTCGCGGCGGCCGTCGACCTTGAACCACGCCACGCCAGGGGTGTCCTCGCTGATCTCGTGCGCTATTGCGCCGCGCTCCCGCACCCCGTCGCCGAGGACCATGTCCACCTGCTTGGGCTCATCGAGCCGCATCGCGATCTTGGTGGGGAACAGGTGCCGGAAGTCGATGATCTCCTTGCGCGGGTCTTGGAGTTGCCCGATCACGCACACCCCGGGCGCCCGGCCCTGGGACAGGATGGACTGCAACGCCAGATTGGCGCGCTTGCGCAGAGCGTTGTCGGGTTGGTAGGCGATCACGTCGGCCAGCTCGTCGACGATGAGCAGCACGAACGGTTGCCCGGAGGCGGGCGTCCATGTGCGGGTGCGCTGTTGGCGCAGTGCTGCGGCGCGCTGGCGAGTCAGGGTGGCGACGTGTTCCAGGAGGGCAACGGCGTCGGCGCCGTTGGTGAACACCAGCCCGGCGAACAGGTCCGGTGCCCGTCCGAGTTCCATGCCGCCCTTGGGATCGATCCCGAAGACCTGCACCATCCCGGCCCGGATCCAGGGGGCCAGAGCACGCAGCACCGCCCACATCACCGACGACTTGCCAGCATCACTCACCCCCGCGACGAGGACATGCCGATCCAGCAGCCGCAGCACCCACGGCCGGCCGGTCTCGGTGCGGCCGATCACCACCCGCGCCAGATCCACGGCTGCGCCGGGGTGGGCCAGGTCCGGTGTCCCGACGGGCTGGGCGAGGGGGTCGCTGTGCACGAAGTCAAGCCAGATCCGCCGCGGCCGATCCACCCGCACCCGGCAGGAGTGGGCCCGGAAGGAGTGCGCCAGCTCAGCGGCGTGCGCCGCGTAGGTATCGGCGCACTGGCCGTGCAACAACTTGACCGACACCCGGTCACGCCAGCCATCGGACCGCACCCGCCGCAGCGTCGGGTAATGCGTACGGCGCTGGCGGTGCCCAGTGCGCTTGGTCAACTCCGAGAACAGCATCACCCGGCGCCACGGCCAGGCGTAGACCAGGGCGCGGCGCCACTCCGACCGCACCTGCCGCGCGGCGCTCCGCTCGAAGGAGTCCGGGTGCGCCCACGCCCACGAGCCAGCCGCCACCGCCAGCCCGGAGGCCAGCCAGACCGGCGCCCACCACGAGTAACTCACGCCCAGGCCGGCCACGATCGCGCCGCTGATCAGAAACAGCGGGTAGCGCCACACGCGGCGGGAGGCGAACACCAGAACCATCACCACCACAACCACGGCGATGATCGGCGAGGCGGCCAGCAGGAGCCTGCGAGGAAGCATCGTCCACCACGGCAGCCGGGGCCGTTCCACCTCCAGCGGCGCCGGGTCGGTCCACGCCAGCCGGCTCATCGGGGCTCACCCCCGCCCAGCCAGCTCGGGCGGTGGGCAACGCGATTGCCGCCCGGGAACACCTTTCGTGTATTCGGGCCTGGCGCCGTGGGTGCAGCCCGTTCTATCCTTGCCACTGTTCACTCCAAACTCTCGGTGTGGACAGCGCAGAAGCGGACAGGTTGGTAGCCGAAGATTCCGCTTCTGCGCGTACGACGGTCTTGCGCTTTATGAGGGCGTGCGGCATCGCCGCACCACCCCTGGTGCGCAATTCATTCACCCTTCTACGATCGTCCCTGCGGTGTGTGCTATTGCAGGCTGTGGCAGCCACCGCACAGCCGGTCAGCACTCGCCGGAGCAAACGAGCTGCTACCGCACCGTCGGCACGTTTGCCACGTCAACCGAACCCGCAGAAGCCGCATGCGTCGCCGCCGGTTTCGCGACAGCTTCCGTGCCCGTCGTCGCTCGACCAACACAGCCCAACGGTCACTCATCCGCATCACCATCCACCTCCCTTCCATAGCGCGTCCCGCACCGTCGTTACTTGCGTCCCTCCGCCCTGATCCGGGCTGCGACCTCCTCGGCGTGTTCCCGTTCACGGTCTTCCCAATAGAGGCATTCGTGATGGTGACCCCGATCAATCTCGGCCAGCTCGGCATACAACGCCGCTGATCGCTGGTGATAAGCAAGCCACGCCGCCAACGACGCATCCCGACCCGGCCGAATACGCACCAACTCCTCATGGGCCTGCATCAACGTCCTCGGCGGCCCAGGCTTCGTGGCTTTATCCACGGTCACGACCGTCGCTCCCGTCGCGTGCTTCGCATTCGCGTGCCTGGGCCTCGAACGCCGCTGCGGCGGACTCGATGGCCGCTAACGTCCACCACGGCAATGTGGTGGCGGCCGCGATCTGCCGCCACGCAGCCGCTACTGCCCAGGACGCCGACGCCATCTCCCGTGCTGCCGCCGGGTCGCCCTTGCGGGAGCGAGCCGTGGTTTCCCATGCGCGGCCGTATTGCCGGTACGCCGCTTCCCAGGCACGTGTGGACTGGTCTGACGCCATCAGGCCGCCTGGGGAGTCCCTCCCAGGTGGCGCATCGTGGGGAGGTGGGCCGGAGACCGGCCGGGTGGTTGGACGACCCTCCCGGCCAGCGCCCCGAACCCGCGCGAACTCGCCAGTACTCATCGCGGGGATCACGCGGCCTTGCCGGGCTCAACGCTCCCACCAGCGCCGGTAGGCTTGATCGACTGCGACGATCGAGCCCCGGCCGCCGTAGCCGTCGCCTTGAAGCCGGTTGCCCGGTAGACATAGGACTGGTACTTGAATTCGCCGTTGCCAGCGACTCTGGGTTCAGCCGTCAGCTCTTCGAGTTCGATGGGACGCATACCCGGCAGAACTTCCGAGGTAGTCGGAACCGGTTGGACGTCTGCGACGAACGTGATCTCGAACGATGCTCGCTTGGCGTTGGGCTCGTCGGGGTCAGTGACGGTAGCTTTCCACTGCCGCTGGCCCGTCACGTTGTCGATCTTCTGTCGGACTGGCCGGCCGGCTGCTTTGTCGTCGCGGGTCTGGTACTCGTTGTCCGGCGCGATGTCGCCAATCAGAACCAAGCCCTGAGGAAACGCTTTGTCGAACTGGATTGCGAATCGGTGACCCCTGGGGATTGCCATGAAGCTTGCCCTTCTGACTCGACTGTCTGTGTGGTTGCCACCCGCCGTCAGCGGGCGACGCCATAAGGTTCGGCCAGGTCAGGGTCTGTTCTCGACCCCGTGATCGTCTCTTCTCGAACTTCTGTACCTCACCTGGTCTCTCCGCGTCTCCCGAACGTGATAGTCTCGTCTCGTCTTGCGCCGAGGAGGGTCAACCCGTTGAACGCCAAGCCCATCGTGCTGAAGGTGCTGCTCCAGCACCGCCACTTGCAAACCCACAGCACCTTTTGCCGTGAATACGACCGGGTCGCTGCGGACATCGATCGGACTCTCAAGGGCGGTTGGCCGAGCAAGGCACAGTTCTACCGGTGGCTGTCCGGCGACTTGGTTGGACTCCCGTACGCGGACCACTGTCGCATCCTGGAGGGCATGTTTCCCGGCTGGAAGGTCGACCAACTGTTTCAAACCCACGACGGTGGAATCGAGTTCGTCCCCGAACCTTCCACGCCGCGGGCAGCAACGCCGACTATTCGACCGATCCCGCCAACCGGACCAGCCGATCAAAGCTCCTATCCTGTCTCCGCAACCATGTCCGAAGTGCTCAACTCGATCGAGCGGGGCCTCGAAGCACCCACTAACGGACAAGCCGGATGGCGGTCAGACGTGCTAGCCGAAGCTCGCACGGTTTCCCCCGCTGCCGCCACCTTCCCCCTCACCCTCGGCAGCTCCGAGTCTGAACCCGGAGAAGCGCCCGCCCAGCGCATCGCCCGATCGCTTGTGGGACTAGCCAAGCAACTTCGCCTGTCCGACGCAGAGGTTGCCCAGTTGGCGAAACTCGCCGGCCATATTGTCGAGCTCGACGTGACCTGCTCCATTGATATCGACAGCGAAGGGTGGTCGACAATCACCTATTCGCATCAACTCCTCAACCTGACGAATCGTCCGGTCAAGCGTCTGACGCGAGAGCTGTGGTTTGAGACCACGGACGGTACTCTGGTGATCGAGCCGTCACCGGGCAATGACCGCAAAGTGGCGATCCAGCGGACTCACGACATGAACAATCTGTCCAAGTTCGCCTGCCACATCTCGCCGGGGATCGACTCCGGTGACGTCGCTACAATCTCGTACTTCTGCCGTGGCGGGCAGTTCGTCCACGATCACTACTGGCGGCAGGCTGTTCCGCGTTACACACGCCACCTCACCCTGAACATCCGCCACCGCGGCGTCCACATGCTCCTCAACTGCACTGCCATTGAGGAGCAAGCCGACGGGTCCGAGGTATCGGCGATCGAGGACCTCGTGTGCACCGACGATGATGGCGATGCTCTCATCACCTTGACTCGTGACTATCTCCAGCCGAGCCAGGCTGTGACGCTGAGGTGGGAAGTCAGCCGTGCAGCTTCGTGACGCGGTCGAGGAGGCGGTGCGGCGCTGGGATGCTCTGGAACAGTCACGCGGCGAAGCCCCTGTGATCGACTTCGACTGCGCACCTCCGCCAGACAAGCCCAGCCCGTTCGACAACCGGTTCGCCGCACTCGACGACCTCACTCGACTCCGGATCGAGGTCGACACACAGCATCAACCAGCACTCAAGACGCAGCTCGAAGCCCACATCGCGTATCTCTGCGCCCTTCTCGGCCAACAACTACCTCTCGATGACTACATCTCACTTACCCAGGGTTGCGCGCCCCGCGGTTGGACTCGGGATTACATCGAGCAGCGCGCAAGGATCGCTAAAGAGGCCCTCGGGTCACTGGGAATCTCGTGGGATGAGCACACCTGGACGAATCTTGGCGCCATGAGCGAGCAGCTGCCGGAAGCTGACGTAAGCTCTGCCATCGGAGAGTACGCAGCCAAGTACGAGTCCAGTATCCGCCGGCTCGTCGATACCGACGCTGACTTCAACCTGACGATCGAAGACGTCGAGGTCGATGCATATTGGTCGTATTGGCTCGACGGTGCAGGCCACGACGCACGTCTGCGCATCAACAGGAACAAGACATCATATACGCGCGTTGATGCCTATCGCTTCGCGCTTCACGAGGTTCTTGGGCACGCCCTGCAGTACTCCAGTCTCACCGCGCAAGCCGAGTCGAACATCGTCGAGTGGCCGAGGATTCTTGCCGTCCACTGTCCACACCAAGTCCTGTTTGAGGGCTTGGCTCAAATTCTACCGTGGGTGGCGTCTCCCGATGACGAAATCATCTGTGCCCGCACGAGAGTTGATCACTTCATGAACCTGGTTCGCGGGCAGATCCATATCCTGGTCAATAGCGGCGTGACCGCTGCGGAGTGTCGCGGCCTGGCGCGCCATCAGGTCCCCTGGTGGGCTGACGAGGAGATCGCCCGTGAACTTTACGACCGCAGCAGGAATCCGCAGTTCCGGTCCTACTTATGGTCCTACCCCGCAGGGATAGACTGGTTCGTCAGACTCGTCGAAGCGGGCGGTACAGGGCTCGCGGAGGTGCTTTGTGAAGCCTATAGGCGCCCGCTTACTCCAAGCGAACTCCACGAGCTCTGGCCAGCCGGCCCGGTCATTGGAGGGAACCAGTAAACTTTTCGTCTACGGCACGCTCGTCCTTGACGACGTTGTGAGCGCCCTCATCGATCGCATACCTCAGTACCAGAACGCGACCGCCCCCGGCTGGCGAGTCGTGCGTTTACCGGGGAGGGTCTATCCCGGCCTCATTTCGGGCCAGGGTGAGGCGAACGGCAAAGTATTCACCGATCTCACGGACGCTGAGTGGGCCACCTTAGACGCCTTCGAGGACCCTGCCTACTCCCTCACTGTGGTGCAGGTCCTGCCCCCACTCGAAATGGACGCACTTGCGTACATATGGCGGGGTGAACACGTCGACCAACCCTGGTCTGCCGCGGACCTCGGCCGCGATGAACTCGCCGACTACGTCGACCGCTGTCGCAGGTGGCGGCGACGCTACGAGCAGCGCGGCAGCTAGCTCTCGAAGGGGGTCTTGTCCTCCTCGATGGATGGTCACGATCTGTTCGGCGTAGCGCAGCCCGACCTGGACGCTTGGCTGATGGTCTACTTGGGCCCCGGCATACGGTGCGCTCGACGTCACGGAGTGTAGTTTCTCCGTCATCATCTGGGACCAAGCGTGCGATGTCGGGTAGATAGTGCCGGTCAAGGTGCACAAAAGATGCACAAGAGGTTACAGATATGTCCGGTTTGACCTAATCTCTCCTCGCTCGGCTGACATAGTCCGATGGGTAGCTCACGGGCAGGCACATCGGGCCAGCGGCCGCTTGCCGTCACAGCGGTTGCGCGCGCCATCGCAGAATTCGGGCATGAGGCTGCGGCCAAGCTCGCTGCCGGTGTAGGCCAACGCGAGGCGCTGATTCGCGGTCCGGTTGAGGACCTCGTTCGTCAGGTCGGCCGTGCGCTCGGGCTGGACGTACGAGCCTTCGACGAGGTCAGCCTGTCTGAGATCTCCATCCGTCCCGACTTTGCTGTCCGGGTCGGTAGCGCCACGGTTGGTTACCTCGAATTAAAGGCGCCGGGCAAGCGTGTCCCAGACACGTGGTCGAGCCCCACCGCGCACGACCGTAAGCAGTGGCAGCGGCTCGCCCTACTCCCGAATGTCCTCTACACCGACGGCCAGGAGTGGGCGCTCTATCACTCCGGTCAACTCGCAGGCCGCGTGGCGCGGCTGGCGCCGACGCTTGACCATGCCGGTCGTCGACTCGCTGCGGTTGATGGTGACTTCGAGCAGGTCGTCGCCGGATTCCTCACGTGGGGGCCAGACCGGCCGCGCACCGTGGCGCAGCTGGTCCGTGCGGTAGCTGGTCTGTGCCGGCTGCTACGTGAGGAGATCGGCGACTCGATCGAGCGAGAGGCTCGGGGACTCGTTCATGGCCGAACGATGACGGACCTCGCCCGGGACTGGCGAGAGTTGCTCTTCCCACGCTTAGACGACAAGGACTTCGCCGATGCGTATGCGCAAACGGTAACCTTCGCGTTGCTGTTGGCACGGAACGAGGGAATCGACTTTTCCGACGTCGATGTCCACCGCATTGCCCGACAGCTCGGCAAGAAACATCTGCTGCTCGGTAAGGCCCTGGACGTCTTGACCGACGAGTATCTCCGGGCGCAGCATGGCGTCGCGATCGACACTCTGCTGCGAGTAATCGGAACCGTCGACTGGACCGAATTCCCCGAGGACACCTATGTCGACCTTTACGAGGAGTTCCTGGAGCGCTACGACCCTGCGCTGCGTCGCAGGAGCGGCTCCTACTACACGCCCGGTCCACTAGTGGCCTTCATGACGCAGTTCGTCGACGAGATTCTGCGCAACATGCTCGGGCTCGGGCGAGGGCTCGGCGATGAAGATGTCATTGTGGTCGATCCCGCGATGGGAACCGGTAGCTACCTGGCGCATGTCGTAGAGCGCGTTGCTGAAACGGCTCGCAATACGGAGGGGTCGGGCGCCGTCGCAGGCCGGCTGAGGTCACTAGCTAAGCGACTGATCGGGTTCGAGAAGCAGGCCGCGCCGTTTGCAGTCGCTGAGCTACGACTGCACGGTGCGTTCCGCAAGCGGGCGGTCGATATCCCCGACGAGGAACTCCGGTTTCTGGCCGACACCCTTGACGATCCCGAACTGCAACACGACGAACTCGGATCCATGTACGAGGCGATCAAGCAGTCCCGCCGGGGAGCCGACCGGCTTAAGCGCGAGACGCCGGTCATGGTCGTGCTGGGCAACCCTCCCTACCTGGAGCGCGCGGGCAAGCTCAGCCCCGCACCCTGGATCGAGGAACACTGCCCCGATCGTGCACTCCGGCCCAGCCTGGACGCATTCCGCGCCCCCGGGATGGGGCGTTACGAACAGCGTATGTACAACCTTTACGTCTACTTCTGGCGCTGGGCCACCTGGAAAGTCTTCGATGCGCACCCCTCACAAGCCCGCGGCGTGGTCGCGTTCGTCACGACCTCCGCGTACACCACGGGACCGGGTTTCGCCGGCATGCGGGAGTACCTCCGACGCACCGCCGACGAGGGTTGGATCATCGATCTCAGCCCGGAGGGCCACCAGTCCAACATGGGCACTCGAGTGTTCCGCGCCAACCAGCACCCGCTCTGCATCGGTGTCTTCGTCCGCTGCGGTCCGCCGAACCCGTCGAAGCCAGCCAGCATCCGGTTTGCGACCGTCGCGGGCATCCAGGATGAGAAGTTCCGTGCCCTCCACGAACTGACAATCGACTCGCCGCAATGGCGGGAATGCCGCCGCGGCTGGCAAGATCCGCTGCTTCCGCCGACCGAGGCCGGTTGGGACACCTATGTGGCCGTCGGAGACCTGCTGCCCTGGAGCGGGCCGGGTATGCGCTCGAACCGCACCTGGGTCTACGCCAGCCGACCCGGCGCCCTCCAGGCCCGATGGAACCGCCTCATCAGCGCGCCCGCCCACGAGAAGAACACCTTGTTCAAGGAGACACCGGATTCAAATCTCGACCGTGTCCCGCCACCTGTCGAAGGATTCATCCACCCTCGTAGCCCGTTCCGCTCCGAGCGCGGCCAGGCCCCGGCGCCGGTCAAGATCAGTTATCGTTCCTTCGACCGGCAATGGGTCATCCCCGATCCTCGCCTGCATCACCGGCCAAGCCCAGACCTGTGGGCTGTGCACAACCCACACCAGGTGTTCGTCTCCGAACAGCACGCGCACGCCGTGACTGCCGGTCCGGCACTGGTGTTCGCAGCGCACGTGCCGGACATGCATCACTTCCAGGGTCATCACGGTGGACGGGTACTTCCCCTGTTCCGAGATGCAGATGGAAGGATTTCCAACACCGCTCCCGCAATCCTTGACCACCTGAGCGCCAGGATGGGCATCAGAGTGTCTGCCGAGGACCTGCTGGCCTACATCGCAGCAACGACAGGGCACCCAGCGTTCACCGCGCGCTTCCACGAGCCACTGGCGACTCCCGGTGGCATCCGTGTACCCCTTACCGCCGACCGGCAGATATGGCTCGACGCTGTGGAGATCGGCAGGATGGTCGTGTGGCTACACACCTACGGCGAACGATTCGCCGATCCGCAGGCCGGAAGACCGGCTAGAGCACCGCGCCTGCCGCACGCGGAGCAGCCCAGAGTTATCCTGCCGATCACCGACAATCCCCGTGACCTCCCCAACCGGATTGACTACGACGCGGCCAGCCGCGCGCTACTCATCGGAAAGGGCCGCATCGAACCCGTGCCGCCCACCGTCTACGCCTACCAGGTCTCCGGCATGCCCATCGTGCGGAAATGGTTCAACTACCGGTCAGCACGACCGCGAGGTCGCCGCGGATCACCCCTGGACGATATCCGGCCGAACTGGGACGCCGAGACGACAGGGAACCTGCTGGACCTCTTGAACGTGCTCGGGCTATGCGTCGCACTAGAGCCGAGCCAAGCGGAGCTGCTCAACCGGATCCTGGGCGGCCCAATCATCGACGTAGCAGACCTCACCCGATCCGGCGTGCTGCCCGTTCCCATCTCAGTGCGGCGCCCTCCGCGACGACACGGACCACCAGATCTTTGGCAAGCGCAAGGTTGAGAACAACTGGCGCTGGCATGCTCTGGAATGATTACGCAGCCATGCGTGCGCGGAGCTGCACGGTCACTCTGCGCGCCGTCCGGCCCCATGGTCGGCCCCGCTGTCTGGTCCGCGTGTCTGGTCCGCGTTGCTGCCGAATTCGCCTCTATGGGAATCGAGTAGGGGGCGGGGTCGCCCCGCCCCCTCTCACACCACCGGACATGCGGGCCCGCATCCGGCGGTTCGTCAAGCCGTTGTGTAGAGACGCTGCCAGGTCTGGCTCAGGGTGTTGAGGCCAAGGCGGGTCCAGTAGGTGTTGGGCAGAGACACGTGGAGGATTCCGGAGCCGGCAACCCGCCAGTATCCCTTGCTGCTACCGGCCCATTTTCGGGCGTTGCGCTCGGAGATACCGCGTATCCGCAGGTTGTGCCGCTTGGCGGCGGTGGTCTTCCATTGCTTCCAGTGGATCTGCCGCAGGCGGCGGCGTAGCCATCCATCCAGATCGCGGAACGTACTTGCCGAGTCCGCGAGCCGGAAGTAGGCCATCCAGCCGGTGGTGAACCGGTTGATCGCGCCGATGCGGTAAACCATCGACACACCCCAGTTCCGCCGGGTCAAGATCCGTAGCTGATTTGCCAGCCGCGTGATCGCCTTCGGGGCGACCCGGATCCTGACCTGGGAGTCGTGGAGGAAGAACCCGAATCCCAGCAGCGTCGCCTCCGCGGCATGCCGGATCGAGGACTTCTCCCGGTTCACCTTGAGCCTGAGCCGCCGTTCGATCACGCCGCAGACGCTGTCGAACACCCTCTGGGCGGCCCGTTTGCTACGCACGAAAACCCGCAGATCATCGGCTTATGTGGACCGCCGGATTATGTCGACCTTGTGGCTGGAGGGCTGGTAGCCGCGTTGGTTGTCTGTGGTCAGTCGGCATAATCAGCGTCGTGATCTGAGGTGTTTTCCCGTCTGGATGGGT
>JBOHGH010000113.1:0-14370 GCA_050699975.1 Pseudonocardiaceae bacterium | reverse complement strand
TCGCAAACTTCAAGACCTGGAGAATCATGCACACCGACTACCGTCGCCCCCTTGCAACATTCGCGACAACCATCTCAGCTGTAATCGGCCTGCACTTCTACACGGCCGCCTGAATAACCCTCAAGGTGTGACGCTACACTCATCTGGCTGGTCCGGCAACAATCGGGACGGCGGTGTCGTCGTGCCGATCAGCCAGCACGAAGAGGCTGTCGTCGGGTGACGCCAATCGGATTCGTAAGCGGTGGCGTTGTTCGAAGTCCGTCAATGAAAGGTATGGAGTTCTGGTGTTGACTTTGCAAAGCCTCCCAAGTGGAAATCGTACCCGATTGACCAGTTGGCGCTGACAGCTCCATATTCCTGGCACTGTAGCTTGGCTACCTCATCGGCCAGAAATTGGCCGCCCTTGAGCACTGCGAAACCCAATGCACGCTGTCCAGGTAAAAGCCCGGCCGCGCGCGTCATTCTGATGGCTCGGTGCAGCGCGAGCCATTCGGTCAGCCCGGGAATCTGAAGCCTGACTCGGTGTCTGGCAGGACGCGGGCTGCTCCGGCGTTGGCGACTTCCCGGGGCAGCCCGTGGGCGGTGAACCAGTCGGTCACGATCCGCACGTCCCGGGCGAGGAACGCCGGTCCCTGCGGGTTGGCGACGATGTCCACCACCTGCGGCAGGTCGATGAGGACCAGCCGCCCGCGGTGCACCAGCAGGTTGAACGGGGACAGGTCACCGTGGGCCAGGCCCTCGTCGGTGAACACCACCAGCGCGTCGATGAGCTGGTCCCACAGCTTGCGCAGCGCGGCAGGTTCGGGACGCAGTTGCGCCAGCCGGGGAGCCGCTTGCCCGTCCGGTTCATCGAGGTACTCCAGCAGTAGCTCGGTGCCGTGCAGTTGCACCGGGTAGGGCACCGGGGCGCCCAGGTGCCAGAGCCGGCACAGCGCGCTGAACTCCGCGGCTGCCCACTGCCCGGACAGCAGATCACGACCGAAGGCGGTGCGCCGGGCCATTGCCCTGGTCTCCCGGGAGCGGCGCACTCGCCGTCCCTCGAGGTAGGCCGCGTCGCGGTGGAACATCCGGTGTTCGGCGGTGCGGTAGCGCTTGGCGGCGAGCAGGCAGGACCGGGACGTTCCGGGTACTGCGCGCTCCAGTAGGTGCACGTCGGCTTCCTTGCCGGTCTTGAGCACGCCGAGCTCGGTGTCGACCGCGGCGAGTTCGGTGACCAGCCAATCCGGGTGGGGTGCCGGACCGTGCTGGGCGACGTCCCAGGTCGACCACCGGCCCCCGTCGATCGGGTCATCATCGGGTGGCGACAGGTTGGAGGTGCGGGGGCGGGCCGGCGGTTCGTCGTCGTCGAACTGGCGTCGATGCCGCCGTGCGCCAGCTTCATCAAGTCGGGTAACAGGGTCATCAAAGCGGCTGCGCCGCACGGGCAGCCGGTCGTGCTGTGGCACGGGAGGGTCTCCTTGGGGTGACGCCACCCCTGGGAGCAGATCAGCCGGTCGGGTGGCGAGAGTGTGAGGTCAGGTTGAGCTGCACACCACAGGCAGCCATGCCCGCCACCTCCTCCCGCTGTGTCCACCGTCTTGGGCCCGCAAGGCGGGCACCTGCCGTCATCGTGACGTACAGCGTGGCCCGACACGCCGGTGGCGGGCAACCGAATTCCCGACGTCAGAACTCGTAGGTCCGCGCCACGATGACTGCGTCACTGTTCGAGCCCCGTGGCGCGAGGTCTGGTGGGCGGGGCTGGAATCCGAGGATGTCGGCCAGCCCGTGGGTCTGGTCGTAGGCGGCGATCCGCAGCGGACCCTGGTGCGTGGTGCGCAGTGTGACGCCGATGCCCTCAGGTGGCAGGTCGCCGAAACGCACTTCGGTGGGCCATCGGCCTTGCCCGGTGCCGACGAGGGTGATGACGGCGGGAGCGAGCCCGGGGGCGGTGACGATGACCTGGTCGATGCGGTGGTCGATCTGCAGCACCACCTTCGGGGCGGAGCGCGGCGAGGAAACGCGCAGCTCAACGGCGTCACTCTGGCGAGACAGCAAGGTCGCTTCGGGAGGGGGTATCGACACGGTTGGAGCGTGACCTGTCCACACCGGACCGTCCTCGAAGCCGGCTACGACGGACTCGGAACGTTCGGTCACATACCGGCGGGTCCATTCGGCTGGTTCGGAATCCCGGCTCACCCAGCTGGCCCGGCCGGTGTCGGTGTCGAGCACATAGGTCAGGTTCGCCCGGCGTGGATGTGCTGCGTCGACCCGGTTCACGGCCAGGCCGGCCCCGATCAGGGCGAGCACCAGGACCATTCCGGCAACCGGAACCAGCACGGCGCGGCGCCTGCCGAGGGCCTGGTCTACCGGTGGGAGGGACAGTTCGACCAGCGGCAGCAGGGTGAGCCCGAACAGGGCCAGCAGTGCCGCAGCCGCCCCGCCTTCCGCAAGCCCGGCGGTGTCGAAGGTGCTCACTCCCAGCGACATCAGCAGCACGACGGCCGGGATGATGCCGGCGGTGATCGCCAGCACCGGCCAGACCGAGCGTCCTGGTGCCAGCAGGGCGACCAGCCCGCCACCCGCCAGGAACAGCGCGGGCAGTGCGACCAGATGCGACGTCCCGGGTGCGGTCCAGGCGGTGAGTACGCCGAGCAGCGCCAGCCAGACCAGCGGGCCGCAGGCCAGCGCGGCCGGGCCGACCCGGCGGCGCAGCAGCAGGTACCAGGCCAGCACCGCGAGTCCGGCCAACCCGGCGACGGCTAGCTGGTAGAGCTGCGGGCGGTAGAGGAACGGGTTATCGGCGTAGTCGGGTCGCAGCGCCACCAGGACCCACCAGAGGCCCTGCGCCGCCAGGGCGGCGACACCCAGCGGCAACACCACCGAGACGACGCCCAGCAGCAGCCGCGGAACGGTCAGCAGCCGCCGGCGCCGGGCCAGCTCCACCAACCCGGCGAGCACGACCACGGCCAGCAGCGCCAGCGGCCACACCAGCGCTTCCGGGTAGCTGATCACGGGTCCGAGGAAGCGGAAGAAGGTCACGTCGTGGTCGGCGGCCAGCGTGGCCAGGTCGATGTTTCCCAGCGCGCGGGTGAGCCCGAGCATGTTCGCGCCGTGGTGCTGCAGGCTGGACAGGTCGAGGTTGGCGATGCTGTCGCCCGCGGTGTGATAGCGCGCCGCGCCCTCGATGTAGGCGAAGTTCAAACCGGGCAGGCCGGCCCCGGCGAACTCGGTGAAGTCGGTGTTGTTGGGCAGCAGCCGGTAGAACTCGACCAGCGAGGAGTCTCCGTGTGGGTGCGGCGTGGCGTCGGCGAACAGGTTGACCAGCGCCGCGTTGTCCCGCGACGTCTCGAACATGAGCGACGGGCCGCTGACCCCACGGGCCTCCCAATTGAGCACCACCGCCCGCTGCCGGACCAGCGGGTGCTGGTCAGCGAACGCGGCAGCACCGAGCAGGCCGTTCTCCTCGCCATCGGTGATCAGTAGGACCAGATCGTTGCGCAACTGATCGTCACTGCGCAGCGCGCGCACGGTCTCCAGCATCGCGGCGATCGCCGCGCCGTCGTCGGAGGCACCCGGACCGGCCGTGACCGAGTCGTAGTGCGCGGCGAGCACGACGCTGCCGGTCGGGTCCCGCCCGGGAAGCGTGGCGACGATGTTGTCCACCCGGCCGAAGGCCGCCACACCCTCGACGGTGAATGCCCCCACCCCCCTGGTGATCTCCACCGAGAACCCCGCCGAGCGCAGTGCACCGGCCAGGTAGTCCCGGGTGCGATCGCTGGCCGCGCTGCCCAGTGGGCGGGGCTCGGTGGCGAACTCTCGTAGCGGGCCCAGTGCCCGCTGCGCGCTGAACTCCTGGGCCGGTGCCGATGCCGGAACCGGGCTCGGCGGCCGGTTGGACAGCAGCGTGAGCACCACGACCACGGCGACAACCAGCAGCGCGCCCCACGCGGGCGCCGTCCGGTTACCCACGATTGCTGCCCACGCAGGTCGAGAGGGTCATGCCCGCGAAGGTAACCGGGAGGACCGACAAGCCGGGCTGCGGATACGCTGCGTCCCTGCGTGTCCGCCGTTCGAGGAGCCCCAAAATCATGATCACCAGGCTGTCGACGCTGTTCCTGCGCACCCTGCGCGAGGACCCGGCGGACGCCGAGGTGCCCAGCCACAAGCTGCTGGTGCGCGCCGGGTACGTCCGCCGCGTCGCCCCGGGGGTCTACTCGTGGTTGCCGCTGGGCCTTCGGGTGCTGCGCAACATCGAGGCCGTGGTGCGCGAGGAGATGGACGCGATCGGCGCGCAGGAGATCCAGTTCCCCGCGCTGCTGCCCCGGGAGCCCTACCAGGTCACCGGGCGCTGGACCGAGTACGGCGCGAACCTGTTCCGGGTGCACGACCGCAAGGGTGCCGACTACCTGCTCGGCCCCACCCACGAGGAGCTGTTCACGCTCACCGTCAAGGGGGAGTTCAGTTCCTACAAGGACTATCCGGTGATTCTCTACCAGGTGCAGAACAAGTATCGGGACGAGGAGCGACCCCGGGCCGGGATCCTGCGCGGCCGGGAGTTCCTGATGAAGGATTCGTACTCCTTCGATCTCTCTGACGGGGGACTCGCGGAGTCCTACCGGCGCCACCGCGAAGCCTACGTCAAGATCTTCGACCGGCTTGGACTGCGCTACGTGATCGTGTCGGCGATGTCCGGCGCGATGGGCGGCTCGGCCAGCGAGGAGTTCCTCGCCGAAGCGGAGACCGGCGAGGACACCTTCGTGCGCAGCCCCGAGTCCGGGTACGCGGCCAACGTCGAGGCGGTGACCACGCCGGTGCCGCCGGAGCTGCCCATAGACGGTCAGCCGGCAGCCAGGGTGCTGCACACCCCGAACACCCCGACCATCGACACGCTGGTTGCACACCTCAACGGCGCTGATCTCGGCCGCACCTTCACCGCCGCGGACACCCTGAAGAACGTCCTGGTCAAGACCCGGCCACCCGGCGAGCAGGATTGGGCACTGCTGGGTGTCGGAATCCCCGGCGACCGTGAGGTCGACCTGAAACGGCTGGCGGCCTCGCTGGCGCCGGCCGAGGTGGTGCTGCTGGACGAGGCGGACTTCGCCGCGCACCCGTTCCTGACCAAGGGGTATATCGGGCCGGGTGCACTGGCCAGCCATGACGTGCGCTACCTCGTCGACCCCCGGGTGGTACCGGGCACTGCGTGGGCGACCGGGGCCGACCGGCCCGACCACCACGTCGTCGACCTGGTGTGCGGGCGTGACTTCACCCCCGACGGCACCGTCGAGGCCGCCGAGGTGCGCGCCGGAGACCCATCGCCGGACGGGGTTGGCACCCTGGTCGCCGCCCGCGGTATCGAGATCGGGCACATCTTCCAGCTCGGCCGCAAGTACGCCGACGCCTTCGCGCTGGACGCACTCGGGCCTGATGGCAAGCCGATCCGGATCACCATGGGCTCCTACGGAATCGGGGTGTCCCGGCTGGTCGGCGCCATCGCCGAGCAGAGCCACGACGAGCACGGGCTGATCTGGCCACGCGAGGTCGCCCCAGCCGATGTGCACGTCGTGATCGCGGGCAAAGACGACGCGGCCCGGGCCGCCAGCGAGCGGCTGGCCGCCGAGCTGAGCGTGGCTGGGCTGCGGGTGATGCTCGATGACCGCCCGGCGACCCCTGGCGTGAAGTTTGCCGACGCCGAGCTGATCGGCGTGCCGACCATTCTCGTGGTGGGGCGCGGCCTCGCGTCGGGAGTCGTCGAAGTGAAGGATCGGGCCACCGGGGAGCGCACCGAGGTACCGGTGGACGGCGCGGTGGCGCACCTGCAGGAGCTGTGTCGTAAGTAAACCTGGGTCACAAGTAGTCAGCCGGGCAGGAAGCTCAACCGGATCGTGCGGACCGGGTTGTCGACATTGGTGTCCACCAGGCAGATCGACTGCCAGGTGCCCAGCGCGAGCTGCCCGCCGAGTACCGGGACGCTGGCGTAGGGCGGCAGCAGAGCAGGCAGTAGGTGGTCCCTGCCGTGCCCGGGGGAACCGTGCCGGTGGCGCCAGCGTCCGTCGGCGGGCAGCAGCTCACGCAGCACGGTGAGCAGGTCTGTGTCGCTGCCCGCCCCGGTCTCGATCACCGCGAGGCCCGCGGTGGCATGGGGCACCCACACGTGCAGGAGGCCGTCGCGCGCGGCTGCTTGGTCGAGGAACGCGCGGCATTCCGCGGTGAGGTCACGCACCTGCTCGCGCGAACCGGTCTGGATGCGGAGTTCCTCGGTGTGCACACCAAGACGGTAGCCGCTGGTTCAGGGCGTACCCGGGAACGGCACCGTAGGAGGGGCGATACCTGCGGTGGCGCGCCACCGGGTCGCCCGCACGGCCGCTCGGGTCAACGCGTCCAGCGCAGCTGCGCGCAGGCTCGGCTCGGCTGGACTGTGTTCTGCAACCGAGCGTTCCACCACCGCGCGCCACGCTGCCGCCGCGTCGGTCTCCGCAGTGATCACCAGCCGCAGCGCCGATGCGGCATCGGTGACCGGTTCGGGGCCGAGGTAGCCCGGCTCAGCCGGCACGGGCCGCGCGCCCGCGTCGATCAGCGTGCGTTCGGTGGCATCGCGCCGGGCCTGGTGCGCGACAGCGGCCTCGTCGAGCTTGCCGGCCAGGTCATCCGGCACAAAGGCACCCACAAGGCCGTAAACCCACACCGCCGCATGCTCAGCGGCCAGCGCAGCCTGCAGCGCGTCCACCGGCATCGTTCGAGCCCCATATGGAGACATATCGCGGTCATGAGGGGTCTGATCGCTGCGATATGTCTCCATATCGGGAAGTGAGGGGCTCATGGCAGCAGCGCGGCGTGGGTGGCGCAGCAGGCCGCTATGGAGGCCAGGAGGGCTGCGCGGTAGCCGGGAAGGGTCAGGACCAGCTGGGTTGCTTCGTCCTGGGCCGCGTGCACCGCCTGGAGCAGGGCGGCCCGAGCGCCGGCCAGGTCAGGATCAGCGAGTGGGGGCGCGGGCGTGGGCGCAGCTGGCGGGGCGGCACTGCTGGAAGCCGGTGTGGGCCGTACCCGGCGCAGTTCAGCACGCAGCGTGATCGCGTGTGCCATCCGGTCTGCGGCGAGTGCCCTGGCCGCTGCGGCCAGGGCAGGGTGTGTCCGGGCCCCCGTCTGGGCCGTTACCTGGGCCGCCGTCTGGGCCACTGCCTGCGCCAGGGCCGAGTCAGCCTCGGCGCGCCGGGCCGGTGACTCAAGCGGGTCGGGTCGCTCGGGCGCCGCCGGAGATCCGGTGCACCCGGCCAGCACTGCCGGGCCGGCGACCAGCAGCGCGGCCCCGGCTGCCAGCATGCGGCGTCGGCTGGGGCGGGGTCCGGACACGGCTGACCATCCTGCCAGCCCCCTCGTCCGCCCGTGCACAGCACCGTGATCCATTTGGCGCAGATAGTTCCCGCGACGCGATACCCTGGGTGATCTCGACCGGGGTGCGCCCCGCGCTGGTCGTCGCCCGCATTGCCACATCGACCGACAGACAGTCACTTCCATGCAGGAGGCTATGGTGACCACTCAGCCCGCGAACTCCGGCTCAGCGCTTGAGTCGGTGGTGCGGGACGCGGTGGTCAGTACCGGGTTCGAGCTCGAGGGCCTGGACGAGGTACGCGCAGGCCAGCGCTGGCTGGTCCGCGTGATCATCGATTCGGATGCGGGCGTCGGGCTGGACGACATCGCCACGGTGAGCCGTGCGGTATCGCTGGCCCTGGACGACCGCGACGAGCTGCTCGGGGGGCCCTACACCCTCGAGGTGACCTCGCCCGGGGTGGACCGGCCGCTGACCCGGCCCCGGCACTGGCGGCGAAACCGGCTCCGGCTGGTCCGGGTCGCGGTGGCAGACAGCGCGGAGCTGGTCGGTCGGATCGGGAACTGCGACGACGAAGGCGTCACACTGCTGGTGTCGGGAGCCCTTCGCCGGGTGCGCTACGCGGAGCTGCGCCGTGCGGTGGTGGAAGTGGAATTTCACCAGCCGCCGGCCGCCGAGCTCGCTGCGCTCGACGCGGCGGGACGGCAGGACTTGGAGGAACGGTGAACGTCGACATCGCCGCGCTGCGCGCCATCGAACGGGACAAGGACATCGCCTTCGAGACGGTGCTCGAGGCCATCGAGACGGCGCTGCTCACCGCGTACAAGCATACCGAGGGTCACCAGGCGCACGTGCGCATCGATGTCGACCGCAAGACCGGCCAGGTCCGGGTGCTGGCCCAAGAGTTCGACGCCGACGGCAACGTTGCTCATGAGTGGGACGACACGCCCGAGGGGTTCGGCCGGATCGCTGCCACCACGGCCCGTCAGGTCATCCTCCAGCGGTTGCGCGACGCCGAGCATGAGCGCACCTTCGGCGAGTTCTCCGCCAAGGAGGGCGAGATCGTCGCCGGGGTTGTGCAGCGCGACGCCAGGGCGAACGCACGTGGCGTGGTGGTGGTCCAGATCGGCGAAACCGAGGGCGTGATCCCGCCGGTGGAGCAAGCGCCGAGGGAGACCTACCGGCATGGCGAGCGGATCAAGTGTTATGTGGTGGGGGTGTCCCGGGGACTGCGCGGACCGCAGATCACCTTGTCCCGCACGCATCCCAACCTGGTCCGCCGGCTGTTCGCCCTGGAGGTTCCTGAGATCGCTGATGGGACCGTGGAGATCCCCGCGGTGGCCAGGGAAGCCGGGCACCGCTCGAAGATCGCGGTGCGGTCGACCGTCCCGGGAGTCAACGGCAAGGGCGCGTGTATCGGCCCGATGGGTCAGCGGGTTCGCAACGTGATGAGCGAGCTGGGTGGTGAGAAGATCGACATCATCGATCATTCGGACGACCCCGCGACGTTCGTCGGCAATGCCTTATCCCCGGCGAAGGTCATCTCAGTGGAAGTCGTCGATGCCCGAGCCAAGACTGCCCGGGTCATCGTCCCCGATTTTCAGCTGTCGCTGGCGATCGGTAAGGAGGGCCAGAACGCCAGGCTGGCCGCTCGGCTGACCGGTTGGAAGATCGACATCCGGAGCGATGCGGACCCGATTCGGTCCCCGTCGGTCAGTGCACCGCGCGCCGAGGTACCGGTGACCAATGCCGGTTCTCCACCAGCGACCGGCGCGCGCTAGAATTGTGATGGCCCGCCGTCGGGGGACGGTCTACGCCTGCCCGGACGAGATCCGGCACAGCCGCCTCGAGCGGCCCGCCGAGCCTATCCGGACCTGCGTGGGTTGCCGGACCAGGGCGGCGGCTTCCGGATTGCTGCGTGTGGTGGCGGTGGACGAGACCTTGGTCCCGGACCCGCGGCGTCGGCATCCTGGTCGGGGCGCGTGGATGCACCCCGACATCAGGTGCCTGCGTCTCGCCGAGCGGCGCCGGGCTTTTCCGCGGGCGTTGCGCTGCGCGGGGACGCTCGACACCGTCGCGGTGCACGCCTACCTCACCCAGCCGCCCGGAGATGCCATCGGTCCTCGGTTCGCTGCGGACCCACCCGAGTCCCGGGACCGCCCGGGCGCACGGTCAACGTAGAGAGCAGGCCGATCCGACATGTACCCGCAGCCGTGAAGCTCTGACAGCGATGGACATGCGTTAGCAACGGGGTCGAGCGGGATTGCCGCCGGCTCCATCAGTGAGGAGAGCAGTGGCAGGCAAGGCCCGCGTGCACGAGCTGGCGAAAGAGCTCGGTGTCACCAGCAAAGAAGTTCTCAAGAAACTTGCCGACCTCGGTGAGTATGTGAAGTCTGCCTCCTCAACGGTGGAGGCGCCGGTCGCCCGCAAGCTTCGTGACTCGTTTCCCTCCGGGGCAGGGTCGGCGTCGCAGGCCAACGGCGCATCGGCCAGGGGTCGCAGCGGTGGTGGTTCGACTGCGTCCCGCCCCCCAGCAGGTTCTCGTACTCCTAGGCCTGGCCCCGCGCCGTCGCCCCCTCGACCGGTGCCTGCGCCGGATGTTGCCGCTGCGGGGGCACCCCCGCGCTCGACGCCCGCGGAGCCGGTTGTGGAGCGGCCGGTGATTCCCCAGCGCCCGGCCGCTGCGGAGCATCCGATAACTCCCCAGCCTCCGGCCGTCGATGAGCGCCCAGCCGCGACGACTAGTCCGGCGCGCCCCCAGCGTCCGGCTGCGGACCATCGGGAGGCTCAGCAGCGCCCGCCGGTCGACCAGCGTCCAGGCCCCCGGCCTGACGATGGCGGTGCCGCTGACACTGCTACCGGGGCGCCTCGCCCGCGGTTGCCGAAGCCGGGTCCGCGGTCGCCCCGGGTCGGCAACAACCCCTTCGGTGTCGGTGGTTCTGCACCGTCGCGCTCGTCGGGACCGCGACCAGGTCCGGCCGGAAGCCCCACTGGGCCTGGCAACATGCCACCCCGTCCTGCGGGAGGTAACCGCCCGACCTCCGGTCGCAGCGGCCCGACCAGCAGTGGCGGATCGCGGCCGAATCCCGGCATGATGCCGCCCCGGCCACCCAGCCCGGGCACCGGACCGAGCCGCTCGAGTCGGCCTGCTTCCGGTGATGGCGGGCGCAGCGGTCCTGGAGGTCCCGGTGGCGGCCGCGGCGGTCCCGGCGGCCCAGGTGGTCGCGGTGGCGGTGGCGGTGGCGGTTTCCGCGGTGGCGGTGGTAGTCCCGGTGGCACCGGTGGTGGCGGAGCTCCAGCTGGCGGCGGCTTCCGGGGAGGACCAACGCGTCCCGGTGGTGGCGGTGGCGGTGGTGGCGGTGCCGGTGGTCGTGGCCGTGGCGGCGCGGCCGGTGCCTTCGGTCGCCCTGGTGGCCCCGCGCGCAAAGGCCGTAAGTCCAAGCGGCAGAAGCGCCAGGAGTTCGACAACATGCAGGCGCCGTCGGTTGGCGGCGTCCGGCTGCCGCGCGGCATCGGCGAGATCGTCCGGCTGCGTCGCGGCTCCTCACTCACCGACTTCGCCGAGAAGATCGACGCCAACCCGGCCGCGCTGGTGCAGGCGTTGTTCCACCTGGGCGAGATGGTGACGGCAACCCAGTCCGTCTCCGACGACGTGCTGGAGTTGCTGGGGCAGGAGATGAATTACAAGATCCAGGTCGTCAGCCCCGAGGACGAGGATCGCGAGCTGCTGGAGTCCTTCGATCTGTCCTATGGCGAGGACTCCGGTGACGAGGGGGACCTCGCGTTCCGGCCGCCGGTGGTCACCGTCATGGGTCACGTCGACCACGGCAAGACCCGCCTGCTGGACAGCATCCGCCAGGCGAACGTGATGGGCGGCGAGGCCGGTGGGATCACCCAGCACATCGGCGCATACCAGGTCGCCAGCGAGCTGGACGGTGTGGAGCGCCTGATCACGTTCATCGACACCCCGGGTCACGAGGCGTTCACCGCGATGCGGGCCCGCGGTGCGAAGTCGACCGACATCGCGGTGTTGGTGGTGGCCGCCGACGACGGCGTCATGCCGCAGACGGTGGAGGCGATCAATCACGCGAAGGCGGCCGGCGTGCCGGTCGTGGTCGCGGTGAACAAGATCGATAAGGAGGGCGCGGACCCGGTTCGGATCCGCGGCCAGCTCACCGAGTACGGGCTGGTGCCCGAGGACTACAGCGGCGACACCATGTTCGTCGATATCTCCGCCAAAGAGGGCACCAACATCGACTCGCTGCTGGAAGCGATCCTGCTCACCGCGGATGCCTCACTGGACCTGCGCGCCAACCCGGACATGGAAGCCCAGGGGGTGGCGATCGAGGCGCATCTGGACCGTGGCCGCGGTCCGGTGGCTACCGTGCTGGTGCAGCGGGGCACGCTGCGGGTCGGTGACTCGGTAGTCGCCGGCGACGCCTACGGCCGGGTCCGCAGGATGGTCGACGAGCACGGCGATGACGTCATCGAGGCGTTGCCCTCCCGGCCGGTACAGGTCCACGGGTTCACCTCGGTGCCGGGTGCGGGCGACAACTTCCTCGTCGTCGACGAGGACCGCATCGCCCGGCAGATCGCCGACCGCAGGCGTACCCGGGAGCGCAACGCCGAGCTCGCCTCGCGGCGCCGCCGGGTCAGCCTGGAGGATCTGGACCAGGCGCTCAAGGAGACCAACGAGCTCAACCTGATCCTCAAGGGCGACAACTCCGGCACCGTGGAGGCGTTGGAAGACGCCCTGCTGAAGATCGACGTCGGCGAGGAGGTAGAGCTGCGGGTCATCAGCCGTGGTGTCGGTGGCATCACCGAGAGCGACATCAACCTCGCCATCGCGGACAACACCGTCGTGCTCGGGTTCAACGTCCGGGCCGACGGTAAGGCCACCGCACTGGCCAACCGCGAGGGTGTGGAGATCCGCTACTACTCGGTGATCTACCAGGCGATCGATGAGATCGAGCAGGCCCTCAAGGGCATGCTCAAGCCGGAGTACGAGGAGGTGGCGCTGGGCCGGGCCGAGGTCCGCGACGTGTTCCGGTCCTCCAAGGTCGGCACCATCGCCGGCTGCATGGTCACCTCGGGGGAGATCCGGCGCAACGCCAAGGCCCGGCTGCTCCGGGACAATGTGGTCGTCCGCGAAGACTTCACGGTGTCGTCACTGCGCCGGTTCAAAGATGACGCGGCATCGGTCCGTGAGGGTTTCGAATGCGGTCTGACGCTCTCGTCGTACCACGACCTTCGGGTCGGCGACGAGATCGAGACTTACGAGATGCGCGAAAAACCCCGCACCTGACCATCCCGGGGTTGGTGGCTCTTCAAGGACCACCAACCCCGGGATTGGTGGTCCTTGAAGAGCGACAAACCCGGTGGTGAGCGGTGTATGTCGGCGCCTTGGAGCTGGACGTCCTGTTCGGTGACGTTCGTTCCCTCAAGCAGAAGCGCTCGCTGGTCCGACCTGTGGTCGCGCAACTTCGGCAGCGCTTCGACGTTGCGGTGGCCGAGGCCGGGCATGCGGACCTGCACCGCCGGTCGCTGATCGGCGTGGCCGCCGTAGCGGCCGACGCCGGTCATATCCGCGACGTGCTCGACGCGTGCGAGCGGCTCGTGGCCGGACGACCCGAACTGGAGCTGCTGGGCGCCCGGCACCGGATGCTGGGTCCAGACGACAGCTAGCGTTGAGTACTCCCGGGCCGTGCCCGAACAACGGAATGTGAGGAGAACGCTGAGATGGCTGACCCCCCACGGGCCCGCAGGCTCGCCAAACGGATTGCCCAGATCGTCGCATCCAGCCTGGAGCACGAAGTGAAAGATCCGCGGCTGACGATGGTGACGATCACCGACGCGAAGGTCACCGGGGACCTCCGGGACGCGACGGTCTACTACACGGTGCTCGGGGAGACCGTCGACACCCCACCGGATACCGCCGGGGCGGCGGCCGCGCTGGCCAGCGCGACCGGAGTGCTGCGGTCCCTGGTCGGCCGCGGAACAGGTGTTCGGTTCACCCCCACCCTGACCTTCCGCTGCGATGACGTCCCGGACGGGGTGCGCCGGATCGATGAGTTGCTGGCCCAGGCGCACGACGCCGACGCCGAGGTCGCCCGCATCGCGGCAGGCGCGTCGCCCGCCGGAGAGCCCGATCCGTACCGTCCGCCCCGCGACTCCACCGCGGACGATGACTGACCGCCACGTCATCGGAGTGGAAGTCGATCCGGACTCGGAACTGCGTGCCGCCGTGGAGCTCATCCGTGGCGCGCGGGATGTCACGCTGGTTGCCCACGTGCAACCGGACGCCGATGCGCTGGGCAGCGCGTTGGCTCTCGGTCTGGCACTTCACCAGCGCGGCGTGACGGTGCGGGTGACCTTTGGTGAGCTGGTGGACGCCCCGGAGTCGCTGCGTGGGCTGGACGTCGCGGGCCTGCTCGTGGCGCCGGACGAGGTACCTGCGCAGCCGGAGCTGCTGGTAGCGCTGGACACCGCGAACCGGCACCGGCTGGGGTGCCTCTCGGACCGGGTGGACACCTCCGGCGCCGTGCTCGTGATCGACCACCACACCACTAACGATCGATTCGGCACCCATCACGTGGTGGACGTGAGCGCGGAGGCCACCGCGGTGCTCGTGCTGCGGCTGCTCGATGCGCTCGATGTGGCGCTGGACGAGCCGATCGCCCGCTGTCTGTACGCCGGCCTGGTGACCGACACCAGCTGCTTTCGCCGGGCCGACCAGGGCACTCACGCGATCGCCGCCCGGTTGCTGAGTGCGGGAGTCGACCCCGACACGACCACCCGTGAGCTCCTGGACACCCACCCGTTCGGCTGGCTGGCCATGCTGGGAACCGTCCTCGGTGGCGCGCAACTCGAGTCCGCGTCGGCCCAAGGCCTGGGGCTGGTGCACACCACGGTGCGGCTGGCTGACGTGGCGGGACTGCGTAGCGAGGAAGTCGAGAGCGTGGTGGATCTGGTGCGGACCACGTCGGAGGCCGAGGTCGCCGCGGTCCTCAAGGAGGTCGGCCCGGACAGCTGGTCGGTGTCGCTGCGGGCCAAGCAGCGCCTGGACG